>JBPCLT010000161.1:0-10972 GCA_051003015.1 Rubrobacteraceae bacterium | reverse complement strand
CCAGGTAGTGGACTATCAGCGCGGCCCGCATCCGCCACTCCGGGGCTCCACCGCCACCCTCGGAGGGGTTGGCTATGAGGTTCATCGCCTCGGAGTACAGAAGGTCCACCTTGTCGTCGGCGGCCTGGAGGTCGCGGGCGCGGTCTATGTCGCGGGCGCGGAATATCTCCATCCCCTCGTGGAAGAGCCTTCGGGCGGTTCGGGCCATCTCGATCAAGGCCGCTTCGAGGTCCTCGTCCCGCTCGCATCCGGCGGTGTCCACGAGAGCATGGCAGATGTGCTCCGTGAGGGTGCCAGAGCGGACCAGGTGGTTGGTCACGGCCTGCACCGTGTAGACCAGCCGCAGGTCGCGGGCGACAGGGGCCTGGCGGGCCTGGAGGATCATGCACCCCTCGTCTATCTCCGCCCCGCGCGCCTTGAAGCGCAGGTCAACGCCAAGCTCCTTCTCGGCGAGGGCGGCCTCGCGCTCCTCCATCGCCCGGACCATGCTATCCAAGGTGCTTTCGACCTCGCCTCCGAGGCTCAGGACGTCGGATAGCAGAGTGTCGAGTTCTTGCTGGAAAGTCTCCCGCGGCATCACGAACCCTTCTCTAGCCGAACCGGCCCGTCACGTAGTCCTCCGTCTCCTTGCGCTCGGGGTTGGAGAACATCTTCTCCGTATCGTCGAACTCCCAGAGCCGGCCAGGGTCTCCCTGGTTCTCGATATAAAAGAAGCCCGTGAAGTCCGAGATGCGCGCCGCTTGCTGCATGTTATGCGTCACGATGACCACCGTGTAGCTCTTCTTCAGATCGGCCATGGTGTCCTCGATCTTCTGTGTCGAGACCGGGTCGAGAGCGGAAGCAGGCTCGTCCATGAGGATGACCTCCGGCTCCACCGCCAGAGTCCGGGCGATGACCAAACGCTGCTGCTGGCCGCCGGAGAGGTCGTAGCCGCTGTGCTTGAGCTTGTCCTTCACCTCGTCCCAGAGGGCCGCCTGCTTCAGGGAGCGTTCCACCAGCTCGTCCATGTCGCCTTTGAAGCCGTTGATCCTGGCCCCCCAAGCCACGTTCTCGTAAATGGACTTCGAGAACGGGTTCGGCTTCTGGAAGACCATCCCGATGCGCCGACGTATGTTCACGGGGTCTGAGTCCTTCGCGTATATGTCCTGATCGCCGAGCGTGACCGTCCCCTCGGCCCGTGCGCCGGGCACGATCTCGTGCATGCGATTCAGGCAGCGGATGTAGGTGCTCTTGCCGCAACCCGACGGGCCGATGAGGGCCGTGACCTTGTTGGCCTGGATCTCCATGCTCACGTCGGCGACGGCCTTGAAGGACCCGTAGTACGCCGACAGGTTGCCTATGTCCATGCCGACCACGCCCGCCGGCTCCTGAGAGGGTGTCACGTCCTCCTTCGCCTTCGGCTTGCTCGCCCTGAGCCCGGAGAGAGGCTTCTTGCTCTTGGTCTTTTCGGGTTCCACTGTCTGCTGCCGCCCTTCCTTCGGGGTACCTGCACTTCTCAACCGCGCCTCTGTTGTCTGTTCCGCAGCCAGATCGCGAATGCGTTCGTCGCCAGAAGCACCGCCATCAGGACTATGATGCCGGCGGCGGCCAGCACCTGGAACTCTTGCTGCGGCTGCCCGATCCAGTAGTAGATCTGGATGGGGAGCGCGCCGAACTGGTCCCTCGGCCCCAAGGGCGTGAAGGTTATGTAGATCGATGCTCCGACCACGATCAGGGGCGCCGCCTCGCCGATGGCGCGTGAGAGCGCGAGGATGGTGCCGGTGACGGTTCCGGGTATCGCCATCGGCAGCAGGTGGCTGCGTATGATCTCCCAGCGCGTCGCCCCCAGAGCGTACCCTCCCTCGCGCACGGCCTGCGGGATAGCGCGCAACGCCTCCCGGCTGGCGATAATGATGACCGGCAGGATCAGGAGGCTGAGCGTCAGGGCACCCGAGATTATGCTGTTCCCCCCGGTCAGAGGTCGCATGACTTCCACGAAGAGGCCGAGGCCGAGCAGACCGTAGATGATCGAGGGCACCCCCGCCAGGTTCGAGATGTTGATCTCGACGATGCGGGTCAGCCAGTTATCCGTCGCGTACTCTTCGAGATAGATGGCCGCCCCTATGCCGAGCGGCACGCTCACTAGGGCCGTGATCCCGAGCAGCCACAGAGAGCCGAGCAGGGCGGGCCAGACGCCCGAGTCTGCCGCGTCGGAAGAGGGATAGTCGCGGATGAACTCCAGGCTCAACGCCGGAAGCCCGTCGCGCAGCACGTCAACCAGAAGGACGCCCAGCACGACGAGCCCGATCATGGTCGCGGCGAACACGAGTACCGCGAACACCCGGTCGAGCGCGTGCCGCGTGGAGGTCGAGGCGGTGAAAGCTCCCTTCTTCTCCGGCCCGCCCCTGCGTTCCGTCTGAGGGTCGCCCTGCGTCATTAGTAAGCCTGCCTGTAGCGCCGCACGAACCAGTAGCTAATCAAGTTCAGCACGAGGGTCATCAGGAACAGCGTCATCCCGATGGCGAAGATCGTCTGGTACACCGGCGACCCCCTCTCGGTCTCTCCGGAGGCCACCGAGACTATGAACGCCGTCATGGCCTGCGCCGACTTCAGGGGGTTGTCCGCGTACTGCGCCAGGGAGCCCGAAACGATGACGAGGATCATGGTCTCCCCCACCGCGCGAGAGAGGCCGAGCACGACCGACGCCACTATGCCCGAGAGCGCCGCCGGCACGACCACCTGGGTCGCCGTCTCGCGCTTGGTGGCCCCGAGCGCGTAGGCACCCTCGCGCAGGGCTCGCGGCACCGCATAGATAGCGTCCTCGCTGATGGAGGCTATGGTGGGGAGGATCATGATCCCCATGATGAGTCCGGCGGCGAGTATATTGAATACTTCGATGCCCGGGAAGATGGTGCTCTTCAAGAACGGCGTCAGGAACGTGAGCGCGAAGTAGCCGTAGACGACGGTCGGCACGCCGGCGAGTATCTCCAGGGCCGGTTTGAGCCAGCCCCTCAAACTCCGCGAGGCGTACTCGCTGAGAAAGATGGCGGCCAGAATCCCAATAGGAACCGCCACGAGGAGGGCTATGAGCGTCGCCATCAGCGTGGCGCTGGCAAGCACCGTGATGCCGTACCGAGGGGGTTGGAAGGCTGGCGACCAACGGGTGTCGGTGAGGAACTCCACGATGGAGACCTCGCGGAAAAATCCTATGGTCTCGAAGATCAGGACCAGGACTATGCCGATGGTCGTCAACACGGAGAGGTACGCGCACGCGGCGAGCACGACCTTGACGATCCGCTCCCGCATCTCTCTGGCGCGGCTTTTTCGCTGCCACACTCCGGCCTCGGATCGCTGCCCGCCTGTGGTTTCTACCGCCACTGCCTACCAGACCTCCAGTGATCGTGTGGTTAAAACGTGCGCGGGGCCGACCGCCTCAGGCGGCCAACCCCGGTACTTTAACACGCGGATCTCGCGTCTCCCGGTAGAGAGCCGCCCCCTACTGCGACTGCTCCAGCGCCGACTCTATATCGCCACCGGGCAACTCGCCCTGCTCGTTGTAGAGGGTACCCGTAGCGCCGGCCTCGTAATGCTGCCGCATCGCCTGCTGCGTGCTGTCGGGGTAGTTTATATAGTCCGCCTGCTCCACGAAATCGCTGAGGTTGCCCTCCTGTATGTAGAACTCGACGAACTCCCTGACCGCCCTGTTCTGCTCCAGGTCCTCGGTGTTGACGTAGATGAAAAGCGGCCTGGAGAGCGGGTACTCGCCCGAGGCGATGGTCTCCGGGTTGGGTTCGACATCGTCCACGGCGAGCGCCTTGAGCGTGTCCTCGTTCTCCGCGTAATAGGAGTAGCCGAAGTATCCGAGGGCGTTCTGATCCCCCTGGATGCCCTGCACCAGCACGTTGTCGTCCTCGCTGGCCTGGTAGTCCGAGCGGCTGACGCCCTCCTCGCCGTTCACGAACTCGGTGAAGAAGTCGAAGGTGCCGGACTGCGTGCCGGCCCCGTACAGACTCAGGGGCTCGTCGGGCCAGGAGTCGCGCACGTCGCTCCACTGCTCGACCTCGCCCTCCGCCTCGGGTGACCACATCGTGGTGAGCTCGTCAAGCGTCACGTCCTCAGCGAAGTCGTTCTCGCTGTTGACCACGACCGAGAGGCCGTCAATGGCTACGGGAATCTCGATGAACTCGACGCCGTTCTCCTCGCAGAGGGGAACCTCGTCCTCCTGGTCTATCGGCCTGGAGGCGTCTGAGATCTGGGTGTTCCCATTGCAGAAAGCCTCGAAGCCGTCGCTGGTACCGGCCCCGCCGATAGAAATCCGCACCCGGCGCGAGACCTCCTCCCCGAAACCGTCTGCGACAGCCTCGGTGATCGGGATGACGGTGCTCGACCCCTCTATGTTGATGCTGCCCGACAGTTCCTCGCTACCGCCACCGCCGCCGCCTCCGCCGCCGCTTCCACCGCAGGCGGCCAGGGCCAAACCAAGAGCCAGGACCAGTCCCGCCGTCAACAACCTCGAACGCGCAATCCTACTCAACCCGTGTTCTCCCTTCGCTAAGGAACCAGAATCGCAAGCCAGCTTTCAGGGCACGATGATAGGGCATGGCGGTCGGCATTTAGTTTCACTTATGTAAACTCGGGTTTAAATCCACGTTAAACGGAACGGCTTCAGGTCTCCAGCGACAGGCGCGCCACGACCGGGTAATGGTCGCTCGGATAGACGGGCGGCTCGGCGTCGCGGACGACCTCGCACGAGTACACGGTCCATCGCGCTTGTTCCGGGGCATCTCGCAGGAGGACCCAATCTATCCTCACCTCCCGTCCCGCCTTTTTCGGGCTGAATTCCTCTCCTCGAAATCGGTGGAAAGTGTTCACCCGCCCGTTGCCCGCGGCGAGGTGGGCATCGGAAAATCCGGCTTCGGCGAAGATGTCGTATGTCGTGGAGCCAGGGTCGCAGTTGAAATCGCCGGTCATTACGACGGGGAGATCCTCAGCCAACTCATCGAGCCGGCGCAAGATGAGCTTTGCGCCCTGTTGCCGCGCCCGGCCGCTGACGTGATCCAGGTGGGTGTTGAGGTGTACGAACTCCGCGCCGCCGGACAGCAGACGGAAGCGTGCCCAGTTGGCGGAGCGGACGTGGCGCGCCCCCCAGGAACGGGAGTACTCCTCGGGCGTCTCCGAGAGCCAGAAGCCGCCCCGCTCGACGAGCTCCAGCCGGTCTGTTCGCCAGTAGATGGCGTTGTGCGCGTGGGGCTCGCGGTTCTCGTAGCGTGGGCCGGAGATGCGTTCGTAGCCGCGCAGCTCCGCATCGTGAACGCGCCGGTTTCCGACCTGGTGTTCCTGAAAGCCGATCAAGTCCGGCGCATGCTTCTCTATAACGCGCACGTTCAGCCCAGCGCGCCGCTTCCAGGCGTTCTCTCCGTCGCGGTGCTGAGAGCCGCGGACGTTAAAGGTCATTAGTTTGAAGCTATCAGCCATCAGCAGTCAGCTCTTGCCTGGCAGGCCGATTCGCAGTCTTCGACAACGTATCCACCGTCGAACAGAAGTCTCTGGCGCACGGCTTATCACCCCGCCGCATTTTCTGGGACGGCGTTTCGGGCCAAACCATTTTTGCTGACGGCTGATAGCTGAAAGCTGACGGCTCTCATTCCCACTCTATCGTGCCCGGCGGCTTCGAGGTTATATCCAGGGCGACACGGTTCACGCCGGGAACTTCGTTGATGATGCGGTTGTAGATTCTCTCCAGTAGGTCTTGCGGAAGACGCGCCCAGTCGGCGGTCATGGCATCTTCGCTCGTGACGGCCCGAATGACGACGGGGTAGGCGTAGGTGCGGGCGTCGCCCATGACGCCGACGGAGTGGATGGCGGGCAATACGGCGAAGCTCTGCCACAGGTCTCGGTAGAGGCCGGCGTTCCGGATCTCATCCTGGAGAACGAAGTCGGCCCGGCGCAGTATCTCCAGCCGCTCCGCCGTCACGTCCCCGATCACCCGTATAGCCAGCCCCGGACCAGGAAACGGCTGGCGCCACACCATCCTCTCCGGCATCCCCAGTTCGGCCGCCACGACCCGCACTTCGTCTTTGAACAGGTTTCGCAAGGGTTCCACCAGGTCGAGGTCCATCACATCCGGGAGGCCGCCGACGTTGTGGTGGCTCTTTATCTTCGCGGCGTCGCGGGTGCCGCTTTCGATCACATCGGAGTACAACGTCCCTTGCACGAGGAACTTCGCGTCCTCCAGCTTGCCTGCCTCTTCCTCGAAGGTGCGGATGAACTCCTCGCCGATGATCTTGCGTTTCCCCTCCGGGTCGGTGACGTTCGCCAACTTGTCCAGGAAGCGGCCCTTTGCGTCCACGTGGACGAGCGGCACGTCGGAGTTCTCCCCGAAAGCCTGCACGACCTGCTCCGCCTCGTTCTGCCTCAGCAATCCGTGGTCCACGAAAACGCACGTCAGGTTGTCCCCGATGGCCCGATGCACGAGCATCGCCGCTGTCGCCGAGTCAACCCCGCCGGAGAGACCGCAGATGGCCCGCCCATCACCGACCTGCGCCCGGATCCTCTCTACCGCATCCGTGATGATGTTCACCGGCGTCCAGTCCGGGGAGCAACCGCAACCCTCGTAGAGGAAGTTCTTGAGGATCTCCATCCCGTACTCGGTGTGCCGCACCTCCGGATGAAACTGCACCCCGTAGCGGCCTTTCTCCGGTTCCTCGAAAGCGATGATCGGGACCGAAGGCGTCTCGGCCGTCACGACAAATCCTTCCGGGGCGGCGAAGACGGCATCGCCGTGGCTGGTCCAGGCTTTCTGTTCCTCGGGCGTGCCGGCGAAGAGGCCGTCGTGGTTCGTTACCCGCAAGTCGGAGCGGCCATATTCCCGGATCTGGACGGCCCCCACCTCCCCGCCGAGCATGAGCCCCATGAGTTGCATCCCGTAGCAGATGCCGAGCATCGGCACGTCGAGGCCGAAAAGCTCTTCGTCCACCCGCGGCGCGCCCTCCTCGTAGACGGAGTTTGGGCCGCCGGAGAGGATAATGCCCTCGGGATTTTTCGCCCGGATCTCCTCGACCGGCGTGTCGTAAGGGATCATCTCCGAGAACACGCGGCATTCCCGGACGCGGCGCGCGATCAGTTGCGAGTACTGTCCACCGAAGTCGAGGACCAGGATCAAGAGTCGTCAGCCTCCTCGATCAATAGCATTGCCACAAGAACTTTCCGCTCTCTCCATCTTCGGAGATGTAAGCGTACCCCACGCCCGCATCCCCGAAGTTGACGTGAAACGGAACCGTCATCGAGTCGAGCTGCAATAGCAGACGCCACGGGCCACCCTTCGGAAACTCGTCGCTCTGGATGAAGACCGGAGTACCCCCGATTTTGTTGCCTACCAGAGCGTCGCAGTAGGCATCGTAGTCCTCGTCGCTCCACTCGGCCCTCTCGTCCTCGCTCACGTATTCCGGGTCCTCACCGGACGTGAGTTCGACGGCATATTCACACGGAACGAAACCTTCCCCCCAGTCGCGGACGTTCACGAACGTGTAGAGCGATGGTCCTTCGGCCTCCGCCACGGTCTCCGCGTCGTTCTTGCCTCCGGGCTGCATGATGACGGCGTTCTCACCACCGTCCGGGTCATAGGTGCCGTCCACCCACTCGTCCTCGCTCTCCCCTGTAATGAAGAGATAGGCCATCCTGCCGGATGGAACTCCAAGTAGTTCCGGGTCCAGAGCTATCTGACAGACGAATTGCATCTGCTCACCAAGCTCTCGGCTCAACGGCCACTGCGGCTCTTCCAGCCACACCGGTTGTCCACCGAACTTGGTAACGGGCTCTGTTATGGGGCTTGTGGCCTCGACGAACTCGATGTCGTACTTCTTGACCAAGCTCCGCTAGCTGCCCATCCCGACTCGTTGGGAACGCTGCTCCAGTTTGCCCTCGGTGGCGAGAGAGGGGGCGAACATGATCTCGGCTTTCTGGAACTCCTTGATATTCTGGTAGCCGGTGGTCGCCATGCTGGTCCGGAGCGCGCCCATCAGGTTCAAGGTCCCGTCGTTCTCGCGGGCCGGGCCGGTCAGGATCTCCTCCAGCGAGCCGGTGATATTGGTCTGGATGCGCGTGCCCCTCGGAAGCGTCGGGTGGAAAGTAGCCATGCCCCAACTGTAGCCGCGGCCCGGAGCTTCCTCGGCTTTGGCGAAGGCGCTACCGAGCATCACGGCGTCGGCGCCGCAGGTTATGGCCTTGGCGATCTCACCACCCGTCCGCATCCCACCATCTGCTATGACGTTCACGTACTCGCCGGTCTCCATGTAGTGACGGGTGCGGGCTGCGGCGGCGTCGGAGATGGCGGTCGCCTGTGGTACCCCGACCCCGATCACGCCCCGCGTCGTGCAGATGCGCCCAGGCCCCACCCCGACGAGCACGCCCACGGCCCCTGTTCGCATGAGGTGCAACGCCGTGGAGTAGCTCGCACAGCCTCCGACGACCACGGGGACGTTCAACGACGGCACGAACTCCATCAGGTTCAGCGGCTCGACGCTGCGGGAGACATGCTCCGCCGAGACGACGGTACCCTGGATCACGAGCACGTCCAATCCGGCTTCGATGGCGGCCCGATGATACTTCTGTACCTTCTGGGGCGTCAGGGAGGCGGCGGCTATAACGCCCCTGTCCTTGATCTCCTGTACGCGCCGGAAGATCAACTCCTCCTTGATTGGCTCAGTGTAGAGATCCTGCATCACCCGCGTGGCCTTCTGTTCCGGGAGGCTGGCTATCTCCTCGAATACGGGACCAGGGTCCTCGTAGCGGGTCTGTATACCCTCCAGGTTCAGGACGGCGAGGCCGCCAAGCTCTCCTATGATGCCGGCCGTCACCGGGTCCACGGCCGCATCCAGCGCGCTCGCCAGGCACGGCAGGTCCAGGTGCAGGTCCCCAAGCGACCAGGAGATGTCCACGTCCTCCGGGTCTCGGGTCCTCCGGCTGGGGACAATTGCGATCTCATCCAGGCTATAAGCCCGGCGCGCGGTTTTCGCTCTTCCTATCTCGATATCCATGTGAGCGGGATCTCCTTTTCCGGTCTCTACGAGCAGGCACAGAAAAGCCCACGGAGAACGCCCCCGTGGGCCTCTACGATCTTTTCCACCAAACGCCGCAAATCCCGCTTATGCTACACCCGGCCCGCTTGCGGGGTCAAGCCAACGAGGAGCCTAGATGACCTCCAACAAGCTCAACACTACAACGATCACGAGCACGACCAGCAACACGTAGATGACGGTGCTCAGGCTCATCCTAGCCTCCGGTTATCAGAAGATCAGGTAGATCACCACCACCACGAGGATGACGACGACCACCAAACCGATGATGCCACCCGGTATCCCTCTCATGCGCCAACCTCCTTTGTTAGAGAAGCCTCGATAGTAGCAATATTGCTACTATCACCAGAATGACCACCACCAGGATGTACACCAGGTTGCCCGACCTCATATCCTCACCTCCCCATGTTCGCTCGTTTAGTTTATTGGACAAGCGTTATACCCTCAACGATACACCCGAAACAAAAAGGCGGCGCCCCCGCAAGGGAGCGCCGCCTCGAAAGGTCTCTCTATCGAGAGTCCTTACATCATGCCGCCCATGCCACCGCCTGGCATCGCGGGCGCGTCCTCCTCGGGCTCGGCCACCACGACCTCGGTCGTGACGATGAGAGATCCGATGGAAGCCGCGTTCTGGAGCGCGCTCCTCGTAACCATCGCCGGGTCAATGATGCCGGCCTTGACGAGGTCCTCGTACTCACCGGTCAGGGCGTTGAAGCCGATGGCGCCGCCGCGTGTGCGGATCTGATCGACCACTATCGAGCCGTCGGCGCCGGCGTTGGAGGCGATCTGGCGGCTCGGCTCCTCCAGCGCCCGATGCACGATCCTCGCCCCAGTCCTCTCGTCGCCGTCGAGCGAGTCGAGCAGGTCGGTAACGGGCTGCTGCGCGTGCAGCAGGGCCACGCCACCGCCGGGAACGATGCCCTCTTCGAGGGCCGCGCGGGTAGCGGACAATGCGTCCTCGACGCGGTGCTTGCGCTCCTTGAGCTCCGTCTCGGTCGCGGCGCCCACCTTGATGACGGCCACGCCGCCCGCCAGCTTGTCGAGCCGCTCCTGCAGCTTCTCGCGGTCAAAGTCAGAGTCGGTGGACTCGAGCTCGGAGCGGATCTGGTTGATCCGGCCCGTGATGCGCTCGGTGTCGCCAGCGCCGTCAACGATGACGGTGTCGTCCTTGGTGATGACGACCCTGCGAGCCCGGCCAAGCTGGTTGAGCTGGGTGTTCTCCAGCTTCAATCCCAACTCCTCGGTGATGACCTCGCCGCCGGTGAGGGTGGCGATGTCCTCCATCATCCGCTTGCGCCGGTCACCGAAGCCAGGAGCCTTGCCCGCCGCCGCATTGAACGTGCCGCGCAGCTTGTTGACGATCAGGGTTGCCAAAGCCTCGCCTTCCACGTCCTCGGAGATGATGAGGAGCGGACGGTTGGACTGCATCACCTGATTGAGGATCGGCAGCACGTCCTGGACGTTGCCGATCTTCTGGTTGGCGATGAGGATGTACGGGTCGTCGAGCGACGCCTCCATCCTCTCCTGGTCCGTGACGAAGTACGGGCTCAGGTAGCCCTTGTCGAACTGCATGCCCTCGGTGAATTCCAGCTCCAGCCCGAAGGTCTGGCCCTCCTCGACGTTCACCACGCCGTCCTTGCCAACCTTGTCTATGGCGTCGGCGATGACGTTGCCGATATCTTCGGAACGGGCCGAGATGGCTCCGACGCGCGAGATCTCATCGCGCCCGGATATCTCCGTGGACTGGCCCTTGATGGCCTCCACGGCCGCGGTCACGGCCTTGTCCACACCGGCGCGCAGGATGACCGGGTTGGCCCCAGCCGCCACGTTCTTCAGGCCCTCGCGCACGATGACCTGAGCGAGCACCGTAGCCGTCGTCGTCCCGTCGCCCGCGACGTCGTTGGTCTTGGTCGCGACCT
>JBPCLT010000160.1:0-6426 GCA_051003015.1 Rubrobacteraceae bacterium | reverse complement strand
CCTCCAGGGCCGCCAGCCGCGCCTCGTAAGACTGCTTCTGCCAGTAGGCGAAGTCGCTCGGCTGCTCTTCGAGGGCGAACTTTCGTACTACTTTGCGCACTGACCTGCTTCTCTCTGTAGTTGGCGCTCCCCGCTATTCTACCTCTCCGTCATCTTCCGGGCATCGAGCAGCCGTTCCAATTCTTCTTCCGAGAGGCCGGTCTCCTCGCGGGCGACCTCGCGGATGGTCTGGCCGGTCTTGTAGGCTTTCTTGGAGATTTCGGCCGCCTTGTCGTAGCCGACCTCTGGGGCGAGGGCCGTGGCAAGCATGAGGCCCTGCTCGACCAGCTCGGGGCCACGCTCGGTGGCGGTAAGGCCCGCTATGCACTGGTCGGTGAAGTTGTCGGCGGTGCTCGCCAGAAGCTCTATGGACTGGAGGAGGTTGTGCGCGATGACGGGGAGCATGACGTTAAGCTCGAAGCTGCCGCTCTGTCCCGCCACGGCTATCGTGGCGTCGTTGCCGATTACCTGGGCGGAGACCATCGCGGCGGACTCGGCGATCACGGGGTTCACCTTGCCAGGCATGATCGAAGACCCAGGCTGCACCTCGGGCAATGCTATCTCGGCCAGGTTGGCTCGCGGCCCGGCCCCCAGCCAGCGGATGTCGTTGGAGATCTTAAGTATGCTCACGGCGACGGTCTTCAATGCGCCGCTCGCAGATACTGCCGCGTCCATCGCGCTCTGGGCCTGGAAGTGGTTCTCCGTCTCCCGCACCTCGACGCCGAAGCGGTTGCTGAGTCTCTCGCACACCTTGCCCGCGAACTCGGGGTGGGTGTTGACGCCGGTGCCGACCGCCGTGCCGCCGAGGGCGACTTCGGCGAGGTCTTCGCGGGCCTTCTCGACGCGCTTTATTCCGCGTTCTATCTGGCCGGCGTAGCCTTCGAACTCCTGACCGAGACGGATCGGGGTGGCATCCTGGAGGTGCGTCCTGCCGGTCTTGACGACACCGTCGAACTCCACGGCCTTGCCACCCAAAGAGTCTCGCAGCTTGTGGAGCGCGGGTAGGAGGTCGCGCTCGATGGATATGAGGGCCGCGAGGTGGATGGCCGTGGGGATCACATCGTTCGACGACTGCCCCCGGTTGACGTGGTCGTTGGGATGGACTGGCTCCTTCGCGCCTAGCTCGCCGCCCAGGATCTGGACGGCCCGGTTGGAGATCACCTCGTTGGCGTTCATGTTGGTCGAGGTTCCGCTCCCGGTCTGGAAGATATCCAGGACGAACTGGTTGTCCAACGAGCCTTCCACGACCTCCTCCGCCGCCCGGACGATGGCGTCCCTGAGACCCTCATCGAGGCCGCCAAGCTCGTGGTTCACGTTGGCTGCTTCGAGCTTTATGGCCCCGAGGGCTTCGATGAAGCGGCGGGGGAAGCGCATATCGCTTATGGGGAAGTTTTCGAGCGCCCTTCTCGTCTGGGCGCCGAAGAGGGCGTCGCGAGGGACCTCGACCTCCCCCATCGAGTCGCGCTCTATGCGGTGCGGGGTCTCATGCTCTGCCATGTGAATCCTCCTGTCGAAGCCGGAACTTCCAGGTCATATTATGCTCGAACCGGTCGCCGACGTTCGGCGCCGGTCGCGAACCGCATGGACAAGCGTTTTCGGCCTTCGTCACGCTACCGCTAAAGGTACTCATGGAAGTTTCGCTAAAAGTATCCCGGGAAACCCATCCGCCTGGCGTGGCCTGTGCGTATAAATCGGCATTGATCCTGCATGCCACGAGAGGGAGAGGGTTCATGAAGGGAACAGGGCGCACGAACGTGGCTCCAGAAGCAAAGACGCTGCCTTGCCAACGATCACGGCTCCGCGATTGTTCGCGCTGGTATTCGCTGCTGTGGCCGCGCTTGCCGTACTTGCCGTACTGCTCGCCGCGCCCGCTTACACGGAGGCGCGGGACTACGAATTCACCAAAGTGGCGGACAGCGCCGAGGATGGCTTCGATCCCTTTAGTTTTGGATGTGCCTCGATCAACGATCGGGGTGACATCGCGTTCAGGGCAGGGCGTCTGGCCCCGGACGGGTTCAACACGATCCCCGGCATATATCGCGTGAACGCGGTAGATGGAAGCCTGACAACCATCGTCGAAAACCAGAAGCAGTTCCAGACCATCGGATTCAACCCCTCGATGAACGACCTGGGACAGGTCTCGTTCGCGGCGAGGCTTGATGCCAGAGACAAGCAAACGGACGATAACATGGAAGCTATCTTGCGGGGTGACGGCAAGAAACCGACCACCATCGCCAGCACGGCGGACAAGTTCAACTTCTTCGGCTTCGACACTTCCATCAACAACAACGGTGAGGTTGCTTTCAAGGCAGAGCTCGACGAGGAATTCAACTTCGATGAGGGCCTCTTCTCCGGGCGAGGCGACAAGAAGAGCGGTGTCACCACGCACTATCTCACGTCGAACAGCGACTTCGACAGCAGCGATTCCCGCCCCTCGATAAACAACGTCGGCAACATAGCCTTCGATGAGTCAATCAACTTCGACTCGGGCATCTTCGTGGGAAGGGAAGGAAACTTCCAGACGATCGCGGCTCCCGACCCCGATGTCTTCGTCCAAAAGCCCGTCCTCAACGACTCAGGGACTGCGGCCTTCTATAGATCCTTCTTCGATGAGGCGAACCAGGAGTTCGTCGAGGAGATCGTGACAGGCAACGGCGGTCCCCTCACGACGGTCGCCGACACGAGGGGCGATTTCGGTTCCTTCGGCTTCAGGCCCCCTTCGCTCGACAACGACGGCGACGTGGCCTTCCTCGCCACCCTCGACGACTCCCAGACCACCGGGATCTTCGTGGGCCCTGACAGTGTCGAAGACCGGGTCGTCGCCAAGGGAGATACGCTGGACGGGGCGACGGTAACCGGCCTCACTTTCTGCGAAGAGGTCCTGAACGACTCGGGCCAGTTGGCTTTCACGGCGTTCTTCGAGAACCCGGATACTCTCGAGTCGCGCGCGGCGATCTTCCGCGCCACGCCGTTGCCGTAGCGAACTCCGCAGCGGGATGGCGGCGTTTTTTCGAGGTTCAAAGGACCGGGGTCGAAAGGCCCCCGGTCTCTGTTGCGATTCCAGTTGCCGGCGGATGCGGCATCGAGAAGATGGACCCGCCAGAGTCGAGACGGGGCCAGCCCTTCCGCGACAGCATCCGTAAGGTCATATAATCTGCCGCGGACGAACCACGTTATTAGAGGCTTGGAGAGGTGATCTTTTGGATTCTCTACGGCACGCACTGAAGGAGTGGGCGGTCGCGGTTCGGGCGCTGGAGCGCGGAGACACCGCCCTCGTGGTCCGCAAGGGCGGCATACGGGAGAAGGCTTTCGCCGTCCCCGAGACACGCTTCTTGCTCCTCCCCGGCTACGAGCATCAGCGTACGAACCTCGTGAAGCCGGAGTTCCAGAGCATCCTGGACGAGATACCAGACCTCACCGACGACGGCCCCCTGCGCTTCTCCTCCTTCGCCGAGGTCGCTGGCGCGTACGAGGTCTCCGAGGCGGATGACCTCGCGGCGCTCGCCCCGCATCACATGTGGACGCACGAATACGCGGAGAGCCGATTCAAGTGGCGTCCCAAGAAGCCGCTGACGATGCTCGTCCTGCGGACGTATCTGCTGCCGGATACTGTCGAGTTACCGTTCCGGGAGGAGTACGGCGGGTGCAAGTCCTGGATCGAGCTTTCCGAAAGCGTCTCCGCTGAAGGAGCACGGCCCGCGCTCTCCGGCGAAGAGTTCGAGGAGATGGTCGCCCCCGCGCGGGAGATCCTGAAGACGCTGGAGCCCGCGCCGGTGGGCTCGTAGGGGGATAGGTTTGGGCGCAGCGGCCGTGCCAATCGTCCTGACCTTCCTGCTGGTGTTCTTCGCCTGGCGGATGGTCTTCTCCATGAACGGGGACCTGGTGCGGGCGAAGGCTTGGGGTGTACTCGTCCGCAAGGCGCTCCCCTTCGGGGTGCTGACCCTGATGGCGTTGAGCATGCTGGTGATCCGCAACTTCCAGGAGCAGGGCGTGCTGACGGCGTGGGTGGCGGTCTTCGTGGTAGGGGTCCTCATCGCCAACTTCCTCTCCACGCCGGTGGCGGAGCGGCGGGCGAGCAAAGCCTTCCGGCGCGGCGACTACGAGAGCGCCATCGCGGAGTACAGGACGCTGGCCGAGGAGCGTCCCCTGGCCCGCTACCTTGCCTTCCTCGGGGCGGCGCTGGGTGCGAACGGTGACAGCGAGGAATCCGTGGAAGTCTCGACCCGGGCGGTGGATGCGGACCCGAGGTACGGCCTCGCCTACTACAACCGGGCGCTGGTCCATCGCAGGGCGAACCGCCGGAGCCGGGCCGCGAAGGACCTCCAGCGGGCTATAGACGCGGACCTCCCCCGCCGCTTCAAGAACGCTGCCCGCAAGCTCCTGGAAGAGATCGAGTGAACCTCCTGTATCCTACCCTGGGCGCGCTGGTGATCCTGGCGATCTTCGGGTTCTTCATCGGGCGGCAGAACCGGGACCTGTTGCGCGTCCGGAAGTACAGGGAGTTTTTCTGGCGTCTGATCCCAACCCTCTCCACCGCCGTGTTCGTGGCCGGCCTGCCGTTCATCATGGAGCAGGCGACCTTCGATAACTACGGCCCCGTCCTGTTCGTCTACCTGGGCGGGGCCGCCGTCCTGACGGTCGTGATGGCCCGTGCCGTAGCCCCCGATGAACGCCAAGCGGGGATGGCTTTCCGCAAGGGCGAGTACGAGAAGGCCATTGTCCTCTACGAAGACCTCATCACCCGGCGCCCTCTCCCCCGCTACTACTCGGCCCTCGCCGCCAGCCTCGACGCCTCCGGCAACCCCCACGGCGCACTGGAGGCGGCTGAACAGGCGGTCAAAGGCGACCCCAAGCTCGGCCTCGCCTACTACAACCGTGCCTCCGCCCTCGCCGCTTTAGGCGAGAAGGGTCGCGCTAGAGGCGACCTCCAGACCATCTTCCGGGTGGACTCGGGCCGCGCCCTTCGACGCGCCGCCGCCGAAGCCCTGGAGAGCCTGGAGAAGGGCTAACCTTTCTCCCGCCCGCTGAGACCACGAGGCTGACGAGGCTCATCGATACCTGAACGCTATCGCACCTTGTTCTGGATGTTCTCCGCCGAAGCACGGACTTCGATGCTGCCGTCCCGCACCCTCGTCTCGTAGGTGGATTGGGGAAAGACGGCAGGACCGTCGAGGGTCTGGCCGCTGCACAGGTCGAAGCGTGAGCCGTGCCAGGGGCAGACGACTGCGTCACCCTCGCGGACACCCTCCTCCAGCGGCCCGGAGAAGTGGCTGCAGGTGGCGGCGATGGCGCATATACGCCCGTCCCCAGAGCGGCTGAGTAGCACGCCTATCCCGTCGGCTTCGATTCGGCGCAGTTCGTTCTCCGGCAGTTCGTCCTCGTCCAGTACGGGCGTGAATTCGTCTGGGCCGGGTGCTTCGAAGGCGTTGCGGTTGACTCGCAAGCCGTGGTTGTAGGAGAGCTCGCCGCCCAGGTGGGCAGCCGTGCCGCTGATGGAGAACCCGGCGAGGAAGGCGAGTTGCCCGGCCCTCCGGCGCCCCGCCGCCCGGAGGACGAGCGAAGCCCCGCTGAGGGCCAGCCCGGCCACGTTCAGGAGGCCGTGGGCCGCGCCCATCCTGCGGGAGCCGCCGCTGAGGTAACGCCAGTCCGAGATCCCGGTTACAGATGCGGCGAGACCGCCCGCGACGCCCACGGCGAGCGAGGCGTCCGCCGCGTTCCGCATCGCACGGGAGCCCGTAGCCACGTCCAGCCCGTCGAAGACCAGCGCCGCCGTCCAGGCCCCGATGGGCACATCCGTGAGCGCCGGGTGGAGCGGCAACTCCATCGGGGCGCCGTCCAGTACGTTGCGCACCGTCGTCCCGCTCTTCTCGACGGCCTCCCGGACCCCCGGTTGCGCCGCCTCCGAAATGCCGTCCAGCCACGGCAGAGAATCCACGATGCGCTGGCTGAGCGTCGAACCCATATATCCTTCGCCTTTCCCTCGGGAACATCGCCGTTTACGCCGATTATCCCCGGTGCGGGGCGAGGAGAATCAGGTAGAGCTTGACTCCGTCTCTGGATCTGAGGACTTCTCGCCCTCGAAGGTCAGGAAGGCGAGCCAGTGGGCAAGGAGGATGAACGTGTATAGCGTGAGCCCCAGGGCGGCCAGGACGGGTTCCTGATCCCGCCACAGTTCGGGCCATTGCGGCGGGATGAACTGCAAAGAGAGCAGCAGCAGCGCGAGGGAGGTCCTCCCGCGTGCCAGGAGCAACAATACGCCGGGCGCGAGCAGGAGCAAATAGTTGTGCCAGGTAACGGGCGAGGCCAGTAGCGAGGCCGCCACCATCGCCCAGAGCCCGGCCTCCGGGCCAGCGTCCGTACCGGGTCCCGTACCACGTGAGATCCGCA
>JBPCLT010000159.1:0-3311 GCA_051003015.1 Rubrobacteraceae bacterium | reverse complement strand
AGTCTACACGAACACCGAAAGGTCTGAAAACAGCCATGATAAAATCTCACGCGATGAAGACGCCACATGACATTCACATTCACATTCGCGGAGGGAGTACCTGTGTCAGATCCCAAACCCAAAGACGACGAAACTGAGGAACGTGAGGAACACGTCGGAGAACCCGATGCCGTAGGGGACGCCGGAGAGCTTCTGGCGCACCGGCTGCCGCCGGAGAGCATGCCGGAAGAGTTGGTCCAGCGCCTTCTCGGCCGGCTGGACACGCGCCGCGCCCTGGCGGACCTCTGCAAGAACATACCGGGCCTCGAAGAGGTCCTTCTGCCCCGCGGCATCCAGGCGGATGCCCTGACGCGCAAGTCCGGCGGCGGAGCGCAACTACTGCGGGGTCTCTCACGCCGCATCCTGCAAGACGCTGCGGCGTGGGGCGCCTTCCGTACCGCCATAAGCGAGCAGATACCGCCCGAGACTTTCGAGGCCCTGGATGGCATCTCCGTCGAGAACGTCGAGGATCACACCGCTTCCCACACCATCGAGGGACTCCTTCTCGCGTCGTTGAGCGAAGAGGACGAGACGGACCCGGCGCTCGTCGAGGCGCTCATCGAGATCTGGAAGAGAGAGCATCAGCAGGCCGAGAAGCAAGCGTCGGAGGACGTCCGCATCAAGGAACTCGAAGAATCGCTGGCGCAACTGAAGAAGGACAACGAGCGCCTCTCGTTCACCTCCCGAACCGCCAACGAGCGCGCCGCCGCGATGGCCGAAGAGGTGAAGGTTCTTACCGGCGAGCGCGAGGCAGCCTCAGGGCGCGTGAAGCGGGCAGAGGAGCGCGCCTCCTCCGTGCTGGACGCGCGGCAACACTTGAACGAGAGGATCTCCGATCTGGAGCGGCGCGGCACCCACATGGAACGGGCCCTGGAGAGCGAACGCGAGGCGTACGCGAAAGCGGCCCGGCGCCTGGAAGAGTTGCACGAGGAACTCGGGCGCGTGACGGGCGAGCGGAACAAGGTCAGGGACGCCCTCAAGAGCGCCCGCTTCACCGACGAGGGGTTCGGGGACCTCCTCGTCCGGGCCGTAAAGAACGAGGTCGGCGCGCTGCCGAACTCCCTGGAGTCCGCCGGGCAGACCGCCCGCCTGCTGGAGTTCATGGGCAAGGTCCTCCAGTCCCACGCCGACCTTCGCGAGCCCCGGTCCTCCTCGAACTCCGGCCCCAGGAGCGCCGAGGACGACGAAGATCCGGAGTCCTCTCCAGGTAATAAGCCGGAAGGTACGCTCGCCGGGTTAGATGGCGCGAAGACAGAAGCGAACGCTGAAGCGGACTCCGGGGCGGCCACGACCCGTATTCGGGCGTACGCCAAGCCCCGTCCGACGCTGTCCTTCCGGGCTCTTGGGGGGGCGGGGGAGATAGGCGGCAGCAGTCATTTGCTGGACTTCGGCACGACACGGGTGCTGGTGGACGCCGGGATCAAACCGGATGGCCGGGGTCCCGTGGCGCCGGATTTCGGGAATCTAAAAGGTATTGACGCGGCTGTGATAACGCACGCGCACCTGGATCACTGCGGCGCTCTGCCGCTGCTGGTGAAGGAGCATCCGAAATTGCCGATCTACTGCACGCCGCCTTCGGCCAGGCTCATCGTGGCCGCGCTCAACGACCACGCGGCGATGGGCGGCGGGCTGCCGGGCGGGGTTCCGATCCACGAGGTCAAGAAACGCCTCGTCCCCACGCCGTTCGGCAAGCCCCTGAAGATCGGGGACGCCAACGTGACGCTCACCGAGAGCGGGCACATACTGGGGGCCGCGAGCGTGCTGCTCACCTCAGGTCCGGCAACGGTCTTCCACACGGGCGACATCTGCATGGAGGACCATTTCTCCATCCCCTCGGCGCGGCTGCCGGAGGTGAGCGACATTGACCTCCTTATAATGGAGGCGACTTTAGCGGATCTGAAGCCCCAGCCGTTCTCCGAGTCAATCCGCACGATGGTGGAGGCGATCAACGAGACCACCCAGGAGCGGGGTGGGACGGTCCTCATCCCGACGTATGCGTTGGGACAGGCGCAGGAGATCATCCTCGGCCTCAAGCACTACAGTCGGGAGTACGGGCTGGACCGGGACGTGTTCATCTACGTGGACGGCTCGGTGGTGACGACCTCCGAGAAGCTCTACGCCGAGCAGCTCGGGTACATGAAGCCATATTTGCAGCACTCGGACCCCAGAGAGCTCTTCTTCTCCGAGAACATCCGGGCGGTCGCCAACGACGACAAGGCCCGAGAGCGCATCCTGACCAACCCGTGCGCCATCATCGCCTCGCCGGTCACGATGCAGGGCGGTGCGAGCGCGTTCTACCGCAAACGCCTGGCGATGAGCCCGAAGAACGCCGTGATCCTGCCTTCCAACGCCTTCTCCGCGTACGGCGCCCACAGGGCCGAAGGCGAGGAGGAGCAGTGGCGGGTCGAGAAGGTCAGTTTCGCGGCGCACTGCACCCAGGACCAGCTCCTCGGCATCACCGAGAAGCTGACGCCGCGTCAGATCATCCTGATCCACGGTTCGAGGCGGCGCATCAGCGACCTGGCATACCGCCTCTCCCCGAACCACAAGATACACACCCCCACCGTCGGCCAGACGGTGCGAACGGTTCTGTAACGTAACTGGAGCCATACGACGCTCTGGAGCTTCAGCGTTCCGGGGCGCAACCCATCACCGTTCGAGCAAAGTACTCTCCTTCGGGCGCCGAAGCTAAAGTTTTCATTCCAACAGTCCGATAACCGATCACGGAAGCGAACTGCCGCCAACGCGGAGGAGGGGAGTCTGCGTCACAAAACGGGGACAAGCGCGTGGGTTTCGAGAAACGAGTATGTAAACACTCAAGGCAATGGGACAGGGAGGAGAACACTACAGTGACTTATGAAAGGTATGCGCGACTCGCGGGCAGCCTGCCGCGTCTGGTGTTGGCGGGGTTCGTGGCGGCGATGCTGATGCTGCTCGCGGCGAGCCCGGCGTGGGCGCAAGCGACGACGGTAATCGTAGACGATGATGGTCAGGCCGAAGCGGGCAACTGCGATGCGACCACGACCGCGGCGGACACCATGCAAGAAGGCATAGACGCGGCGGTGGCCGGCAGCACCGTTCAGGTGTGTCCCGGCACTTACAATGAGAAGCCCGTCGTCAACAAGGCCCTGACGGTCAACGGCGCTCAGGCGGGCAACGACGCTAGGGACCGTTCTGGTGACGAGAGCGTCGTTCAGTCCGGCGACTCGAACAACGTTGTCTTCAACATCACCGCGAACGGGGTGACGATAGACGGCTTCACGGTGCAGGCT
>JBPCLT010000158.1:0-3522 GCA_051003015.1 Rubrobacteraceae bacterium | reverse complement strand
TCTACAGGAGCATCCTCAGGTACACCGGTATCTACCAGGGCGTGCAGGTGTTGAGCGCGACGGCCATCGCGGCCGGCGGTCTCTTTCTGGCCGTGTTCTGCGTGGGGCCGGACGGGTTCGGGATCACGCAGCAGAACCCCGTTCCGCTCTCGGTACCGCTCATGGGCTCGGTGCTCGCCTACGTGCAGCTTGTTGCCGTGCGGCTCTATCCGCGGGTCTTCTACGAGCTCTCGCTGCGTGAAGTCGGGCGGCGGACCAGGGTTGCGATCGTGGGCACGGGCGAGCCGGGCGTGGCGCTCGCCGGGCACATCTGGCGCACGTCGGCGACCGAGACGCAGGTCGTGGGTTTCGTCAGCGAGTCGCGGGCTGAGGTCGGCCGGCATATAGAGGGCGCCGCAGTGCTCGGGACCGTCGAGGATCTCGAAGGGCTCATCGTCCAGCACGGGATAGACCAGGTCATCATCGCCATGCCGCACGCGGGCAGGGAAGAGATGGACTGGATCTGGCGCACCTCCACCCGCGCCTCCGCCACGGTGAAGGTGATGCCGGACCTCGGCGAGTTTCTCTCCGAGGGCACCATCAAGCTGCGCGAGCTCCAGATAGAGGACCTCCTGGGGCGCGAGCCGGTTGACATAGACCTCGACGCCCTCTCCGGCTACATCAACGGCAAGCGGGTGCTCGTGACCGGGGCGGCCGGCTCCATCGGCAGCGAGCTCTCCCGCCAGATCTCGCGCCTGGGTCCCGCCAGGCTGGTCCTGCTCGACCGCGACGAGAGCGGCCTCTACTACCTGAACACGGAGCTTCGCCGGGAGGACTTCTTCGACGCGGAGGTCTTTGTCGGCGACGTGACCCACCCCGAGCGCGTGAGCTTTATCTTCGAGCGTCTCAGGCCTCAGCTCGTCTTCCACGCCGCCGCCTACAAGCACGTCCCGATGATGGAGCTGCAGGCCACCGAGTGCATCACCAACAACGTCTTCGGCACCCTCAACGTGGCGCGGGCCGCCGGTGCCTACGGGGCGAGCAAGTTCGTCAACGTCTCCACGGACAAGGCCGTCCATCCGGTAAACGTCATGGGGGCGACCAAGCGTCTCTCGGAGATGGTCGTAAAGAACCTCTCCGGCGAGTACCCCGAGACCGTCTACGCCTCGGTCCGCTTCGGGAACGTGCTCGGCAGCCGCGGTTCGGTGGTACCGACCTTCCGCCAGCAGATAGAGGCCGGCGGTCCCGTCACCGTGACGCACCCTGACATGATCCGGTACTTCATGACCATCCCCGAGGCGGTTTCCCTGATCCTACAGGCCGGCGCCATGGCCGAGGGCTACGGAACCTACGTCCTCGAGATGGGCCGCCCCGTCGCCATCACGGACCTCGCCCGTAAGATGATCGAGATAATGGGCGCCGCCAACGTCCAGATAAAGTTCGTCGGCCTGCGCCCCGGAGAGAAACTAAAGGAAGAGCTCTTCGAAGAAGGCGAGGAACGGGCCTCCACCGACCACCAGATGGTCTTCAAGCTCTCCACCGAGAACATGACCCCGCCCGACGGCGCCGACCTCACGGAGCTGCTGGACGGCATGATCTACCACGCGCGCAGCCAGGAGGTCGCCAGCTCCGTCGAGTTCCTCCGCCGCGCCGTTCCCAACTACTCGGCCGCCGACCTGCCGGAAGCCCGCGAGAGCCGCCTGGACTACCCGCAAATTTAGGTCACAGGCTTCAGGTTCCAGGCTACAGGTCAAGCACTCGTCCGCCTTCCGGCGCACCCCGGATACGCGACGAACATCCATAGAAGCTGAAGCCCAACAGCGATGCTCACGAGCATTGATCCGTCGCTCTGAACAGCCGTCGGCCGGCACACGCCGTTAAGCTACGAACTCAAAAACCTGAAGCCTACTACCGCGTGGCCCTTCGGCCCCTGATCCCGAGGTAAGCCAGATAAGCGCCGATCAGCAGGAAGACGCCTATGATCGGGAAGTGCAGCCAGGCCAGGTACGGGTCCGTCTGCAGGTCGTTCGCGTACCAGGTGTAGGCCCGTGTCGTCCACGAGAAGAGCGTGATGATGCCGCACGCGAGGAGCAGGTTCGACGTGAGCCTGGAGAGCTTCATAACCCCTCGGAGTCTACCAGAGCGGTGCCGCCCGAACTAGCAACACAAAAGCGCAAAGGTTATACTGACTGCCATAGTTAAGCAGGGTTTGTAACTATAAGCATCTGGTATAGAAAGCGTTCGGAGGGAAAGAGTTTTGGCTGAGCTAGAGAAGCGCACGCTCGACGAGGTAAAGGCGCTCAGTAGGGAAGAGGCGGTCGAGTTGATGCGCCAGGCCGGCATCGTGGGGGCCGGGGGGGGTGGGTTCCCGACGTACTTCAAGTGGAAGAATCCGCAGCCGAACCTGATCGTCAACTGCACGGAGTCCGAGCCTGGCTACTGGGGCGACAAGCTGATCCACCGCGAGTACCACGACGAGTTCCTGGAGCTCTTCGACGCCATGAAGACCATCTTCGGCATAGAGCAGGTCATCATGGGCGTCCACTTCAAGGACGAGGAGTGGTTCTCCCGCTACAAGGACGAGGCGAACGGGCTCTACTCCGTGAGCCTGGTGCCGGACAAGTACTCGATGGGCGAGGAGAAGACGCTCATCAAGAACATCTTCAACGAGGACAAGGGCCAGTGGGTGCCGCGGCGGGTCGAGATGCCCGACGGCTCCAAGCGTCCCGGGCTCCCGCTCGACGCCGGGCACATCGTCCAGAACTCGGAGACCTTGCTCAACATCTACAACGCGTTCTTCCTGGGCCGGCCCATGACGACCAAGTTCGTGAACGTCTTCGGCCCCGACCTCCCGCTCAAGCTCTTCGAGGCGCCGCTCGGCTCGTCCGCCACCGAGCTCATAAAGCTCGCCGGCATGGACGTCGAGGCAGAGGCCGGCAACGTCTCCGTCATCGACGGCGGTCCTTACCTAAACGAGATGGGCATCGAGTCCCTCGGCGAGGGCGACGCCTACGTGCGCCGCACCACCAATGGCTTCCTCATCATCCCCAAAGGCGTGGCCTCCAAGGAGTACGCTGACATAAAGACCAAGCTCCCCGAGGAGGGCGTCACCTCGCTCGTGGGCAAGGTCAGCGGCGTGAGCCTCCCGCTCGGCGGCCGTTTCCTCAAGCCCGCCACCCCGCTCGTCTCCGAGGGCGACGAGGTCTCCTTCGGACAGAAGATCGGCGAGCCCGTCGAAGACGGCTTCTCCATCGGCGTCTGGAGCGGCATGGACGGCACCATCTCCTCCATAGAGGACGACATCGTCCAGATCTCCGGCGGCGCCATACCGCAGGAAGAGGCCGAAGCCGAGACGGAGGCGGAAGCGAGGCGGTAGCCCGAGGCTACCGCCGCCGTCAGCTATCAGCTTTCAGCGGTCAGCTTGTTGGGCCGGGGCGCGACCCCCGGCCTTTTTTGCTAGAAGGGTTTTCGTCCGACGAAAGTCGGTAACCAACCAATGTTTGCGCAGAAAGCCAGGGCCCCGCGTCGAACCCGAGAAGCTGA
>JBPCLT010000157.1:0-17901 GCA_051003015.1 Rubrobacteraceae bacterium | reverse complement strand
TCCGAAGCCAAAACCTCATCCGCGCTCGTGGAACCGGGCATGGCGAGCACCGACGCGCCGCGATTTCTCAACTCCCTGTAAATCGAGCCTTTCACGCCATAATCAAGGGCCGTGACGCGGCAGCGTTCCTCACCGATGGCCGGCATGAGGGTTGGCTCGGTGATATCTGAGCTGGTGGAGGCGAGGTCGAGGCCGAGCATCGAGGGATGGGCGTTGGCTCTCTCCCGCAGAACCTTCGGGTCGTGTTCGACGGTGGAGATGACGCCGCGCATCGCGCCCTTGTCCCGCAGGTGACGGGTGAGGGCGCGGGTATCCAGCCCTTCCACGCCCATCACGCCGCTCTCGGAGAGGAGAGCGGCCAGGGAGCGTTCGCTGGCCCAGTTGCTGTGATGCGGAGTGTACTCACGCACCAGGACAGCGGCGGCCTGCACCTTTTGGGACTCTTCTTCGCCAGGGATCACGCCGTAGTTCCCGATGAGCGGGTAAGTGAAAAGCAGGATCTGACCGCGATACGAAGGGTCGGTGAGGGTCTCCTGATACCCGACCATGCTCGTAGTGAAGACGACCTCGCCGGCGACCTCACCATCTTCGTCACCGGCGAAGGTCCATCCCTCGAAGACGGCCCCATCTTCGAGAACCACCGTCGCCCGGCTACGACCGTACTCCAAATCGCGCTCCCATCCTGTCGTACACAAGCTCTCCGCCAACTATAGTACCCACGACCCGGCCCGTCAGATTTTTCCCCAGATAAGGCGAGTTCCACGACCGGCTCGACAGCGACTCCCGGCCAACCGTCCATCCCTCCGAGAGGTCGGCCAATATCAAGTCAGCCGGTTCCCCCACCGCCAGGCTCCCGCTCTCCCCGACCCACCGGCCAGGAGCGCACGACATCGCCTCTACCAGCCGTGACAGCGAGAGCTTTCCGGTCAATACCAGCTCCGTATGCAGCGCCGCGAAGGCCGTCTCGTGCCCGAGGAAACCCGGCGCGGCCTCCTCCAGCGGAAGCTCCTTCTCCTCTGAGGCGTGCGGCGCATGGTCAGTCGCCACGAAGTCCAGCGTGCCATCGCGCAGGGCTTCCGTGACCGCCTCGCGGTCGTCCTCCGGGCGGAGTGGCGGGTTGACCCGGTACGTACCGTCCAGCGTGGAGATGAGATCGTCCGTCAGCGTCAGGTGGTGCGGCGTGGTGTCGGCTGTGATATCCGCCCGATCCTCGAAGAACCTAACGAGCGCGGCGGAGAGCGCGGTGGATACGTGGGTGATGTGTGTCTTCGCTCCCGTCTCGGCCGCGAGCACGAGGGCGGTGGCCGTCGCGGCGTCCTCGGCGCTGGCAGGGGAGCCCGGTATCCCGGCCAGCGCGGCGGCGGCCCCATCGTGGACGACTCCGGTCGCCAACGTATGGTCCTCGCAGTGCAAAAGGACAGGCATCCCGGCGGTGCGCGCGTACAACATGGCGTTCCGCAGCACCCCGGCTGACGGGGTGCCGAGCCCGTCGTCCGAGACGCAGAGGGCTCCGGCCTCTTTCAGGAGTTGCATCTCCGTGAGGCGCTCGCCCTTCAGACCGACGTGAAGGGCGGCCGAGACGTATGCTCGTACCCGCGACTCGCGTTCGACCCGCCGGAGCAGGCCAGAGACCACGACGGGCTTGTCCACGACGGGATCTGTATTCGGCATCATGACGACACCGGTGAAGCCGCCGGCCGCCGCCGCCGCCGATCCGCTCTCGATTGTCTCTTCGTCCTCGCGGCCCGGCGTGCGCCAGTGGGCATGTACGTCAACGAAGCCGGGGAAGAGATGCAGTCCGTCCGCGTCGAGTTCGCGCATGCCCCGCAGGCCGTCCCCGATCTCCGCTATCCGTCCCGACGATACACGCACGTCCTTGATGGCGTCGAGGCCGGTGGAAGGATCGAGGACGCGGGCGTGGCGGATGACCAGTTCGGAGTTTTGTCCGGGGTTCCGGATCATGCAGCTACTTCGTGGGCGACACCGGTGGCTAGTGCGAGGACAGCCGAGCGGACAGCGATTCCGGCGGCGACCTGGTTCGGGATAAGCGACCTTTCGTCGAGCACTACGTCGCCGGAGATCTCCACCCCCCGGTTGACGGGGCCTGGGTGCATGACCCGAACGCCACGGCGAAGGTGCCGCCGCGCGACGCCGTAGTAGGCCGCGTACTCCGCGACCGATGAGACCAGTGGCGAGCCTCCCGTCATCCGCTCGTTCTGGAGCCGGAGCATGTACAGAACCTCAGCCCCCCACTCCAGCGCCGCGTCCACCGAAGGCAGGACCGGAAGGTCCCACACGTCGGTTTCGAGGGGCAGGAGGGTGCGCGGGGCCGTGAGGGCGACCTCCATGCCGGCGGTTCGAAGGGCGGGTATCACGCTTCGCGCCACCCGGCTATGCAGCACGTCCCCGGCGATAGCGACCCTCCGCCCGGATAGCTCGTCGAGGCCGCCGAACGCTTCGCTCAGGGCGTACAGGTCGAGGAGGGCCTGGGTCGGGTGCTGGCCGCGGCCGTCGCCCGCGTTCACCACCGCCGCACGGGCGTGACGGGCGGCCAGCTTCGCGGCGCCGGCTGCCGGGTGCCGGAGGACGAGCGTGTCAGCGCCGAGGCTGTCCAGGGTCACGACGGTATCCACCAGAGACTCGCCTTTGGAGATGGCGGAGCCATTCTCGGAGAGGGAGATCACATCGGCCCCGCTCCGCCGCGCCGCGAGCTCGAACGAGACCGCCGTCCGGGTCGAAGCCTCGAAGAAGGCCAGGCACACGGTCTTTCCGGCGAGCGGGCTCGCAAGGCGTCCGTCCGACACGTCACGGGCAAGGTCGAGGACCTCGCGCAACTCTTCACGGCTCGTTTCTTCGAGCGTCAGGAAATCTCTACTGCGCAACGACGATCACCCCGTCCTCCCCGTCGGTCTCCTCCAGGCCCACGCTCACCCGCTCCCCGCGAGCCGTCGGCACGTTCTTCCCCACGTAATCAGCCCTGATGGGCAACTCCCTGTGTCCCCGATCCACCAGGATGGCGAGCCGGATGGCGGCGGGCCGTCCCAGATCCAGGAGCGCGTCCATCGCCGCTCGCGCCGTGCGTCCCGTGTACAGCACGTCATCCACCAGCACGACCGTGCGGCCCGTGACATCGAAACCCACGTCGCTCTCCCCCATTTCGGGCTCCTCGCCGTCGAGATCGTCCCGGTGCAGCGTGATATCCAGGGAACCCACGGGCACGTCCAGCCCCTCGAACTGCCCGAGGTTGTCCGCGATGCGACGCGCCAGAGGCACGCCGCGCGTCAGCACCCCGACCAGCGCGAGGCTTTCGAGGACGGAGGCGTTACGTTCCAGGATCTCGTGCGAAATACGCCGCAGGGAGCGGCTCATGCCGTCGACGGAGAGCACCCGCGAGTGCTCGTGGACGCTCGTTCGGTCCAAATCGTAACCCCCTTCGCGCCTCTCGGGACGCCGTTAAAGGCCGGTTCTCGTTGTCAAGCAAGCTACCAGAGCGAGAAGGCGTCGTCAAGCCGGAGGCCATCGCCGGAGACCCGTACTTTGGTACAGGCCGAAAACCGTCCCCCCGCACGATGCAACCACCCCTCTTGCGTTCCAAGATAAAGATGCACCGGGCAAGCCAGAAGAGGAGGGAGCGCATGAGCAATTTGCCGCGGACGCTGGCCGGGCATGAGATAGAGAACTGGCCGGAAAAAGGACTGCCGCGCGAGTGGGTGACTGCGTGATGGCGGCTAACGAGCGCACGGCGGTGACGGTCGTCGGCCTGGGCGCGATGGGTTCGGCGCTGGCCGAGGCGTTCCTGGATGGCGGCCACCCAACGACCGTCTGGAACCGTTCGGCGGGCAAAGCCGATCCCCTCGTCGCTAAAGGCGCCCTCCGCGCGTCCACGGCCGCCGACGCGGTCGCGGCGAGCCCCCTGGTGGTCATCAGCGCGCTGGACTACGCAGCCGTGCGCGAGATCCTCGACGCTGTGGGCGACTCCGCCTCGGGCCGGGTCCTGGTGAACCTGACGAGCGGGACGCCGGATCAGGCCCGCCAGACGGCCGGGTGGGCGGCGGAGCGCGGCGCAGAGTATATAGACGGGGGCATCCTGGGCGACCCGGAAGATATCGGGACGCTCCAAGCCCGCCTTTACTACAGCGGATCGCGGCGCGCCTTCGAGACTCACCGGGAGACACTTAATGTCCTGGGCGAGGACGCCACGTATTACGGTGAGGACGCCGGTCTGGCCTCCGTCTACTTCATGGCCCTGATCGGCCTGAGCTACGAGATCTGGGTCGCCTACCTCAACACCCTCGCCTTCGTCGGCGCCGAGAACGTGGACGCGACTACCTTCGCCCCGGCGGCGAGCGGGGTGCTCACCCCCACGATCGAGTTGCTGAGCGAGTTCGCGCGCGCCGCCGACGACGGCGATTACCCTCCCGTAGCCGGTCCCCTCAGCATACACGCGGCGTTGATGGACGACCTCATTGATACCTGGCGGGCGCGTGGCGTCGATGTCGACCGGCTGAAGCACGTCAAGGCTCTCATAGATCGAAGAGTCGCCGAGGGTCACGGCGCCGAGGGCTTCTCGAGCGTGATCGAGACGATCAACGACCAGAGAAAGGACCGCGGATGAATTTCGACTCCATGGATAAACCCAAGATCGGCATCATAATCAGCACGACCCGGGAAGGCAGGTTCGGCGATAAGCCGGCGCGTTGGATCCTCGATATCGCATCCAGACGAGACGACCTAGAAGTCGAGATCGTTGACCTCAGAGACTACCCTCTGGCCCTGTACGGGGAGGCGTCGAGCCTGTCCCCAAGCCCGGATGATGTTGTGGATCGGTGGAGCGAGAAGATGGCCGGGCTGGACGGATTCCTCTTCGTCACGGCGGAGTACAACCACTCCATCCCAGCCGTCCTGAAGAACGCGCTCGACCACGCATATCCTGAGTTCAACAAGAAGCCAGCCGCGTTCGCCGGTTACGGAGGCGTCGGCGGCGCTCGCGCCGTAGAGCAGTTGCGGTTGATCTGCGTCGAACTTCAGATGGCTCCGACCCGGACAGCCGTTCACATCGGCATGGAGCCTCTACTCAGCATGCGGAAGGAAGGCAAAGACCTCTCGGACTTCGATTTCCTCAACAAGAGCGCCGTTGCTACGCTAGACGAGTTGGCCTGGTGGACCCACGCGCTGAGAGCCGGTCGAGTCGAGGAAGCAACGCCGCCGGAAAAGGAACGGGCGAAGGAAGGCGCCAACGCATGAACCGGCATGCGGAGTCCGCAAAGACACGGACAATGGAATCGAAGGCCGTCGGGTCCACTGGAGCCGAACGATGAGCGCCGGAGGCGAAGCCATGAGGGCTGGAGAGACCGCATCCACCCGTGTCTTTTTGACGGTGGCCGCCTCGGCGGTCTTCATCTCGGTGCTTACGGCCACGATGATCAACGTCCTGATCCCACTTATAAGAGCACAGTTCGACGCCTCGGCGGCGCAGGTGGGATGGGTGGTGACGGGCTATGCTCTGGCCTACGCCATCGGCGTCCCGCTCTACGGGAGGATCTCGGACTTCTTCGGGGTGAGGCGCGTCTTCTCGGTGGGATTGATCGGATTCGCTGCGGGCGGCCTCATCTGCGCGTTCGCCCCGAGCCTCACGGTACTCGTCCTGGGCCGCATCGTACAGGGGATCGGCGGAGCGGCCATCCCGGCGCTCGCGATAGTCTCCGTGGCGAAGGTCCTGCCGGCCGGAGAGCGAGGCGCGGGCATGGGGGTTATCGGATCTAGCCTGGGCGTCGCGGCGGCGGTTGGCCCCGTCGCCGGTGGCGTGGTCGGGCAACTCTTCGGCTGGCGCGCGCTATTCGTGGGCACGCTCGCTTTGACGCTAATACTGATCCCGTTCGCCCGGCGCGTGCTGCCCAACGGTGGCTCCGGGGACGAGCGCCGCTTCGACCTGATCGGGGGCCTCCTGCTCGGCCTGGCGGCCGGTCTGTTCCTCTTCGGCATAACGCAGGGGCAGGGCGCGGGGTTCGGATCCATCTCCTCCTGGGGATGTTTCCTGGGAGCGGCGATCTCGGCGTCACTCTTCGTCTGGCGCATAAACGGGGTCCAGCACCCCTTCGTCTCGCCCAAGCTCTTCAGGAATCGGGCTTACGTGGCGGCGATACTCGTCGGGTTCTTCGCCATGCTCGCCAATCTCTCGACGCTCGTCCTCACCCCGCTGCTCCTCATCGAGGTGAACGGGCTCTCCGCCGGTGCAGCCGGGCTGGTCCTGACGCCCGGAGCCGTAGCCCTGGCTCTCCTCTCGCCCATGAGCGGCCGTCTCTCCGACCGTATCGGCGTCAGGATTCCTATACTGGCGGGGGTTACGGTTATGGCTCTCTCGATGCTATTCATCTCCACTTTCGCCGCCGGAGCGGCCGCGGTCGTTGTCTCTTTCGGGGTGCTGGGGTTGACCGTTGGCATGGCCTTCGTCCAGTCCCCACTCGCCAACGCCGCCGCGGGCGCGCTGCCGGATGAAGAAGTCGGGGGCGGCATGGGCATCTTCCAGGGTCTGCTCTTCCTCGGAGGCGGAGCCGGCCCGGCGCTCGCCGGGGCGTTCCTGGCAACCAGAGAAGAGACCGGCTCCGGCGCCATAAACCCCCTTTACACCCTCGACGCCGCTCCCTTCTCCGACGCCTTTCTGGCGATGGTCCTCGCACTTCTTATCGCTCTGATAGCCGCGCTCGGGCTGCGGGGAAGCGTCGAAGGAAGCAATCAATCCAGAGAGGAGGAAACGTGATGACGGCGAGTGAGCGGGACGGGCAAGAGATCGCGGCGGTCATCGAACAGTATCGTCGCGGGTTTGCCACCATGGACGTAGAGACGCTCAAAGCCATCTGGGACCAGGACTACGACAACCTCATCTATATCGCTCAGGAGGCGGCCCAGCCGGTGCGGGGCTGGACCGGGATAGAACGATACTACGAGCGCGTGGCCGGATTCTTGGGACGGGTAAAGACCATGACGGTTGGCGACTTGTCGGTGGATGTTCTTGGCGACGTCGCCTACGTGTTTTGCATCTTCCACTTCGAGGGCGAGCTCGAGGGGGAGAGTCATATCGCTGACGGACGAGACACCTTCATTTTGCACCGCAAGAGCGGAGGGTGGAAGGTGATCCACTACCACGAATCTCCTCCCCCCGGTCCCGTGCCGATGACCGAGGGAGGAATATCCGGATGATGCAAGCGTCGTCTCGCGTTCATGCCCGACGCCAGGAAGGAGAAGCGAAATGAACGACGGACTGTTGGAGAAGATCGAACGCGAAATGCTCGACTGGCCCGGTGTCAGCAAAGAGAGACACATGGGTGGTTCGGGGCAAGGCGGGTTTTGGGTTCCACCGGCCACCGTCTACAAGTTCGGCCGAAGGGCGCTCGGGCACATCCACGACACCGGCATGGCGGATCTCGCGTTCCCGAGGGGGATCCACGACGAGCTGATCTCTGACGGATGCGCGGAGCCGCACGGGGCCGGATTCGAGGGTGTAGTGAGCTACCACATTAGGGAGCCACAAGACGTACCCGGCGCCCTGGAACTCTTCCGCACGAACTACGAGCGCGCTCGTGACGCCGCCGATCGGCGCAGAGGCGAATAAGACGTGATCGAACAGGTGGACGCCAAATCCGAAGAATTCCAATGAGCGATTCACGCCGGTTCGATTTTCCGGTCTGGTCTCGACCTCGGACGAACCGGAGAAAGCTCTGGGACCGGAAGTCCAACGAACTGGAAGGAGGCACTGATGAGCAGCTTCACCCGTGATGAGATCGAGTACCTCGGTAGCGGTCTTCTCGGACGTCTGGCAACGGTCGGCGGCGACGGCACGCCACACATTGCGCCGGTCGGCATGTTCTCCCACAACGACAGGCTGGACACGATAGATGTCAGAGGGCGCGACCTGACAAACACCAAGAAGTTCCGCGATGTCGCGCGGAAGGGACACGCCGCCCTCGTGGTGGACGACCTCGCCTCCACCGACCCATGGCGGCCACGGGGTCTGGAGGTCCGGGGAAGAGCAGAGGCCATCGAGAGCCCCGAATCGATAATCCGCATCCATCCGGAGCGCATCGTCGCCTGGGGCATAGACACTGGTGCGTTCGAGCGGAATAGCCGCTCCGTAGGGTGAAGAGAGTCTCGCCTCGGCCAGCCGACTGCCCAGAACCCAGTCAACAGAAAAAGGAGGAGTGTCTCTCATGAACGAAGTAATCTCTGGTCTGCACGCATCTGCTCCCGAGCCTTTGGGTTTCGGACTTTCGCTGGAGATCCGGGCCTTCCTATTGCGACGCGAAGGGGGCAACCTGCTCATCTATAGGGCCGCCACGCTGGAGGGAGAAGGAGAGGAGATCAACGGCCTCGGCGGCATCTCGCGTCAATACCTGAACCACCGTCACGAGGCAGCGCCGATCTGCGACTGGATCGCCACGACGTTCGACGCACCACTTCACATCCACGAAGAAGAGGCCAAATCCGTAGCCGAGACCTGCAACGTCGCCGGGACTTTCTCCGAACGCCACCACGCAGGCGACGACTTCGAGGTCATCCCCATTCCGGGACACACGGGCGGGACCACAGCCTTCCTCTGGGATACGGGTGAGCGCCGCGTCCTGTTCACGGGAGATACGATCTTCTTCGTCCGGGGCAAATGGGTGGCGGCGGTGCTCGACGGGGTCAGCGACCGTCCGTGAGAAATACATCCAGAGCCTGGAGTTGATCCGCACGCTCGACTTCGACCTCGTCGTGCCTGGCGTGGCCCCAGCAGGCGAACCCTATTACGAGTTCGTCGAGAAAGCGGAGGCCGAGCGGCGCATAGACAGAATCCTCGACCGGCTGCGGCGCGGCGAGAACGGCTGATTGCACCGTATGATGCGCGGATCTCTCGACGCTAATAAAAGGCATGCGATGTTCAGCAACGGTATTTCGGAGATGGTGCTGGTAGTCGAGGACGTACAGGCGGCGGCCCGCTTCTACGATGAGGTGGTCGGCCTGACGCCGGAGAAGGAGGCCGACGAGGAGTGGGCATGGTTCTGGGCCGGGACGCCGGGAGAGGCGCAACGCATTGCCCTGCGCAAAGGTCCATTGCTATTCGAGGAACACTCCCCGTCGCCCGAAGGCGAGCGCTGGGGAAGCGTGCATTTCGCCTTCGAGGTGCGTAGAGAAAAGCTCGATGAGGCCGTCGAGCACGTGCGATGCAAGGGCGTGGAGGTGTACGGGCCGGTTCGCCTCGAATGGATGGGCGCGGACTCGTACTACTTCTACGACCCCGACGGCAACCTCATCGAATGGTGGTCTCGGGATGCACGCTGAAGTAAGAATGACGGAGATCCGGGGCATCAGCGGCGCACGGTGGATGTGTCGAGGCAAACTCATAGCCGGATACGAAACCAACGAACCGCCAGAGATCAGATCACAAGGAAGTAAGGAGGAAAACTATCATGAGCACCGTGGATCAGCAACGCAACAACGCTGGCGAAGCTCTTGCCGAGTGGGAAGTCGAGCGGTTGGACGTGGACGCCTACCTCGCTCGCGTAGGCTACGGCGGAGACCTGAGCGCCACCGAGGACACGCTGCATGCCCTGCACCGCGCGCACGCTGCGACAATACCCTTCGAGAACCTCGACATCGTGTTGGGCCGGACCATCCCGCTCGACATCGAAAGCTTGCAGGACAAGCTGCTGCGCCACGACCGTGGCGGCTACTGCTTCGAGCACAACCTGCTATTCACCGCCCTTCTGGAGCGGCTCGGATACATGGTGAGAAGGTTGGCCGCTCGCGTCCAGCCAGGCAAGCCAGGGCCACGCACGCACATGCTGTCAATCGTCGAAGCTGAAGGGGCGCAGTGGCTCGCCGACGTCGGGTTCGGCGCGGCGCTGATCGAACCGATACCGTTCAGAGACGGCGCTATCTCTCATCAGGGCGGCTGGACGCATGGCCTCGAAAGCCGCGAGGGCGGCATCTGGTCGTTGCGTTCCTCGACGCCGGACGGATGGACAGACCTGTACGCCTTCACCCTGGAGCCGCAGCGCCCTATTGACTACGTCGTGCATAACCACTACACGGCAACTCACCCCGACTCACCGTTCGTCGGGCAGATAGTAGCCATTCGGACCACACCGGAGGTCCGGCACACGCTCCGCGGCCGGAAGCTCGCCATCGCCCGCCCGGACGGAACCTCCGAGCGCCGCGACCTGACGGACGAGGATCTCCCCGGCGCACTCCGGCAAACGTTCGGCATTACCCTGGAGCCAGATGAGCTGGCAAATCTGGGATCGAGTACATGAGCAACCACGGCAAGAAGCCGGATCGTACGCGGCGCGGGACCCTCATCGTCCTGGCGGTCGCAACGGCCATAGGCAGCATGGGGCTTGCCGCTGGCGGGACTTCGGGCGCCTTGCTTGGCGTGGAGATGACCGGCTCCGAAGCCGCGGCGGGTCTGCCCCTCGGTTTGCTCGTCGCCGGGTCAGCCGCCGCGGCGCTTCTCGTCTCCCGGCGCACGGACAGCGCCGGACGGGGGCGGAGCCTGGGGCTGGGCTACGTCCTGGGCGCGGCCGGAGCGGCGCTGGTGGTGGTCGCCGCCGCAGCGAGCAGCCTGCTCTTGCTCCTCCTCGGCTCCACCTTGCTGGGCGCGGGCAACGCAGCCATCTTCCTCACGCGCTACGCGGCGGCGGAGGTCGGTGGCGAGGCCATGCGAGGGCGCGCGCTCGGGGCCGTATTGTTCGCCACCGCCTTCGGCGCGGTCGTCAGCCCCAGCCTACTCGGCCCCAGCGGAAATCTGGCGGCCATCATCGGCCTGCCATCGCTCGCGGGACTATATCTGGTCGCGATCCCATGTTTCGCGGTCTCCGCTTTGCTGCTCGCGACCGTCTCGAACCCGAAAGTCCCGCTCCTCGGACGCGGAGCGGCGCTCCTCGGTCCCAGAGAAAGGCCCCAGGTAACGAGACGCGGCCTGGCAACGGGACTGGGCGCGCCTTCCGCGCGGGCCGCGCTGGTCATTCTGGCGGCCACGAACCTGGTGATGGTGGCGGTCATGGCGATAGCGCCGGTACACCTGACAGCGCACGGTCATGGCCTCGGCCTCGTTGGGTTCATCATCGGGGTACACGTGACCGGCATGTTCGCGCCCTCGCCGCTCTCGGGTTGGATGGCGGATCGGGTAGGGCCGACGCCGGTCGCCGCGTCGGGCCTGTTGCTCCTGGCCGCCGCGGGCGTCGCGGGGGCGCTCGTGGACCAGGACGGCGCGGCCTGGATCACTGCGGTCCTGATGATGCTCGGGATCGGCTGGAACCTCGGGGTCGTCGGCGGGAGTACGTTGCTCGCCGCTTCGGTCTCGCCGTCTCTGCGTCCGCATGCCGAGGGACTGGGAGAGGTTGCAATGGGCCTCGCCGCCGGAGCGGGAGCCCCCATCGCCGGCCTGATAGTCGCGCTCGGAAGCCTGACGGTCCTCCTGCTGGCCGGGGCGGCCACGGCGATGCTCACCTTCACCTTCGTCCATCTGAAGACCCAGAGTTCGTGGCGGAATGATGCGAAATCAGGGTAAAGGATTCGCCACGTTCGTGGTTCGGGAGTCAGGAAAAGAAACACGACTCCTGAAGCTCGTAGGCCCTCTCAAGTCAGACCAAGCGAGGACGCCGCCTCCCGAAGGTCTTCAGGAATGGAGGACTCGAAGCACAGTTCCTCCCCCGTCACCGGATGCTCGAAGGCCAGACGTTCCGCGTGGAGCCAGAGGCGTCGTCCTTCTACGGCCTTGCCGTAGAGCGGGTCGGCGTGGACCGGGTAGCCGATGGCACTCATGTGGACCCGGATCTGGTGCGTCCTCCCCGTCTCCAGCCGCGCCCGGAGCATCGTGTACCCGTGTGCCTCTCTCAGCCTCTCGAAGTGCGTGATGGCCGTCTTCCCTACTCCGGCGGCCATGAGCGTGGGGTTATCCGGGTCGCGGCCCACGGGCGAGTCCACCGTGCCAGTCGCCGGTAGGCCGCCGCCAACGACGACCGTCCGGTAGATGCGCCGGACCCGCCGCGCCGACAGCATCCCGACCAGCCCGGAGTAGGCTGGCTCACCCTTCGCCACGGCCATCAGCCCCGAGGTGTCGCGGTCGAGGCGGTGGATGATGCCGGGCCGGATCGGGTCTTCGCCACCGGCGATGCCCCGGTCCAGGAGCGCATTCACCAGCGTGCCGGAAGGGTTGCCAGCGCCGGGATGCACGACGAGTCCGGCAGGTTTGTCAACCACGATCAGGTACTCGTCCTCGAAGACTACGGGGACGGGGATCTCCTCCAACTTGGGTGATTCGTCCGGGACCTCCGCCTCGATGCGCTCACCACCATGCACCCGGTACGAAGGCGAGACCTCGCTCCCGTCAACCCGCAGGAGCCCCGCCTGGATCAGTCGCCGCGCCAGGCTCCGGCCGATGCCCAGACGATTTGCGGAGAGCCGGTCCAGACGCTCCCCTGCCTCCTCCGACGCGGTCTCGAACTCTTCATGCGGCATGAGGCTAGTGGATCATGGCCGAGAGGCGACGCTGAACGTCCACCGACTCTACGCCCCGGAAGAGGACGGTCTTGTCTCTGCCGGACGCCCCCGGACGACCTCGACGCTCGAAAGCGGCACCTCGAAAACCTCAGCCAGGAACTTCTCGATCTCGGCGTTCGCCCGCCCATCGGCCGGCGGCGCCGCGACCCGGAGCTTCAGAGCGTCGTCCCCGTGCATCCCTTCCAGCGAGGTGTTCCTGGCCCGCGGCGAGACCTTGAGGTTCAGCAACGCGCCGTTCTTGCTCCTTCTGACAGGCCCCTCAACCACGCCGGCGCAGGAAGCGGCTGGCCCGGAACACGCGGCTGTCCTCCTCGCCGCTCCCGGAAGCGCTCTTTTTCTCCGCGCCTTCCCAGAACTCGTGGGAGCCGCTCTCTCGCGCCAGAGTGGACTCTTCCCGCTCCTCGGATGCGGAATCCTCAGCCGTCGAGGGCTCGACCTCCGGCTCCTCCACCTCAGGGTCATCGCCCACGGAGACCGGGGCGCCCTCCCCGGACACTCCCTCCACGACCGGCTCCTCTTCAATGGACTCTTCTCCGGCGGGAGCGTCTTCGTCCGTATGATGAGTGTCCTGTGCGAAGGCAGAGGTTTCTTCCAACGTCTCGTGCTCGTAAGTGGAATCATCGGACGTCTCGGCGGCGGGTTCCTCGACCGGCAGTTCCTCCTGAAGACCGGCGTTCTCGGACTCGGCCGCCATCCTGGCCGCGGCGATGGATTCGAAATCCACGCGCTCCCGCAAAGAGGCTTCGATCTCCCGCGCGCTCGCCACGTCGGCGTTGTCCATGACCTCGAGGTAGCTTTTCAGGAGATGGCGGAAATCCGAGGCGAAGAGTTGCCTGGCGTTTCGAAGTGCTTCGTAGGATTCCTGCACACGCTCGACGCGCTCCGAGGTGTCGGCCAGCATGCGGTGGGCGCGGGCCTTCGCCTCGTTGATGGTGAGCTCGGCCTCCCGGCTCGCCGTATGGCGCGCGCTCTCGGCTTCCTGAGTAGCAGTTCGGCGCAGGTCATTGGCCGCCTGCTCGGCGTGGACCAGCGCGGCCCGGATGGAGCCCTCCAGTTCGTCGAACTGCTCCAGCCGCGAGCGGAGGCTCGACGACTCCTCCCGCAGCCGCGAGTTCTCCGAGTTGGCATTCTCCAACTCTTCCGCGACCTCGTCCAGGAAATCGTCAACCTGGTTGGCGTCGTAGCCGCGCAGGCTATTCTTGAATTCCTTCCGGCGGATGTCGGTGGGCCGAATCGCCATGCTATATCACCCCGTCACAGGTCCGATGAAATTTGCGATTACAACATTGTTGAGCAGGCTCCGCGCTATCGAGAGCCCGATTATGGCGATGATCGGCGAGAGGTCCAACGCGAACCCGCCGAGCTGCACCGGCGGGATGCGGCTCCGGATCGGCATCAGGATGGGGTCCGCCACCGCCCGCACCGCATCGTACACAGCCTGGAAGAACGTGCTCGACGGATAGCCGGGGAGCCAGTTGATCACGATGTTCGCCAGTATGGCCCCGAATAGTATCCAGTAAGCGTAGTCCACGATCCCCGAAAGCAACGAAGCCACCGAGAACCCAAAGTATTCCACGTCCTGAACCAGGGCTATGTACATCACCTTCCCAACCCCCGCGCTTGCTCCGCCGCAGCGTTGACCCCGTCGTAGATCGCGCCGACGAACCCGGCCTTCTCCATCGCCACGAACGCCGCCGCCGTTGTCCCGCCCGGCGTCATGACCTCGTCACGCACCTGATGCGCGCTGCGCTCCTCGAGCAAGACCGCCGTGCCTCCTATCGTCCCGACGACCAGCCTCTTCGCCACGTCCCGCGGGATACCTTCTCTCACGCCCGCCTGTATCAAAGCGTCGGCGAAGAGCGCGACGTAGGCAGGCCCCGAGCCGTGCAGCGCCGTAGCCGCGTCGAAGAGGCGTTCCGGCAACTCCATCACGTCCCCGACGGTGCGGAAGATCTCCATCACCATCGGCAACATCTTCCGGCCCGGCTCGTTGGCCGTCACCACCGCCGAACCCAAACCCACAGACGCGCACACATTGGGCATGACCCGCAACACAGGCGTTTCTTCCGGCAGCTTCTCCGCGATGGCCGAGATCGGCACCCCGGCGGCCACGCTCGTGACCGCCTTCTCCGTGCCTTTCAGCGCAGGGGCAACCTCTTCCAGGACGGTCCCCACGTCCCACGGCTTCACGGCCATTATCAGCAGGTCGCTGTGCTCGGCGAGCTCGTGGTTGGAAGGTGTGATCCAGACTCCGTACCGCTCGGCGTAGGGCGCGAGGTAATCTTGATGAACGTCGCTGGCGCCGAGTTCGAACCCGTCGGCCTCGGAGAGCCGGATGAGCAGCGAACCGCCGATCTTGCCGGCCCCGATTATGCCTACCCTCGTCATCAGAGCTGGTTGAAGAAAGCCCTCTCGGCCAGCGCCTTGCGCTCCTCCGCGCTGACCTCGACGTTGCGCGGGGTCAGCAAGAACACCCGGTTGGCGACGGTCTGGATATTGCCGTCCATCGCATAGGTAAGGCCGGAGCAGAAATCCACCATCCTCCTCGACAGATCAGCGTCCACGCTCTGGAGGTTGAGGATGACCGGCTGCTGGCGCTTGAAGCGATCCGCGAGTGCCTGGGCGTCGTTGAAGCTGGCTGGTTCGACCACGCTCACCCGGGCCGGGCGGTTGTCCGGGACGGCGCGCAGGTGCGGCGCGTTCTGCCCTCCCGCGTAGCGGTCGCCCCTGTTCGGGCTCTCGCTCCCGAACAAATCCCCGAGCGAGGTGCCGAAAGCCGAAGACCGCTCCGTTCGTCCGAGCCGCCGGACGGCGGGACCAACCTCCTCCTCGTGCGAGCCCTTGGCGGAAGTAGACTTGCCGTACAAAGCTTCCTCTTCCTCATCCTCGTAATAATCGTCTTCCACGCCGAACCCGAACCACGCTGCCATGCTGTCCAGTCGATCTCTAACTCCCATCCTGCCTCCTCACGGGCCGTCACCCCCGATGATGGTCCGGCCTATTCTGACCAGAGTGGCCCCTTCTTCAACCGCCACAATGTAGTCGTTACTCATGCCCATGGAGAGCTCCGAAAGCTCGAAATGGGGACCCCAACATCCGCGTAGCCTATCACGGATCGCCCGGAGTTTCGCAAAAACATAGCGCACATCGTCCGCCCGTTCAACCATCGGCGCGAGCGTCATGAACCCCCGCGCCCGCACCCGGCCCTCCGTCCCCGCGGCGGCCTCCAGGATGCGCTCGACTTCTCCCTCCGAAACACCATACTTGGACTCCTCGCCGCTGACGTTGACCTGGACGAGTATCTCCACCCCTTCCTCGGGCGCCCGCTTGCCAAGCTCCTCAACGAGCCGCGTGGAATCCACGGAATGCACGAGCCCGACCCGGCCAACGACATCCCTGGCCTTCCTCCGCTGAAGGTGGCCGATAAAGTGCCACTCGAAGGCGTCCCCGAAGGTCTCTTGCTTCGCGGCGAGGTCCTGCGCGCGGTTCTCCCCGACGAGGTCCACGCCAGCCGCGGCGAGGGCACACATCTGCTCCGGCTCATAGTATTTGCTCGCCACGAGGATGCGCGTCTCATCCGGCCCGCGCCCGCTCCGAGCCAGCCCCGCCGCCACGTTCTCCCGTACGACGGCGAGACGCCGCCGCACCTGCGCCTCCAACGCTTCTCCGCTCTCCCTCACACCGGCGTCCTCGACACGGCCGCCAGGTTACGGCCCGTCAACGGACCCTGCTTGCGGTGCGAGTAGAAGAGGTCAGGGCGGCATCCGCTGCACAACCCGAGGTCGTGGACATGCTCCACCCCGGCCTCTTGGAGGTTCGTCCGGATAGCCGCCGGCAGCGACAGGTAGCGCCCGGAGACGACACCTTCACCGAACCTCCCGGCGAACGTCCGCGCCAGTTCCCCGGATACTTCATAGCAACAACCCCGGATGCAGGGACCGATGTACGCCCGCGTCCCCGTTTCTCCCATCTCCCGCGCTGCATTCGCGGCGACCCCGGCGAGTGTCCCACGCCACCCGGAGTGGACCATGCCGACGCTTCGCTCCCCGGCGAGCGCGACCGGCGCGCAGTCCGCGACGGCGACGGCGAGCGAGAACCCCATCTCGTCCGTGACGAGCGCGTCGGCCTCCCCGGCGAACCCGGCCGTGGATACCCGGACGACACCGTCGCCCGCGACCTGCCTGACCCAGGCGGAGGTTCTACCCTCCATCGCCTCCTGTATGAGCCTCAGGTTCCCGGTTACGGCAGCCTCGGCGTCACCGACCTTCACGGAGACGTTGAGGCTGTCGTAAGGCTGTTCGGAGACGCCGCCGAGGCGGGTGAAGAACCAGACCTTCGCGCCGGATGGTTCGGGCTCAGGGGAGACGAAGACGGCGCCACCTGCCGAGGTTTGGATCCCGGCTGGGGCGCCGTCGGCGCGGGGAGGTTCCTGGCGCACGCCTTCCGTCAGAGGAGCTACCGGCGCCGGAGGAAGGCTGGGATGTCGAGAACGTCGCCCTCCTGGGAAGACGGCGAAGGAGAGGGAGAATAGGAAGAAGAGGCGGCGTCATCCTCCCGAGGGTCCAACGTCCGCTCCGCCCGGCGCTGGTTGGCGAGGCGTTGATCGAAGCCCGTGGCGATCACGGTCACGCTCACGCTATCTCCGTAACTCTCGTCTACCACGGCGCCGAAGATCAGGTTCGCGTCCTGGTGAGCGGCGTTGTGGACGATCTCGGCGGCCTCGTTGACCTCGAAAAGCCCGAGGTCCGTGCCGCCGGTGATGTTCAGGATGATCCCGGTCGCCCCCTCGATGCTCGCTTCGAGGAGCGGGCTGGAGATAGCCTGCTTGGCGGCCTCCGCTCCACGACTCTCGCTGCTCGACTCGCCGATGCCCATGAGCGCCGAGCCGGACTCGCGCATGATCGTGCGCACGTCCGCGAAGTCCAGGTTGATAAGACCGGGCACCGTGATGAGGTCCGTGATCCCCTGTACGCCCTTCCTGAGAACGTCGTCGGCCATCTTGAAAGCGTCCATCATGGAGGTCCGCTTCTCGGCTACCTGCAAGAGGCGGTCGTTCGGGATGATAATGAGGGCGTCCACGTTCTCCTTGAGGCGCTTGATGCCCTCCTCGGCGTACGTCGAGCGGCGCCGGCCCTCGAACGCGAACGGACGGGTCACCACGCCCACCGTGAGCGCCCCGGCCTCGCGCGCGATCTTGGCTACCACCGGCGCGGCCCCCGTGCCCGTGCCGCCACCCTTGCCGGCGGTGACGAACACCATGTCCGCGCCCCGGATGGCCTCTTCGATCTCCGCCTTGTTTTCCTCGGCGGCCTCCATCCCGATCTTCGGGTCCGCGCCGGCCCCGAGGCCGCGCGTGAGCTTGTC
>JBPCLT010000156.1:0-5020 GCA_051003015.1 Rubrobacteraceae bacterium | reverse complement strand
TCCTCTTTGTTCCGAAGCTCCATGACGCTCCCTCCGATTTTTCGGCCCAAAGTCGTTAATGTACCCGTTGCCTCCCGGAAACTCTACCCGGCGTCCCACGTATGGTTGAGTTATATGGACGCCACGGTGACGGATGTGACAGACCCCGCGCGGACCTGGAAGGAGCTGCAAGCGCGTCTCGCCGATTCCTTCACGGCCCGGACCAGCGGTCTCCTCGCGCCGGAGATATCGCTCTCTGGTTCCGAAGGCGAGTTCGCCCGGATGCGGTTGCGAGGTCTCGCGGGCGCGGACGTGGTGGCCGGCCCCCCGAACTCAACCATCGAGCGGATCGGGGACGCACGCTACCGGATGCTCACTGGCGGCATGACGACGCTCGTGGCGAAGCCGGCGGGAAGCTCCGCGGACTCCCTTGAGATAAAGGCCGGTGAGCGAGCTTATGAAACCAGGGCCAGCTTCCTCCGAAACACTGCGGAGGCGAGATCCCACCGGGGAGAGGAGATAGTGCGGCTCGAAGGCAACCTCACGGGACGGAGTTACAAGGTCGTCTTCGATCCGGAAACCGATGACGCGCTGGCGGTCGCGGTCTTCCTCCTCTACCATACCGCGGCCCACCGAAATCGGGCTTTCCGGGTGGGATGAAAGGGGCGGGGACGATTCTGTTCGTAAAATAGCTACTCGATGGGTCATTGCAAAAGCGGCGCGGAAGGAGCAACCATGCAGGAAGAGCCAGGAAGAGAACGAAGTGAAGAAAGTTCCCGGCTGAGGCGCGTCCCGGTGCGCGGCTCCGCGAACAACGCGGACGACTCCCCGACGGCTGAAAGCCCGGCTGCCGGAACCTCACCGGCGGAAAGTCCGACTACCGGAAGTTCGTATGCCGAAAACTCTCCGGGCGGAGGCTCGACGGCTGGAGATTGGGAGACCGGCGGTTCGGCGGGCTACCCGGAGGAGCGTTACCCGAGGGACCGGATGGGCGGCTCGCCGGGCGGGACCGGAGGCGCGCCGATGGGGGCGCAGGACGAGCAGACGTGGTCGGTGCTCTCGCACCTGAGCGTGCTGGCCGGCCTCATCGGGCTCATGCCGTTTGGAGCTTTGATCATCTGGCTCGTCTACAAGGACCGCTCACCACGAGTAGGCTTCCACGCCCTTCAGTCGCTCTGGTACCAGATAGCGTGGATAGTGATCCTCATCGTGGGCTGGTTCGTGACGTTCATACTGAGCTTCATCCTGATCGGATTCCTGCTCATCCCGGTGATGGCCGTCGCCTCTCTGGTGCCCTTCGTCCACGGCTGCTACGCGGCCTACAAGGTCAGCCAGGGCGTGGACTACCGCTACCCGTTCGTGGCGGACAGGCTCGGCGGCCCCCGAAGGACCGTCTAGAACTGGGGTTGGCGGCGGTTACCGGGCGTGGCGTAGACCGTGACCGTGGACCCGACGGGCACCATGGAGCCCGCCACGGGTTCGGTCCCCCACGTCACGCCCCGCGTGGCGTAGCCTTCCCGATAGTCCCGCACGAACTCCACCTCGAAGCCCCTATTCCTCAAGGTATCCGCAGCCCACCAGTCGAAGTAGGCGTCCACGTTCGGTATCCGCGCGTACTCGACCTCCCTGTCCGCCGCATCGTTTGCGGCGGCCGCAGCGGTCTCCGCCGGAGCCTCCCCGTTGGCGGCGGTCTCGGGCTGCGTACCAGATTCTCCGGCGGACGCTCGGGCGGGGTCAGGGGACGGAACGTCGGGTGCCTGCGGAGGATCGGACTCGACGGGGTTCGCCTGACCGAGGGCCTCGCCCCGCTCCGCCCGCTCCGTCTCCCCACGCGCCGGCAACTCGACGACGCCGAGCCCGGCGGCCAGGGCGCTTCCGGCGCCCAGAAGGAGCAACGCGAGCGCCGAGGCGAGGGCCAGCCGGCCGCGGCGCCTTCTGGACCCGTGGGGAGTGGACGATCGCCGGGCCTCCGTGGTACCGGCCGCGCCGGTGGGAAGACCATCCTCCATGTCGGCGAGCATCGCGGCCGCCGAAGGGTAACGGTCCTCTGGTCTCTTGGCGAGGGCCTTCAGGATCGCCGCCTCGGCGCGGGGCGAGATCTTCTTGTTCAGCCTGCGCGGTGGTTTTGGAACCGCGTGGAGTTGCTGCCTCGCCAGGCTCTTCACGTCGCCGGAGAAGGGCGGACGGCCCGTCAGGCAGTGATAGAGGAGGACGCCGACGGAGTAGATGTCGCTGCGGGGGGTCGCCTCCCTGCCCTGGAGTTGCTCCGGGGACATGTAGCGGGCGCTGCCGATAACCTCGCCCGGCTCCCCCGTATCGGCCTCGTCGTCCTCGATGAGGCGGGCGATGCCGAAGTCCCCGACCTTGACCGTGCCATCGCGGGTGATGAGGATGTTCGAAGGCTTGATGTCCCGGTGGATCACGCCCCTGTGGTGGGCGTAGGAGAGCGCCTGCAAGAGTTGCGCCGCGATCCTCTGCGTGAACGGTTCGTTGAGCTTTCCGCTACGCGCGAGGAGGTCACCCACGTCATCGCCGTCCACGCACTCGGCCACGATGAACGGCATCTCACCGTCCTGGCAGATGTCATAGACCTTCACGACGTTGGGATGATCCAGGGAGGCCATCGCCCGCGCCTCCTGCTTGAACCGCTGCCGGAAGATCTGCTCCTCGGCATAGTGGCTGTGCAGGGTCTTCAGGGCCACCGCGCGCCCGAGGATGGTGTCTTTCGCCTTGTAGACGACGGCCATCCCTCCGGAGCCCAGCTTGCTCTGTATCTCGTAGCGTCCACCGAGGACTGTTCCAACCGAGGCGTCCAGCGCTCTACCACCTTCGACCGTACGCTCCCTGTGAGGCAATTATATCTCCCCCGCACTCACCTGATTAAGATGGAGACCGGACGAAAGCTCCGGCACCCAACATCGTGCAGGATAACATTTCCGGAGCCCACATTTTGGGGCTTAAGCCCTGGACTAAGCCGGCTCATCAAGCCCATCGCATACCCTGACACGGATTCTATGGTGCTTGGCCACCGGGTACACTCATGAAAGTTTCTGTACGACACCGTGGAGGGTCTGGTTTGTCGAAGCGCGCAGATTCCACCTGCCGGCCTGCCGCCGGAGAACATCCCAACGAACGGCCGGCCATCCTCTTCGCCACCATCTCCGTCGGGGGCGGTCACGTGGCGACGGCGCGGGCGATGGCCGAGGCCGTGGAGCGCCATTATCCGGGCCGCTTCGAACGGCGCGTCTCTGACTACATGAAGGACCTGGGGGTGACCGGCCTCGACCGTCTCCACAAGGGCTTCTGGCGCCGGGCGCTGCGTTTCCCCGTGGTGGCCCGTACCGGCCAGCGCCTCATAGACGCCGTCCCGCGCACGACCATCGCCGGACAGCGCAGGCTCTTGCGGGGGTTCGCGCGGGCCGCCGCCGAAGACCTGATCCCGGCGCCGCCGTGCCTGATCGTCTCGAACCACGGCCTCATCACCTCCGGCCTCGCCGAGGCGAAGCGTCTGTACGGCCTGGAGGTGCCCGTGCTCACGTTCGCCACGGAGCCGCACGGCATCAGCGCCTACTGGGCCGACCCGCGGGCCGATCACATCGTCGCCCCGTCCGAGGAAGTCAGGCGCGACCTGGTGCGCTTCGGGGTGCCTGAGGAGAAGACGTCGGTCGTCGGCTACCCTGTGGGACAGACTTTCCTGAACGCCCCCACGAAGTCTGAGGCCCGCGCCCGTCTCGGGCTTCCTGATCGGTTCACCTGCCTCGTCTCCTTCGGCGGAGAAGGGGTGGCGGAGAGCGACCCTCGGGCGGTCATTCGGGCGCTCCTCGACGCGGAGCCTGCGCCGCAGGTCGTCATGATCACGGGCCGCAACCAGGCGCTCAGGAAACGTCTGTCCAGCCTCGAATCGAGTGAGCACCGTCTCAGGGTCGAAGGGTTCACGGACGACGTGGCAGTCTATCTGGCGGCAAGCGACGTGTTCGTCGGCAAGGCCGGACCCGCGTCGGTCTACGAAGCACTGGCCGTCGGGCGGCCCACGCTCCTCACGGGCTACACGGCCCTCAACGAGCGGGGCGTGGTGCGCTTCGTCGAGGAGGAAGGACTCGGAAACTACGTAAAGACCCCTGAGGCGCTACAGAAAGCCGTGTGGCGTTACGCCTCGGACCCCGCCCTTCTGGAAGAGGTCGCCCTGCGGCGCCAGCGGCTCGGCCTACCATCCATGACCGAGCAACTGGCCCATCACATCGTCCGCTACGCAACGGGCTAGCTGGAGTCAAAAAGCGCGGCGGTCCATTCAGGCCGGATGACCCTGGCTACCCATGCGCCCCTGACCGGTCCTGGATCAGGGCCCGGTAGACCTCCTCTAGACGGCGTCCGGCCTCCCTTATGTCGTGGCCCTTCGCTGCGCGCGCGGCGTTTTCCCCGAAGCGGCGAAGCTCATCAGGCTGGGTGAGCAGACGGCTCATCTCCGTCGCCGCCACCGGGGGCTGATCCGGATCGTAGACAAGCCCGGCGTCTGCCTCCCGCACGGTCTCAGGTACGGCGCTGGAAGCGTACCCGGCCGCCGCCACCGGGCAGCCGTGGGCCATCGCTTCGAGCGTGGCGATGCTCTGGAGTTCGGTAGGAGACGGCATCAGGAAAAGGTCGCTCGCCTGAAGGAGATCTTGCTTCTCATCCTCCGGTACGTAGCCCAGGAAACGGACAGTCTCCGTCAGTCCGATCCGGGCCACCCGGCGTTCGAGCATCTTCCGCAATGGACCGTCTCCCGCTACTACCAGGCGCGTGTCCGTACGGTGCGCGGCGAGCGCCGCCATCAGCTCCACTAGCCCCTGGGGGCGTTTCTCGTGGGAGAGGCGGCCGACGTGTGAGATCAGGAACCGCTTTCCCTGAAGCAGGCGCCCTCGCAAAGCCGCCGCGCGCTCCCGATCAGCGGGCCCCGTCTCCGGCAGCCGGATGCCGTTGGAGACCACGTGGACCGGACGCCGCGTGTACCGGCTCGCCAGCCGGGCGGCGAAAGGGGTCGGCGAGATCAGGGCGTCAGGCATCC
>JBPCLT010000155.1:0-6761 GCA_051003015.1 Rubrobacteraceae bacterium | reverse complement strand
GGTTGGCTACCAGGATCGCGGCGAAGATAGCGGCCTACACCTACGCTTTCCTGGTCAATCGGATGTTGGGTCGCCCTCAAGGTCACATCAAGGATCTGTGGGCATAAACCTGACAACACACATCTAGAGTCCGCCGGGGCTAGCTCTGGGCCATGAGCCGCTCGCGCAGCTCGCGCATGGCGGCCTTGCGGGACTCGCGGTCGGTGCGCTCCAGGATGGTGACGCCGTCGAGGTGATCCACCTCGTGCTGGAAGACCCTGGCGAGCAGGCCCGCTACCTCCATGCGCAGCGGCTCGCCGGAGGCGTCCGAGCCGGAGATCGTGATCCCAGCCGGACGTTCGACCTCGACGTGGACGCCGGGGATGGAGAGGCATCCCTCCATCTCTCTCTCTGTTTCCTCGGAGCGGTCTTCGATCACCGGGTTGACGATCACGTATTCGTCGTCCTCAAGGGCCGCGACCAGTATGCGCTTCAGCCTGCCGACCTGGTTGGCGGCGAGCCCAACCCCCTCGCGCTCTCTCATGGTGTGGAGCATGTCCTCGGCGAGCCGTTCCAGGGGCTCATCGAAATCCTTGACGGGGGAGGCGCGGGACTTCAGCACCGGGTCTCCGAATTTTCTGATCTCCAACTCCACGACTCTAAACCTCCTCCGGCTCCACATCCACCCGCACCCTCGGCCCGGCCTTGCCGGATTTCGCCGCCAGGCGAGCGGCCAGTGTCGCGGCGCGCGCGACGGCGGAACGATCCCTAGACCGCAACAACAGCCGCCAAGCCGGCCCGGCGCCGGGCGACGCAAACGGCGTCAACCCCGACGCCTCGACCCCGGATTCCAGGGCCGGTAGCAGACCGGATTCTACCGCACGCCGGACGCTCTCTTCCGGCCCCTCGAAGGTCACGGCAGCCAGATGCGCGTACGGTGGATAGCCAGCGGAACGCAGCCGGGGCAACTCGGCCGCCGCGAAGGCCGGATAGTCGTCCCGCAGCGCGGATTGGAGAGAGAGGTTATCCGGAACCCGAGTCTGTACCAGCAGACGCTCCCGCGCCGCCTGCGCCGATCCGTGGATCAACCGGAACGCCCGCTCACCGGCGTCCATGCCGCTCCCAAGCAACAGAAAGTCCACGTCGGGCATGATCACGGCGTCCCACTCCCCGTCCAGGATGCGCCGCGCCGTGCCCACGACTACCCTGGCATCCCCCTGCTCCCTGACGCTCGCCGTAAGGAAGCCGACAGGCTCGCCCAGGGCGCGCGACAGCTCCGCCCGCATCCGTTCCGCAGTAAGGACCGTGGAGCTCTTGCGCTCAGATCCACATTCCTGGCATTCCCCGGAGGCTCCCTCCCGGTAGCCGCACCGGCCACACGACCGCGCCTCACCGTGGACCTCGAGCGGGAGTCCACATTCGGGACATGTCCGAACGACCCCGCAACCATCGCAGTACACCGTCGCGGCGTAGCCGACCCAGTTCGCCACCACCCCCACCCGTCCGCCGGTGGAAGCTCTCCTTCGGCATTCATCCAGCAGGGCCGAGCTGAACGTGGCTCCTGTTCCGCGCATGTCCACGACACGAACGGACGGCCATCTGCCGGGAGCGCGGGCCGGAAGCTCCCGGATGCGGTTCTCCGGGGCGTACAGGCGCAGAGATGGGACGGGCGAGAGGCAGAGGACGCCGGAGCCCTCGATCTCGCCTCGCCGGAGCGCCAGGTCGCGGGCGTGGATGGGGACTCCCTCGAAGCCCGGTTCCGCCCGGTGCGCGCCGTTCGGCTCGTCCACGACGCACACCGCGCCAGGCCGGGCCATCGGCAGGAGAGCCGCCGACCGGGTTCCCACCACAACGTCCACGGAGCCTTCACGAGCCGCCTCGAAGACGGCGGCCCGATCCCTCCCCAACCCACCGTGGTACGGGGCGATGCTCAGTCCGGGTGGCAGCAGCCGGCGGAGGTCGCGCACCAGACCTTCGACGATCTCTCTCTCCGGCACGAGCACGAGCGTCTGCTCTCCTCCCTCCGACGCCGCGAGCACGACGGCGGCCACGGCCTCGGGCCACTCCGCCGCGAGCGTGCGCCACACCCACGCGCCGCCGAGGTCAACGATCCGCCCCGCGCTCCGGGAGAAAGGCGCGAGACGCGAGGCGGCTTCTTCGCCGTGCGTCCCGAAAAGAGGAGCGGTCTGCGGGCGGCCCTCCAGCCTCACGGTTCCCCGGCGTACGAGTTGCCGCAGCGCGTCCCGCCTCGCGCCCGCTTCGGAGAGCAGGTTCGACACTGGATAAGCGTTCCCGTGCCGCTTCAACATCTCCATCACGGCCCGCTGGCGGGGAGCCCGGCTCAGGTCCGGGTCCGGCCCATCTTCGAGGACAGCCCACTCGACTTTGCGACGCTGCGGAAGCGCCGGGGACAGCATCACCCGCCCCATCCGCTCGGCTTCCTTCAAACTCGCGGCGCCGAGCGCCTTGCGCAAGGCGGCGCGTCCCACGAATACGCCTCTCTCCCACGGCCAGCCGGGTGATGGTGAGACCACCCGGTAGCGGGTGGTGTTCACGCCGGGCGGAAGCGCGGCGCGCAGGACGGCCGCGAGCGGAACGGCGGCGGCCTCAGAGGCCCACCGGCAGACCTCCACCACGTCCCCGGATATGGAGAGATCCCCGACGACCTCCGCAACGTCTTCGAGTTCGTATTCGCCAGCTTCACTTTCATCTGGCCCGATCACTATCCCGAGGCGGGGATATCCTGATAGCGGCGCCACGACGGCGGAACCAGGGTGGACATCCTCCGCGAGATGTTCGGGGACGCGGTAGCTAAAAGGCGGCAGGGCGTGGGTGGAGATCAGGAGGCACACCCGCACCGCGAGAGAGGTTTCGGAGACGCGCCACCGCGACGACGGCGACGCCGTTTGTCCGGGTGTCCGACGCGGCACCTGGGTTACAGACCCTACAAGCCCTACAGGCCCGCGGCGCGGCGCAGGTCGTCGGCCCGCGAAGTCTCCTCCCAGGTGAAGCCCGGCTCGCGACGTCCGAAGTGTCCGTATGCGGCGGTGGCGGCGTAGATCGGACGCTGGAGTTGCAGGTCCCGGATGATAGCGCCGGGACGCAGATCGAAGTTCTCCAAGACCAGGGCATGGAGGATCGCGAGGTCCACGGCCTCCGTGCCGAAGGCGTCAACCATCACGCTCACCGGACGCGCGACGCCGATGGCGTAGGCGATCTGGACCATGCACCGCTCGGCGAGCCCGGCCGCCACCACGTTCTTGGCGACCCAGCGGGCGGCGTAGGCGGCGGAGCGGTCCACCTTCGTGGGGTCCTTGCCGGAGAACGCCCCGCCCCCGTGCGGCACGGCCCCGCCGTAGGTGTCAACGATGATCTTGCGCCCTGTCAGACCCGTGTCGCTCTGCGGACCACCGGTAACGAACCGGCCCGTGGGGTTGACGAATATCTCCGTCGCGTCCCGGTCGAAGAGGTCCTCGGGCATCACCGGCTCGATGACGGCGTCCAGCAGGTCCCCCTTCATCCGCGCCTCCGCGCCGTCTTTGTGCTGGGCCGATATCAGGACGTTCTCGATGGCGACGGGCCGCTTGCCTTCGTAGCGCACCGTGACCTGACTCTTGCCGTCGGGACGCAGGTACGGAAGGTCGCCGTTCTTGCGGACGGCGGTGAGCCGGCGCGTCAGGGCGTGGGCGAGCGTGATCGGGAGCGGCATCAACTCCTCGGTCTCGCCGCAGGCGTAGCCAAACATCATCCCCTGGTCGCCGGCCCCGATCTCATCTAGCTCCGCGTCGCTGGCGTGGTCCACGCCCTGGGCGATATCCGCCGACTGGGGGTCTATGGAGCTGATCACGCCGCAAGTCTCCGCGTCGAATCCGAACTTGGCCCGCGTGTACCCGATCTCGGAGATCTTCTGTCGCACGAGGGTCGGGATATCCACGTAGGTCGTCGTGGTGATCTCACCCGCCACGACGACGAGGCCCGTCGTGACGAGCGTCTCGCAGGCCACCCGGCTCGTGGGGTCGTCGGCAAGCGCCGCATCCAGGATGGAGTCGGAGATCTGGTCGGCTATCTTGTCTGGATGTCCTTCGGTCACGGACTCCGACGTGAACAGGTGCGACGCTATCATTCCTGATTCATCACGGGCCATCGGCCCCGTTGCCACTCTCTCCGCCATGCTACTCCCGTCTCTATTCGCTCATCTCCGAGATCATATTGTCGATCATGGTGTCAAGGATAGCGCGTGCCACATCCTTTTTGGAGGCCCGCGGCACGAACCTTTCTCCGTCCCGGCTCACCACCCACACCTCGTTCTCGTCAGAGGAGAACCCGATCCCGGCCCGCGAGATGTCGTTGCCGACGACGATATCCACGCCTTTGGAGATCAGCTTCTCCCTGGCGTCGGCTACGGCGTCTCCGTGCGTCGCCGCGAACCCGATCATGAAGAGACCGGGGTGTTGCTGCCTCACCTCCGCGAGGATGTCCGCCGTCGGCGTGAACTCGACCCGCAACCCGTCCCGCCGCCGGACCTTCTCGCTCACGCGCTCGACCGGCGTGAAGTCAGAGACGGCGGCCGCCATGACGAGGGCGTCGGCCTCCCCGGCGAGGTCCATGACAGCCTCCTTCATCTCCTGGACGGTCTCGACCGGGAACCACCCCACGCCTGGTTCTTTCCGTTCCACGTTGGCCGCCACCACGGAGACATCGGCCCCAAGATAGAGGGCCTCCCGCGCCACGGCGAGCCCCATCTTCCCGGAGGATCGGTTCCCAACGAAGCGCACGCTATCAATTGGCTCCCGCGTCCCGCCGGCCGTCACAACCACCCGTCTGCCAGCCAATGGCCCGCCAAGCCCACCGAGTACCGCCGCCGCCACCTCTCCGGCGGAAGCCATGCCTTCTCCTGTGCCTTCGATGATTCGAACCCCATCATCGCGCAGGAGCGCCAGGTTCCTCCGAACGGCGGGATGACAGACTGTGGCCGCGTCGAGGTCAGGGGCCACGAAAGCGGGCCGGACGCCGTCCGCATAAGGTGTCGAGACATCTCCCAAGCCGTGGGCGAGCCGGGCCAAGACGCCGGAAGATGCCGGAGCGAAGAGTAGGGCTTGGGGAGTTCGTGAAGTATCCTCGACTACGGTCGTGATCCCGCTGAACGCCGCCGGACCCACAAAGACCCGAGAACCGGACGCAAGGACCACCTCCACCTCCATGCCCGCCTCGCGTAGCGCCCGCGAGATATCCGGGGCCGAGAGTGCGCCGGCCCCAGGCCCGACGGAGTGGAGGATCAACTGTCTTCCGGTTCCCTGTACGACGAGAGCCCATTGAGTCCAGATACGGACCCGAGGCTCTAGGCCGTCTAGGCCGCGCCCTGGTCTTCCTCGGCGGCGGCTTCCTCTGCCGGCTGCTCCTCGTCTCCGGAAGGCTCCGCCGCGGGAGGCGGGCTCGCGCCGGGGGCCGCGTTCAGGAAGTCGTCGCCACCGGCGGCCCCGGCATCCTGCTCTGCTGTCTCAAGCGGCCTCTTGAAGCCTATATCCAGCTTGCCCTCCCGCAGTTCCTCGATGGCGATGGTGAGGGGGTGCTGCGAGCGCGTGTGGACCTGCGGGCCGGGGATGCCCAGGGCGTCGTTCAGGCCCAGGGTGGCGGTGTACTCGTTTATCTCGCGGGCTCTCCGGGCGCTGGCGAGGACCAGCCCGTAGCGGGAGTCCACCTTCTTCAGAAGCTCATCAATCTTGAGGTCGTTCAGCATCTTCGCCTCCTTGTGAGATCTCACGGAGTATACCCACGAACCGCTCGCGGGCGTCGTCCCGTTTGTCGTTTACCACCTCGTGGTCGAACTCGCCACGGGCCTCCATCTCCTCGATGGCCGTCGCCATGCGGCGTTCCAGTGCCTCCGATGTCTCCGTCGCCCGACCTTCAAGCCGCCGCCGCGTCTCCTCGATGGACGGCGTCCGCACGAAGACCATCACGGCATCCTGGCGCTTCTTTCGGACCTCTCGCGCCCCCTGAAGCTCTATCTCCAGTATGACCGAGCGCCCTGTATCCAGCATATCGTCCACCGGCCCCTCGGGTGTGCCGTACAGGTTCCCCGAATACTCGGCCCACTCCAGGAAACGCCCCTCCTCGATCCAGCGCTCGAAATCCTCGCGGGAGAGGAAGAGGTAGTGTCGGCCCTCTACTTCGCCCTTGCGAGGCGCGCGAGTCGTCGCCGAGACGGAGTACCCGAGGAGCGGGACGGCGTCGAGGGCCGCCCGGATGAGGGTGGATTTTCCCGCCCCCGAAGGCCCGGAGACGACGATCAGGCGTCCTCGCACCCCAGAGCCCTGATGAGACGGTCCCGCTGACCGTACGTGAGCCCGACGAGGGTTTTGGATCGGCTGACGTTGGCCTCCCTCAGTATCCGCGTTACCTTCACGCGACCCATACCCCGAACCGCGAGCAACATCTCCTCCACCTTTGCGCCCCGAAGCTCCTCGGAAGGGTCCATGAGGAGGTCGTAGATGTCGAGGTCGCCGCTCTTGAGGTCGCGCTTGGCGCCAGCCCGGGCGAAACGCACCCTGTTGGCCTCCTCCAGCGCGCTCAAACGCTCCTGCGATGTCCTGTCCGGGGCCCTCCTCAACATCGCGCGAAAGTATAACATCGGGCCCGGCAAATCGTCGCCAGACGCTATACAGCGGTGCTCACAAGGGTTGATCCCGTGGCTCGTAGCCGGCGTGGACGAACCAGCCCGCTGCGTCTTCGAGCGTTACCGGCGATAGCGCCGCGGCTATCGCCTCCACCAGAGCGCCTCGCGG
>JBPCLT010000154.1:0-5955 GCA_051003015.1 Rubrobacteraceae bacterium | reverse complement strand
GCGCCGGTCGCTGACTCGAACTCGTCGCGCACCTCGTAGAGGGGGCCGGAGATGGGGCCTTCTTTGCCGGCGGTGTTCACGGTGACGGTGACGGTGTCTCCCTCGTACGGGCAATCGTTCCCGCACGTCTCGGCCACTTTCGGGGGCTTGTACGAGCCGGTCTGGACGGCCTCCGCAGCCGCGCCTTCGTCCACGCCCGACTTCTGTCCCGTCTGCTGATCGCCCCCGCCGCAGGCCACGAAGAGGAACGCGACTATCAGCGGCAACGGGAAGCGGAAGTACCTTGCGCGGCGCATGTCTTTGACCTCCTGTGGTTCGGTGATGCGGCGACATTGATCGTGGGTGCCAGGTAGCGAAAACCTTTGGTGAAGTTCGTCGGGGATGTCACCTCCTTCGCGGTCGGGATGAATGCCGTGTTACGTGACCCCGGCTTCGGCCAGCGCTTCGGTGACCGGACGGCCGTCGTGGACCACGCCCCTGAGCGCCCGAACCGTGCCCCGCGCGCCGCCGCTCTGCCAGACGTTGCGCCCGAAGACGACGCCGGCGGCGCCGGAGATTACGCTCGCGGCTTCGCGGACGAGGCGCGGGCTCCCTTCCAGAGGGTCCATCCTGGGACTGCTGGCGACCAGTATCGACGCCGGGCAATCGTCTGTCATCCGCTGGAATCCCCGCAGGTCGCTGGTGTAGCGGGACTTGATCATGTCCGCGCCGTGCTCGAAGGCGATGCGTCCGACGGGCTGCTCCTGGCAGCGTTTCACGATGCCCAAGGTCGTCATTTGCGCATCCTCACCCCTTCGCTTCGATCTCCCGTGTCCCTCGAACCGCGTGACGGACTCACCGTCCGGGTCCGTTCCAGTGACCCCCGCGTGAAAGCGTCCCCGTACTCCTTCAGATCGTCCGGTGATCCCCACACCGGCAGCGTTCAAACCGTATGCTACTTGGTCACTCACTTCGTTGTCAAGGAACGTAACACGGCGGGACTCCGCCTACTCGATGACCGCGACGGCCTCTATCTCTACCAGGAGCCTCGGGTCAATGAGCGCAGAGACCTCGACCATCGAGGAGGCCGGGTATGGCTCCTCGAAGTAGCGGCGGCGAACCTCGTGGATGCTGTCATAGTCTCCCATGTCGCGGATGAAGACCGTGACCTTGACGACGTCGCGCAGGGTCCCGCCAACCTCTTCGAGCGTGGCCTTCACGTTCTCAAGAACCGTCTCGGTCTGGAGCCTGACGTCGCCCTCGCCGACCACGTTGCCATCGGCGTCCATCGAGACCATCCCGGAGACGTACACTGTTCGGCCGGCCGGCGCCTCCATCCCCGCGGAGAAGGCCCCGCCTCGCGGCGGGTCGGGGAGTTTGGAACTGTGGATCACTCGTCCCGGCATGGCGTCCTTCCTTTCGTCACAGTCCTGCGGGCGCGTGGTCGAGGTGCGCGACGCCGCTTTCGATGGCCGCGTCGCGCACAGCTCCGGCTACTCGATGATGCACCTTTTCGTCGAGGGCGTCGGGGACCAGCTCGGACCCGGCGGTGAGGTCCGCGAGGGCTTCGGCGGCGGCGAGCTTCATCTCCGTGTTGATGGTGACTGCCCCGGCGAGCAGGGCGCCCCGGAACACGCCAGGGTAGCCGAGCACGTTGTTCACGCTCGTCCCGTCGGCGGCGAACGCAGCGCCGGCTGAGAGCGCGTCTTCCACTTCTATCTCCGGGCGCGGGTTTGTGAGGGCGAGTATGACCTGCCCCTCGCGGACGGTCTCCGGTTTTATGAGGCCGGGCACTCCTGTCGTTGCGACCACCACGTCGGCTTCTTGCATGAGGGTGTCCAGGTCCAGGATCTCGACCCCCTTCTCCCTGGCACGGTCGTGGCTGGCCTCGTTCGGGTCCGAGCCGACGACCTTTCTCGCCCCGGCGTCAACCATCATCGAGGCCAGTCCGAAGCCAGCGGCTCCGAGCCCGATCTGTCCTACTACCAACTCCTCCAGCTTCAGCCCGGCGTTGCGGCAGGCGACGATGGCCGCCGCCACCCCCACGACAGCCGTCCCATGCACGTCGTCGTGCATCACCGGCATTGGCAGTTCCTCGATGAGACGAGCTTCGATCTCGAAGCACTCGGGGGCCGATATGTCCTCCAGGTGGATGCCCCCGAAGCCCGGCGCGATGCGCTTCACCGTCTCCACGAAGGTGTCAGGGTCCTTCGTGTCTATCAGTATGGGGATCGCCGAAATACCGGCGAGCTGGCGGTAAAACACGGCCTTGCCCTCCATCACCGGCATCGAGGCTACGGGTCCGATATCTCCCAGCCCGAGGACTCGCGTGCCGTTGGTGCAGATGGCGACGCTGCGTCCGATCATGGTCAGCCGGCTCGCCATTGCCGGGTCTTCCAGGATGGCCGTGCATGCCCGCGCCACCCCCGGCGTGTACACGTCGCGCATGTCCTGGACTGTTTTGACGGGCTTCCGGGGCTCGACCGTCAGCTTGCCACCCTCGTGCTTGATGAGCGCCCGGTCCCGGTACCACATGACTTCCACGTCATCCAGCCCGCCGATTAAAGCCGCGACATGTCCGGCGTGGTCGTGGTCCTTGACCTCGATGGTGATCTCACGTGTCGAAGCCTCGCGCCCGACGTTGAGCGTTGTGACGTCTCCTATGAGCCCCTTACCTTCACCAATGGCCCCGGTCACCAACGCCAGCGAGCCCGGCCGGTGCGGCGCCTGTATGCGGTACGTGTAGTCCAGCGACAATGCAGTCCCCTCTGTTCTCGAACAGGTCTTCCCGGCCAAGCTTACCGGAGCTTCCGGCTCACGGCCAACGCCAGGCAGAAAATCATCCCGCTTGCTGAATCCGCGTCGGCTGTTATACTAACGTGCGAAGTAGAAGGTGGGTTACAGCAAGTGAGGCCGCCCTGATAATTCGAGGGTGGCTTTTAGTTTGGTGGAGCCCAGGAACAGAAAGGTGGGCTCCAGTTATGGCCCAAGGAACGGTGAAGTGGTTCAGCGATGAGAAAGGCTACGGCTTTATCTCTCCCGACGATGGTGGCGAGGATCTCTTCGTCCATCACACGGGTATATCGGGGACCGGGTTCAAGACCCTCGAAGAGGGTGCCGCGGTGACCTACGAGGCGACCCAGGGCAAGAAGGGGATGCAGGCGGAGAACGTCTCCCTCGCATAGTGATCCGGCACTAGTTCGGATATCGCAAGGACCGGGGTTCACGCCCCGGTCTCTTTCTTATCGAAATAGTTTGCAGACATGCGCCGGACGAGTTACGGTCGCGTGTTCTGGGGAGGTCTCTTGGAATATATAGTGGCCGTAGTGGTTGGACTCGTGCTGGCTGAGGTGGGCACGCTCATTACCACCATCTACCTGCACCGGGTGTTGTCCCACAAGTCCATCCGGCTTCATCCAGCGGTGACGATGTTCATGCGCTTCGGGACGTGGATGCTCACGAGCATCTCGCCCCGTGAGTGGGTCGCCGTCCATCGCAAGCATCACAACTTCAGTGACGTCGAGGGGGATCCTCACAGCCCCCACATCGAGGGGTACTGGCAGATCATGATCGGCAACGTCTACTACTACCGCCGCGAAGCCAACAACGGCGACACTCTTGAGAAATACGCCTCTGACCTCCCCTTCGACCGGCTGGACCGGGCGCTCCTGCGGCGCGGCGTCCTCGGGTTCTCCCTGACGGGTGTCATCCTGGCCCTCCTGATGGGCCTCGGCCCCGGCCTCGTGGCCCTTGCCACGCTCGCGGTCGTCTACCTGCTCCTCAACGCCGCCATCAACGGCGCCGGCCACACCTTCGGATACAAGAGCTTCGAGAACGACGCCACGAACCTCAAGCTGCTCGCGCTCATCACCTTCGGCGAGGGTCTCCACAACAACCACCACGCCCGCCCGGCCTCGGCCAAGCTTTCGGCGTTCCGCGGCGAAATAGACCCGGCGTGGCCCGTGATCCGTCTTCTGGAGAAGCTCCGCCTCGCGGAGGTCCTCAGCAAGGTGGACGAAGGCTGGACGGACCACCGCCGCCGCATCCCGAAGATTACCCTGAGCCCTTTGGGCAAGTCCACGGCCGCCGCGAAGGTCGTGGTGAAGGACTAGCCCGAAGAAGTACGACTGTCCGTCGAGCGAATGGCCGGCGGACGGTTCCCAGCCTAGCCGAAGTTCCGGCTCTGAGGCCGTCACTTCTTCTCCCCTATGTGTGGACGTTACCGATCTAGTTCGTGGAGATCAACGTCCAGTTTCCGAAAGTCTTCGTCGAAGGAGGCGACGCCTTCGCCACGGGATCTGGCGGATTCGGCGAGCAGAGCGTCGGCGAAGTCAACGTTGTTCTCAGCCATGCTTTCGAGGGCACGGACCACAACGTTAGATCCTTCGACTTTGAGCCCGTGCTCCGTGAGCAGCGGAACAAGTACACTGGCGACATCCTCCCTGGAGTGGCCGTAGAAAGACTGGAGCACCCAGACCGTCTCGGCTACCACTATGGGGTGGATTTTTAGCAGTATTTCACCGCTCCGGGCGCGCTGTAGTAGCCGCTCGGATCTGCTGGACATCTCCGGCGGCTCCCCGGTGAGGAAACGAAGCAAGATGTTGGCGTCCGCCCAGTAGACGCCGCGGCTCAAGAAGCCTCTTCCCCGAGAGCCTCCCTGGTCACGTGCCTCCGGGCCGCTTCACGCTCGGCTTCCCTGCCAGGATAGCTGCGCCCCGCCGGCAAGCTGCCCCTCAACTTTTCCAGCGCCCTACGCTTCTCCACCCTCAGAAGTATGTCGTCGCCATCGAGATCAAACGCCAGCCTGTCTCCCGGCTTCAACCCCAACCGATCCCTTACCTGCTTCGGAATGGTGAGTTGTCCCTTACTGGTTATCGTTGCCTTCTGCATGAACCTGCTCCTTACTAAACTCAAACAACCTTACCACACATAAAAGTGAGCCGGAGGCATTACGGGTTGTTCTTCGGAGCTGGAGTTCTGTTTCAGCCCAAGAGCAGGTACAGGAGCGCCTTCTGGGCGTGCAGGCGGTTCTCGGCCTGATCGAAGACGCGGCTTCTCGGGCCGTCTATGACTTCGGCGGTTACTTCTTCTCCCCGGTGGGCGGGGAGGCAGTGCAGGAAGATGGCGTCTTCGGCGGCGAGGGACATCAGGTCCTCGTCTATCCTGTACGGAACGAAGTTCTTCCTCCGGTCCTCGGCCTCGGATTCCTGGCCCATGCTGGCCCACACGTCGGTGTAGACGGCGCGGGCGCCGGAGACTGCTTCGCGAGGGTCTTCGGTGAGGTTCGGGGCTGCGCCCAGGGTTCCGGCTAGTTGGACTATCTCGGGGGCGGGGGCGTGGCCTTCGGGGTGGGCGATGGTTAGCTCCGCGCCGGTTAGGGCGCAGGCTATCGCCAGGGAGTGGGCGACGTTGTTGCCGTCGCCGACGTAGCTGATCTTGACTCCTTCGAGCCCTCCGAACTCCTCCCGGACGGTGAGGAGATCCGCGAGGGCCTGGCATGGGTGGTGGTCGTCGGAGAGGCCGTTTATGACGGGCACGTCGGCCGCCGCGGCCAGTTCTTCGAGCTCACCATGATCGAAGGTGCGGACCATGATGGCGTCTATGTAGCGGGCGAGGACGCGGCCTGTGTCGGAAGGGGTCTCTCGCTTCCCGAGCTGTATCTCATCGGGGTTGAGATATAGGGCGTGGCCGCCGAGCTGGTACATCCCGACCTCGAAGAGCTCGCCGGCGCCGCCGACGTCCCCGTAATAAACGGCCTCTCCGATGCCCACCACCCCTGCCAGGCCCTCGCCGATCTCCTTACCGTAAAGGAAGAGGTAGGCCAACTCGAAGGCGTCAAGCTCGCCTACGTCGGCGACGGCAACAACGTCGCCCACTCCCTGGCGATAGGCTGCGCCCTTACAGGCGCCGAGCTCACCATCGCCCACCCCGAGGGCCACGCCCCGGATGGGGTGATCATACAGCTCGCCGCCAGGC
>JBPCLT010000153.1:0-4093 GCA_051003015.1 Rubrobacteraceae bacterium | reverse complement strand
ATTGTAACACCGGACCCCGAATCATGACCGGAAACCCGTGATTGCCGGCTCCCGGTCCTTATCTTTCGGCCGGTAGATCCTCCCTGACGCCCCACTCGTTCCAGGACCCATCGTAGTTGGCGAGGTTTCGGTACCCGAGCCGGTGGAGGACGAAGAGCGGCACCGTCGCCGCGACGCCGCCGTTGCAATAAGCGACGACGGGCTCGTCCCGATCCTCCGGCACGCCGACCTCTCTCAGCCTCTCTTTCAACTCCTCTTCGGAACGGAATGTCCCGCCCTCGGGGTCGAGGAGGCCGTCGGCGTGGAGGTGCTTCGCGCCAGGTACGTGGCCCGGTCTTCCCTCGCCTCTCGTTATCGCCCCGGTGTACTGGCCCGGATCGCGGGCGTCGAGGATAAAGGAACTACCGCCCTCGCTCGCGGAGAGAACGGACTCCGCGCCGGCGCGCCATCCGGGGTGAGGCTTCGGGGTGAAAGCGGCTGGTTCCGGATCCGGGATCTCGGAGGTCGCCGGACGGTCTTCGGTGGTCCACTTCATCCAGCCACCATCGAGGACGGAGACACGGTCGTGGCCGTAGTACGTCAGCGCCCACCACAATCGGGTAGCGAACTGGCCTCCTGAGTGGTCGTAGACGACGACGTGAGTCTCGTCGCCGATCCCGAGTGACTCCATGAGATCCTTGAACCGATCCGGCTTCGCGACCTGGGCCGGCACAGGGTCATCAGGATCGGTGATGTCGCTGGTCCAGTCCACGTAGACGGCGCCTGGGACATGAGCTTCTTCGTATTCCTCACGGGCCGGGAGATAATCAGCCCGCTGGCGTCCGTCTCCGAGGTCGGTCTTCTTCACGTAACCCCGGATATCCACGACGCGGATATCCGGGTCGCCGAGGTGTTCGGCGAGCCAGTTCGTCGTTGCGAGCGGGTCAAAACGCTCCATCTCGATCCTCCTCGAACAGGTAGTTGTCTTTGACGTAGGCTTCGGCGAGGTGGCGGGCCTTTTCGGTGTCGTCTTTTCCGAGGCGGCCCTCGACTACTTCGCCTTCCAGGTAATCTTTGAGGGGTTTGATCCAACGCCCCGGCCCCCGCCCGAACATCTCCATCAAGTCGTTTCCATCGAGCGGACTGGTGAGCCTCTCCACTGCATCCTCGGCCCGCACCTCGTCCACGCGCCCCTTGAGGCTACGCCAACTCTCCTCCGCGACGCGCCTTCTCCTCGGGTTGCCACCGGTGATGTCCGCGCGGGCCAGCTTGAGGAGCGTGCCCACGTCGGCGAGCACGCGCCCGCCGCGCTCCAGGTACGTGTCGCGGACAAACCGCCGTACGGCGGAGTCGCTCCACGGGTCGCGGCCGACCGCGTAGCCCATCGGGCGCATGTGGTGGGCGACGAGGTGGGCGACGACATCCGTGTCGTCCTTCGGGTAGGCCAGGCGTTTCATCGCCCGCCGGGCGATGGCGGCCCCGACGTTCTCGTGGCCGTAGAAGTGGATCCTCTTCGGCAGCGTCCGGCCGCTGCATACCTCGCACTCACCCTCCCAGGCGGTCTTCCGGGTACTCTTCGCTCCGCAGTACGTGCAGCGGTGCTCGTAGACGAGCGTGCGGGGCTTGCCGATATCGTGGAAGAAGGCAGCCTTGCGTAGGATGGGGCCCGGCTCGACGCTCTCCGTCACGATCAGGGTGTGCTCAAACACATCCTTGTGGTGGAACTCCGCCTCCTGCTCGACACTCACCGTCTCCATGAACTCAGGCACGACGTAGGGCATGAGCCCGAGACGCACGAGGGTACGGAGCCCCCGCGAGACGTTGTCGGAGATTAGTATTTTCTCGAACTCGTCCCGGATGCGCTCAGCGCTGATGCTCTCCAGCCATTGGGCGTTCTCCCGGATCGCCGCTTCCAGGTCCGAAGTTATCGCGAACGGTTTTTCGAGGGTCGTCAGTGTCGTCTCGAAGCGCACGGCGCGCAGCATCCGCAACGGGTCGTCGCGCATCCGGTCCAGCGGGTCTCCGACGGGACGGATCACGCCGCTCTCCAGGTCCTTGCGGCCATCGAACGGGTCATGGATCTCGCCGGTCATGGCATCGGCGGCTATAGCGTTGATCGTGAAGTCCCTGCGCGCCAGGTCTTCTTCCAGGGTCTCCCCGAAACGGACCTCGGGATGACGGCTGCCTTCGGTGTACAGATCGCTCCGGTACGTCGTGACCTCGACCGAATAGCCTCCGACCCTGGCGCCTATCGTCCCGAACCGCTCGCCCACGGTCCATAGATGATCCGCTCTCGGCCGGAGAACCTTCTTTATTTCCTTCGGAAGAGATCCCGTCGCCGCGTCGGCGTCCGCGCCAGCCCCCCCAAGCAGCGCGTCCCGCACGTACCCGCCGACCAGGTACAACTCGTGCCCGGCCTCCCGGAACGCCTCGCCGAGGCGTTCGAGTGGCGCGGGGATTTTCAGGCTCTTCACGTCGGTCATCACGTACTTCCGATTCTATTACGGGTAGGACGATGGTTCAGAGGGCGCGGCGTTCTCAGTCGGGGATTGCGTCCTGGCGGGAGGAGAACACCTCGAAGTACTCCCCGAAGCCGGTGACGCTGAAGATGCGCTCGACGGCTTTGGAAGGAGCGGTGAGCCGGAGGGATGTCCCCTGCTCCTGCAGGGAGTCTTTGGCGCGCATGAACGTCGAGAGCGCGGTGGAGTCCATGAAGGCGATGCCGCTCATGTCAACGACCACGGCCCCGACGCCGCCGTTCTCTCCGGCGGCACGCTCAATGGCGTACTGGACCTTCGGGGCCGTGTGGATGTCCACCTCGCCGCGGACGGCCACGACGGAGTAACTGCCGGCGTGCTCTTCTATGCTTACTTCGAAGTCCATAGTCCGGTCCTCACCAACTCCCTCCACAACTCCGAAGACGTTTCAGAATACTAGCAGAGTCTAGCATCGGACAAATGCCGTTCGTCGCGTATACAGGCCGTTTTTTGATAACATCCCGCCCATGGAGCGAAAGAACTTCACAGAGCGGGTGGCTGTCTTCGTCGACGGGGCGAACCTCTACCATTCCATCAAGAGCTACTACAAGGGCGTCCTGGACTACGGACAACTGCTCTCGGCCACCGTCGCCGGACGCGAACTCCTTCGGGCCACCTTCTACATCGTGGAGAAACAAGAGACGGCGGACGCGCAAGGCGCTCCCTCGGCCCGCTCCTTCGTCTACAACCTCAACAAGTTCGGATACAAGGTGCGCTCCAAACCCCTCGTGGTCCATGAAACGCTCACGCCCGACGGCGAGCGGAGCGTCACGCACAAGGGCGACTGGGACATGGGCATCGTCGTTGACATGATGCGCCTCTCGGACCACGCGGACACCTACGTCCTCGTCTCCTGCGACGGTGACTACGTGGAGGCCGTCGAGTACCTCCAGAGCGAGAAGGGCATCCGCGTCGAGGTCGTGAGCGCAGCCCAATGTACCTCCCAGGCTCTGCTTGACGTCTGCGACTCGCACACGGATCTGGCGGATATACCGGACTTGTTTCGGCGTCCGGGGCCGCCGAAAGCGGTCAGCGATCAGCATTCAGCTATCAGCTAAAGCGCCTCCAGCCGAACCGCTCTCACATGTCGAATCTCGACCGCGCCGGCCCGGAGTATCAAATGGGGCTATCCCGGGCGTTCCTGGTTGGGTTCGTCCATCACATAGCCACTTCGGAGAGATCCGAAGAAGCCGATAGCGGCCCCAAAGATGATGCCTGTCAGGGCACTCCCGAGCATCCAGCCCACGAAAGCTCCCAACGCCGCGACGATGAGCGTCACGACAATGATGGCCGCAACCCTCCAAACAAGCCGTTTCCAATGCCGTCCACCATCTGCTCGCGCCGGCTCCATAGCGTCTCCTCACGTCGGCGGGATATTGAGACTATTATAACAAGATGGTGGTTTGCCCGATACTACGGCTCCCCGATGATGCGGACCTCGGATTCCAGCTCCACGCCGAGTTTCTCTCGAACCGTCTCGCGTACCAGTTCGATGAGTTTCAGGGCATCCTCCGCCGTGCCGCCGCCGAGGTTGACGAGGTAGTTGGCGTGGATGGGCGATACTTCCAGTTGCCCGA
>JBPCLT010000152.1:0-4815 GCA_051003015.1 Rubrobacteraceae bacterium | reverse complement strand
TCCCCGTACCCTTCCAGGCTACGGGAGAGCGCGGCATCTATCCGCTCGGCCTGCCAGGAGATCAAAGCTTCAAATAGCCCGCTCTTGCTCCCGAACCACGAATAGAGCGTCTCCTTCGACGCCCGCGCCCGGGCCGCCACCTCCCTCATGCTGGCCTCCCGGTAACCCCGCTCCTCCAGCACCTCCAGAGCGGCCACCAGGATCTCCTCCCGCCGCCGCTCCTTCCATCCCCTCTCCTCGCTACTAATCTCTCCCAAAAGAATCTCCAGAAAAACCTCAGCCCAACCCTTGACACTAACCGTACCTGACGGTACGGTTACACGCAAGCCGTACCGACGGGTACGGTAAAATCGAGGAGCAGGAGGTGTTGTAGTGATGGCGGACGGTTTCGGGAGCGCAGGGGGCCGGGCAGAAGGCCGGGCGGCTCTGAGTTCTGGGGGTTTGGTTTCGGTTCTACGGTTGATTGCGGTGATTGGGGCGACGGTGACGACGGGTTTGATCTCGGGTTTCTTCTACGCCTATGCTTGCTCGGTGACCCTGGGGACGGCGTTGCTACCGGACGAGCAGTACATCGCCGCCATGCAGGCGATCAACGCGACGGTACGCAACGGCGTGTTCGCAGTGAGCTTCTTCGGAGCGGCGGCACTTCTGCTGCTGGCGGTCGTGGTCCGTTTGCCGAGGCCGCGGTCGGTGCGGTTCGCGCTACTCGCGCTGGCTTGCGCTCTGTACATCGGAGGAGGATTCCTGCTGACGATGCTAATAAACGTCCCCATGAACGAGGAGTTGGCGACCGTTAGCCTCGACGCCCCGGCGCGCGTCCTTGCTGAAGCGCGAGCAGCCTACGAGGAGCCCTGGAATTTCTGGAACGGGGTACGGACGGTCTTCTCGACGCTAGCCTTCGGGCTTTGCATCGCCGCCTGCCTACACAAAGACGACCTGGCCGCGTAGAGAGAATCACCCGGCCAGGTCGCCAAACCCTTATGCCGCAGGCCGTCCCTTTGTTCAGGGTCTCAGACAGACTCCACCTTGCTCGGTTGTCCATCATCCGCAAGCCTGTTGCGGCGGTATTTCCTGACGGCGGACTTCAGGGTGGAGAGGCCCATAGTGGCGTTGCGAGTGCGGCTGCCGATCACGTCGCGTCCGATCTCCTGGAGCAAGGCTTCGTAGTCGAAGTCGAGTACCTCGTCCATCGTGAGGTCCTCGCCGAGGACGCGCTCCAGGGCGATGGATGTCGAGCCCATGCTGATGGTGTCTCCCTGTCCGGTCCATGAGAGGCCTTCGATGCAGCCGTCGCCATCACCCTTGAGGTAGACGGTGACGGAGCCACCGCACTCCGGGCTACCGTCTGGCATCACCACCTGCGCGCCGTCGAGAACCCTCTTGTGGAGGGGGTTCTCGACGTGTTCGACGAGCCGCGCTACGCGAGCCTTGCGATCCAAAGGTGTTCGGTTACCTTTCTATTGGAGCGCGCACGAGGTTGCCCCACTCGGTCCAGGAGCCGTCGTAGTTGCGCACGTTCTCGTAGCCGAGTAGATACTTGAGCACGAACCAGGTGTGGCTGGAACGCTCCCCGATGCGGCAGTAGGCGATCACGTCTTCACCCTGCTGAAGGCCGGCCTCACCCTCGTAGATTCCACGCAACTCATCCGCGCTCTTGAAAGTCCCGTCCTCCCTGACGGCCCGAGCCCACGGAACGTTGGCCGCGCCGGGAATGTGACCACCCCTCAGAGCGCCCTCCTGCGGATAGTCCGGCATGTGCAGAAGCTCGCCCTTGTACTCGCCGGGGCTCCGCACGTCCACCATCGCCTTCCCGATGTGCTTCTCCGCGTCTTCTTTGAAGGCCCGGATCTTCTGATCATCACGCCCTGGCACGGGATACTCGGCCTTCGGGAAGCTGGGAATATCCTGCGTCATGGTCCGGTTCTCGGCCTCCCACTTCACGCGCCCGCCGTCCATCACAACGACCTTCTCGTGCCCGAAGAGCCGGAAGACCCACAGCGCATAAGTCGCCCACCAATTGTTCTTGTCCCCGTAGAAGACGACGGTGGTGTCCGGCGTTATGCCCTTCTCGGCCATCAAGCTGGCGAAATGCTCGGGGTCGAGGTAGTCGCGCACCAGGGGGTCGTTGAGGTCCTCGACCCAGTCAATCTTGACGGAGTTGGGTACGTGCCCGATCTCATACAGCAACACGTCCTCATCGGACTCCACGATGCGCACGTTATCCTTGTCATCCAGGTTCTCGGCCACCCACTCGGTGGTCACCAACGCCTCAGGATGCGCGTAGCCCTTCTGCTGTATCTCCTGCTCCATATCAGACTCCTTTCGCGGTTCTTGAAGGCACAGGCGCACATTCTAAACCATCTCCTACAAGATTGGTCGGATTTGATGATACCGGCGAATCCGTGGGTATACTGCTGCCCATGACAGAATTAACGAATCACACAGCCTATACAGCACTGGCCGAAGAGGCCGCCGCCGGACGTATCGAAAGGGAAGACGCCTACGCCCTGGCACGCCTGGCGACCGCAGACCCGGAGCCGACGATGCGGGCCGCAGCCGGGGTGCGGGATCGGGCCTTCGGGCCGCGGGTCTCGTACTCGCGCAAGGTCTTCATCCCGCTCACCAAGCTCTGCCGGGACAACTGCGGATACTGCACCTTCGCCCATCCTCCGAAAGAGGGCGAGCGGGCGTACCTGACGCCGGATGAGGTGCTGGAGATAGCCCGCGCCGGGGCGGAGGCTGGTTGCAAGGAGGCTCTCTTCACGCTCGGCGACAAGCCGGAGAAGCGTTATGCCGAAGCCCGCCGGGAACTCGAAGAACTCGGTTTCGCGACGACCATCGAGTACCTGATCCACTGTTGCCGACTCGTCCTCGACGAAACCGGCCTCCTGCCCCACGCTAACCCCGGCGTGCTATCGGAGGACGAGGTACACGCCTTGAGAGAGGTCACGGTATCGCAAGGCATAATGCTGGAGCAAGTCTCCGAGAGGCTGCTCGGACGGGACATGGCCCACTGGGCGTCGCCGGATAAGGTTCCCGAGAGGCGGCTTGCTACCATCGAGGCGGCTGGCCGTCACGCGGTTCCGTTCACTACCGGCATCCTCATAGGGATCGGGGAGACGGTCGAGGAGCGGGTGGACACCATACTCGCCATCCGGGACCAGCATGAGAAGCACGGCCACGTACACGAGTGCATCGTCCAGAACTTCCGGGCCAAGCCGAGCACCCGGATGGCGCTCGCGCCCGAACCCTCCGAAGACGAGATGCTCGCCACCATCGCCCTCGCCCGGCTGCTGCTGCCGCCGGACGTGACGGTGCAGGCGCCCCCGAACCTGGCGGAGACGGGAGAAAACGGTGCTCCACCATACGCCTGGTACGTGGACGCCGGAATAAACGACTGGGGCGGCGTATCTCCCGTCACCCCGGATCACGTGAACCCCGAGCGCCCCTGGCCGCATCTCGATGAGTTGGAGCGGGCCACGGAGACGAAAGGCTACCTGCTGTTGGAGCGGCTGGCGCTTCATCCGGCCTACGCACTCGACGCGGAACGGTGGGTTGACGAGGGCCTCCGCTCGCGGGTGTGGGCCGGCATGGACGCGGAGGGTTTCGCGCGGGTCGAGGAATGGTCTCCGGGGACGGAGGAGGACATCCCGGAGAAGACTGTCGCGGAGATACAGGGTCGGAGGCCCTCTAAAACTCGCCCCGAGTTCATGCGGGCGCTCGCGGGGGCCGGGGAGCGGGACCTGACGGAAGAGGAGATCTCCGTTCTCTTCACCGCGCGGGGCACGGAGCTTGCGGAACTGTGCCGGATGGCGGACGAGTTGCGGCGCGAGGTCAACGGCGAAGAGGTCACCTACGTCGTCAACCGGAACATCAACTACACCAACCTCTGCTACTTCCGGTGCCGCTTCTGTGCGTTCTCCAAGGGACCGAAGTCCCTGAACCTGCGCGGCGACCCGTACCTGCTCGACACCGAAGAGGTCGCCCGGCGCGCCCGCGAGGCGTGGGAGAAGGGCGCGACCGAGGTGTGCATGGTTGGCGGCATCCACGGTAGCTTCACCGGCGAGAACTACCTGGAGTACCTGCGGGCGGTCAAAGACGAGGTGCCAGAGATGCACGTCCACGCCTTCACGCCACTTGAGGTCTTCCAGGGAGCCCAGACGCTCGGTATCTCGGTCGAAGAGTTCCTCGTCGAGTTGAAGCAAGCCGGGCTCGGGACTTTGCCGGGGACGGCGGCGGAGATACTGGACGATGAGGTCCGGGCGGTCATCTGTCCCGATAAGATCAACACCCGGCAGTGGGCGGACGTGATGCGGGCCGCGCACGCCGTCGGGCTGCGGGCGACGACCACGGTAATGTTCGGCCACGTTGACGGTCCCGTAAACTGGGCTCGTCACCTGATGGTGCTCCGGGACATCCAGGCCGAGACCGGCGGGTTCACCGAGTTCGTGCCGCTTCCGTTCGTCCACATGGGCGCGCCGCTGTTCTTGCAGGGCCGAAGTCGCCGGGGTCCGACCTTCGCCGAGACGATCAAGATGCACGCCGTCGGTCGCATCGCGCTCCACGGCTACATAGACAACGTGCAGGTCAGTTGGGTCAAGCTCGGCGCAGAGGGAGCGAAGCTGTGCCTCCAGGCCGGCTGCAACGACCTCGGCGGCACCTTGATGAACGAGAGCATCTCGCGGGCGGCGGGCGCCAGCCACGGCCAGGAGATGTTGCCGGAGGACCTGGAGCGAATCATCCGGGAAGCAGGCCGCATCCCCCGTCGCCGCACCACACTCTACGGCGCGCCGGAGCGGGAATACTCCGCCCGGT
>JBPCLT010000151.1:0-21934 GCA_051003015.1 Rubrobacteraceae bacterium | reverse complement strand
CCCTGCGAGGGGCTTTCGGTTCTCCACGTATGCAACGTGGTGGATCAGGCAGGCCGTGCAGAGGGCGGTGGCGGACAAGGGACGCACGATTCGGGTGCCGGTCCACATGACCGAGAAGATCCGGAAGGTCTCCAGGGCGTACAACGAGTTGTCCGTGGAGTTCGAGCGGGAGCCGGCTGAGGAAGAGGTAGCCAGACGGCTCGGGTGGGAGCTCGAAGAGGTCCGCCTTACCATGAGCGCCATGCCGGACGCCACGAGCCTGGACCAGCCGGTCTCCTCCGATGACACCGCCTCCCAGCTCGGCGACTTCATCGAGGACGACAAGGTCTCGGACACGCCGGACACGGTGATGCGAGAGATGGAGACGGCGCACCTGAAAGAGGCCATAGAGCGTTTGCCCGAGAGGGCGCGCCACGTGCTCGTCCGGCGCTACGGCCTCGACGACCGCGAGCCGGCCACCCTCGCCGAGCTCGGCGACGAGTTGGGGATCTCGCGCGAGCGGGTACGTCAGCTCCAGCGCGAGGCCGAGCGTATCCTCAAGGGCGGCGAGTACGGTCGCGTATTGCGCGACGCTGTCGCCTGAGCCGGATCATCGTATCCACACGCCGACGGGGACGGGTCGAACTACCGGCCCCTTCGGCGCGTCCGGCGCCATGAATCGTGCCCCGAACCGGCTACTCGCGGTATCGGCCGCGGCCTTCGTCCTGTTTTCCGCAGCGGCGGGAGTTGGGCTGTTCGAGGACATGGACCGGTGGGCGCTCCTCGCCTCCCAGAGAGTTGCCTCCGGCGCGCTGGATGCCCTGGGCAGTCTCTTCTCGCTCGCGGGAAGCCTGGAGGTAATTGGGGCGGCCCTGCTCTCGCTTCTCGCCGTCTTGTTCGCGTCCGGCCGCAGTAGGCTCGGCGGGCGTATCCTCGCTGCTTTCATCGTCACCGGGATCGTGGAGCTAACGCTGAAGTTCTTCCTGCCAACGCCGCCCGTGCCTGAGGCGACGTCCCGAGCGGCGGACCCAACACTGCTCGTGGCGCTGGAGCACCCTTTCCCCTATCCGAGCGGCCACGCTTTGAGATCGGTCCTGCTGTTCGGAGCGGTGTTCGTCCTGTGGGAAAATGGGTTCTCACGTACGGTCGTGGTGCTCGGGCTGGCGGGGATGGCCCTCAGCCGGGTATATCTCGGGGTTCACTGGGCCTCCGATGTGATCGGGGGCGCAATCCTCGGTATCGTTGGGCTCGCGTGGGTTTTCAAGCGTTCAGCTATCAGCGGTCAGCCAAGAACAGTGGTCGGCTCACCAAGAGAAGATGACCAGACATAATGTGCCGGTCAGCCACGAGAAGCCGCGACACGAATACGCAGCCGACCTACCAGCACAGGGCTGATAGCTGAAAGTTAATGGCTGACAGCTTCCGACCAGAGGGAGGAACTCATGGAAATAACTGTCGTCGGCTCGGGCACGGCACCCCCGCGCCTCGCCCGCCGTCAGAGCTGCGTAGTGGTGCGATCTGGCGGGGAGATGATGGTCTTCGACCTCGGTTCCGGGGCGGTGCGCGGGATGGTGCGCGCGGACCTGGATCCCTTCTCCGTTGATCGCATCTTCTTTACCCACTTCCACCCTGACCACACGGTGGACATCGTGCCGCTGCTCTTCGCCCTCAAGTACGGCGCGGAAGAGGAACGTACCCGCCCACTCACCATCTCCGGCCCGGAGCCGTTCCAGGAGTTCTGGGGTTTGATCCTGGCCGTCTGGGGTAAGTGGATGATCGGCGACTACGCGACGGATATAAACGAGCTTCCGTTGATAAACGCCGTTCCTCTGGAGTTGCCCGGCTGCGCACTGCGATGGGCGCCGGCCGAGCACCGCCCGGAGAGCATCGCCTACCGTCTCGAAGGCGACGGTGGAGCGTTTGTGTACACCGGCGATACCGAGTACAGTGAGTCCGTTGTGGAGTTGGCGCGCGGCGCCCACACCATGCTGATCGAATGTTCCTTCCCCGACGACAGCCCCGTGTCCGGACACCTCACGCCGGGCGGCGTCGCCCGTATAGCCACCGAAGCCGGCGTCGAGCGCGTCGTCCTCACGCACATCTACCCGGCGGCGGAAGGGCTCGACCTGGTGGCCGAGGTCGGGCTCGGCTACGATGGCGAAGTGGTTTTGGCCGAGGACGGCACGAAGTTCAGCGTCTAGCTACGAAGCCGCACAATCGGCGCAGCGGCCGTGCAGCGTGATCTCGTGCCAATCCGTCACGAAACCGGTCTCGCGTTCGACCTGCAAGGCCAGGTACTCCATTAGCTCTTCGTTGAACTCGATGACGTTTCCACACACTTCGCAGCGGGCGTGGTGGTGCATCCGCTCCGTCGCAAGCTCGTAGCGTAAGTATCCCTCCCCGAAGTCATCTTTGCGCACGATGCCCAGCTCCGTCAGGAGATCCAGCGTCCGGTATACCGTTGAGAGTCCCATCTCCGGGTGCTCGTTCTTGACCCGGTCGTAGATCTCCTCAGCCGAAAGGTGCCGCTCGCCCTCTAGCTCGCGTGCGATCACCCGCCTCTGGTTGGTGAGCCTGTATCCTCGGCTCTTGAGTATCTGCTCGAACTCGACCATGAACCTCAGTGTATTCCCGTATCGCGTCAGGATCAAGAATCGGTCTTATCTGCCCTTCTCGGGTTTTGCGCCGAAGGTGCGCTTGCGTCCACCGGGCCACCAGTTCCAGTCGCCCAGGATGCGCATTGTCGCGGGGACTAGGAGAACGCGGATGATGGTGGCGTCCACGAAGACGGCCACGGCGAGGCCCAGGCCGACGGCTTTCGTGATGATGATGCCGGTGAAGGAAAACGCGCCGGTGACCACTATGATGATCGCCGCCGCCGAAGTGATGATGCCGGCTGTGGCGACGAGTCCCTTCGCCACGCTGGCGGTATTGGAGTCGCCGTTCTCGTAGGCTTCGCGGATGCGCGATAGCAGGAAGACCTCGTAGTCCATCGAGACCCCGAATACCGTGCAAAACATCAGGATGGGGAGCGTCGCGTCCACGAATCCTAAAGGCGTGAAGTTCAGGAGGCCGGAGAGGTTCCCGTCCTGGAACACGAAGACCATCGCGCCGAAGCTCGCCGTCAGGCTGAGGATGTTCACGATCACCGCCTTCAGCGGGATGAACACCGACCGGAAGGTGAGGAACAGGATCAAATACGTCACCCCGAGTACGAATGCCGCCGCATACGGCGCGTCTCCGTAGAGTCTGGTGATGAAGTCCTTCTGACCGGCGGAGAGACCGCCCACCAGGAAACTCGTCCCCTCCGGCGGCTCGACGGCCCTTACCTCATCCACGGCCACGCGGGCCTCCTCGGTATACGGGCTTGCCTCGGGCACAGCCCGCAACAGGGTCCGGTCTCCAGCGACATAGAATCCCAGGGCGTCCCTGATCTCCTCCGAATCGCGGGCCTCCGGCAACTCCAGGAAGTTCGCTACGCCCTCGGGGGTCACCTCGCCGCTGGCGGAGATGCCGTCCGGCAACTCGGGCGCCTCGCGCTCCACCTCCGCGGCGACTTGCCGCTCGACTTCGGCCCGTATTTGATCCTCCGCCCCGCGTACCTCTTCCGCCACCCGAGGCTCCACTTCAGCCCGGATTTGCTCTTCGGTCCCAGGCGGGACGGAGCCGTACTGGGCCCGCACTTCGTCGAGTTGCTGCTGTACTGCCTCGTCTGTGCGCTCGGAGATTTGAGTTTGGATCTGCTCCTCTACCAGCCCATCCACCCTCCCGCTAGCTTTGGCTTCGGCCTCACTCCTGGCATCGGTCACGCGCTCTGCGTACTCGCGTGCCCCCGAGGCCCCGATGGTGTACAGGCTCTCGACGCGCTCCACGCCATCCGTATCCTCGATGCGATTCCCGAGTTGCTCGATATGGGCAAGACCTTCGGCGCTCGTGGGGTCTTCCGTGAGGGTGGTGACGACCTCCATCGGGTTCAGGGCAGCGTAGTCGAAGTCCTGTTTGAGGATGTCGTCGCCGGCGCGGGATTCGTACTTCTGGGGCAAGACGCTCGCCTCGGGGATGCCGACCCGCATGTGTGTGACCGGGTAGAGAAGTCCAGCGAGTAATACGCCGACGATGAGAAGCACGATCAGAGGGTGACGCATCACCAGCTCCGCGCTGCGCCCCCAGAAGCCCGCCCCGGAGACGACACTGCGGCGCCGCACGGCGAGGGCGTTGATGCGGTATCCGATCATACCGAGCGAGGCGGGAAGGAGCGTCAGGGCGGCCGTCACGGAGACGAAGACCACGACCACGCCGGCCACGCCGATGGAGCGCATGAACATGAACGGGAAAAAGAGCAGACCGGAAAGCCCGATCAGGACCGCCGTCCCGGAGAAGAAGATGGACCGGCCCGCCGTTGCGACCATCCTGGGCACCGCCTCGGAGACCGGATAGTCCTCCAGTTCCTCACGGAAACGGCTGACGGCGAAGAGCGCGTAGTCTATCCCGAGGCCGAGGCCGAGCATCGTCGAGATCGTCAGCACGAATACGGACATGTCGTATGCGCCGGCCACGAAGTACAGCGTCGCCAGCGCGGTGAGGACGCTGACGCCCCCGATCACCACCGGAATCGCCGCCGCGCCGAGCGTGCCGAAGGCGACGATCAGGATGACGAGCGCAAACGGTAAAGCGTACTTCTCGGCCTTTTTGATGTCCTCGTTGCTGGCCTCGGTGATGTCCTGGTACACGGCGGGCGCGCCTGTGACGTACGTCTCCAGATCGCCGGAGCGGACGTGGTCCCGCACCTCGCCCACCAGGTCCTCCGTCTCGTCCGAAGAGACGTTGAAGCTCACCAGCGCGTAGCTCTTCTCCTCATCCTCGGAGATAAAGCGTGAATCCCTGGCATCCGAGTAGGTGGTCACCTGCTCCGTCTCGGGCATGTCGCGCAGCCCTTCGAGGGCCGCGTTTTGCCTGTCCTGGAACTCATCGCCCTTCGCGGAGAGGCCGTCACCGTCGAAGACGACCGTCAGGGTCGCCGGGGAGGCGCCGAACTCCTCGGCCATCACGTCCTGCGCCCTCTCGGCCTCCGAGTTCGCGCCCTCGAAGCCGCCGCCCTTGAGCCGGACACCGAGGTTCGGGGCGAGGAACGCGCTCGCGACGACCAGAGCCGCCCATGTGAGCACCACCGCCACGCGATAGCGATAGGTAAATTCGCCCAGACGATGGAAGATCTTCACGAGTCTAAAAAGCCTCTCCAGAGAGCGTGTTCATCCCACCAATGTTACCGGAGTGAAACCGAAAACATGAGGCTCCGATCACAGGCGGTGAGAGGGAATCTCCCGTCCGAAAGCCGTCAACCGGCCTTGCTGGCCTCGGGAGGTTTGCGCGGCAGGGTCAGGGTGAGGAGGAGACCGAGAACGGGCAGTACCGCCACGACGAACATCGTTGTCGTGAGGCCGTAACCGTCGGCAACGAGGCCAAGCACCGGCGCGCCGAGGCCGCCGATCCCGATGGAGAGGCCCATCGTGATGCCCGCGGCGAGCCCGATCCTGCCCGGCAAATACTCCTGCCCCATCACCACGGTGACGCCGAACGTCCCGATGACCGCGGCCCCGATCAGGGCGAGGATAGCCATCCCGGCGATGGGACCGCAGAGGGTGAAGACGAAGACAAGAGGTCCCAGGAGGAACATCGAGACACCCAGCACGGCGCGCCTTCCGAAGCGGTCGGCGAGCGGCCCCATGAAGAGCGTCCCGACGGCCCCGCTGGCGAGCATCACCGTGAGCGCGACGTTCCCGAAGGCGGGAGACGTGTCGAGCACCTGCCCGTAGTACGAGGCCACGAAGGCCACCAGCCCGAAGTACAGGAAAGAGCGCAGCGTGACCACCCCGACCATCCGGGCGAACGGTCCCCAGGCAGCGGGAGCGTCGGCGGAATGCCCGTTCGCGCCCTCGGTGGGCTCAGGTTGGAAGCGGCGCAGGCGCGGGAGGTCCAGGGTCATGACGGCCGCCATGAGGGCTGCGGGCAGCGCGAGGAACAGCGTCCCCGGCAGCCCGAAGAGGAGGACGAGCGGCGTGGCGAAGACCGGGCCGAGGGCGAACCCGGCGTTGCCGCCGACGGAGAAGAAGCTCATGCCCCGTGCGCGTCCGGCGCCGGAGACGTAGTTGGCGTAGCGGGCCGCTTCAGGGTGGAAAGCGGCGACCCCGATGCCGCTGAAGACCACGCAGATCAGTATCAGCGGGTAACTTGGGGCAGCGCCGACAAGCGCCATGCCGATCCCGGCCACCAGCACGCCGAGCGGCATGAGGATCGGGAGCGGACGCCGGTCTGAGAAGATTCCGAAGAGCGGCTGCACCACGGAGGAGCTAACGGTCGCGGCCAGGACCAGCGCACCGGCGGCGGCGAGTGAGATCCCCCGTTCCGCCACCAGGAACGGGATGAGCGCCGCCACCGCGCCCTGGTTCACGTCCGTGAACAGATGCCCGCCGGAGAGGATGGTCATCGCCCGCCGGTCCACGCCTTTTTTCGAGATCGCACCCAATAGAAAACCTCTGTCAACGATTCGCGCCGGTAGCCGGACGCAGCCTCGAAGATATTATCAGCCGTCGGAGACCTCGTATGGCGCGATGGCCCAGACACCGCGCATTTCCCCGGCCGCCCGTAGCGTGTTCTCTACCGCCTCCCGCGCGGCGTCTACCGGATCTCCGGGCATGGGACGACCGCTCCGGGGAGGCGGGATCTTCACCAGCACGCCGGGATCTTCTTTCGTTTCACCCAACTCCGCGGCCTTGCGGAGCGCATCCCGGAAACCGCCGGTCTCATCCACGAGCCCGAGGTCCAGGGCCTCGGCGCCGGTCCACACGCGGCCTCCGGCGATGCGTTCGAGCGACTCCAGACTCATGCCGCGCCCCTTCGATACCCGGTCCTTGAACTCGTCGTAGAAGTTGCCGAGCTGGCGCTTCAATACGTCCAACTCCTCCGGCGTGGGCGGGCGGCTGGCGTCCATCAGGCCAGCGTGGGCGCCCCGGTCGAGGGCGACGGGGTTGACGCCGAGCTTCTCGTAGAGTCCTGAGGCGACGGGACGGGTAATGATAACGCCGATGGAGCCGGTTATGGTGCTCGCGCGGGCGATGACGTGGCTTGCGGAGGCGGAGACGTAGTAGCCGCCGGAGGCCGCCGCGGCGCCCATCAGGACGACCACGGGTTTCTTCGCGCGGATACGGTGGACTTCGCGCCAGATCAGGTCGGAAGCCAGCGCATCTCCGCCGGGCGAGTCCACATGAAACAATACCGCCGATATCCGCCGGTCCTTCTCCGCGACACGCAGCGCCCCGATCACGGACTCACTCCCCGCATGCTCCCTTCCCAGCAACGGCAGCGGTACCGGCAGCCGACGGCTCCGTCCTCGCACTATCGCCCCGGACAGGTTCACCAGCCCGACCCTCCGCCGCGAGAGCGTCCGGTACGGCATCCGCAACGCCCGCCGCGCCCTCCCCCACTCCGCGAGCGTCGCTCGTCTCTCTTCCGTCCCGAGCCTCTCGGCCAGTTCGTCCTCGTAGCAAACGCCGTCGAGGAGAGATTCATCAAGCGCCTCGCGGGCGGAGAACGGGGCGCGGTCTATCTTTGCCCGAGCTTCTTCGACGGTCATGTCTCTTCCCTCTGAGATGGCATCCACTAGGGTGGCGAACCTGGCATCGAGGAGGCGTTCGGCCTGTTCGCGGGCTTCGTCGGAGAAGTCGTTGCGGGTAAACACGTCGCCGGCGGATTTGTAAGGTGACACGGAGATCACCTCCGCCTCGATCCCGGCGTGTTCGAGCCCATCCTTCAAGAAATTCACCCGTGCGTACACCCCGGTAACGTTCACGGTGGAGACGGGAGAGGCGAACACCTCATCGGCGGCGCACGCCAGGTAATACGAGCGGGGATCGGGCTCGGTGAGGTACGCTACGACCTGGCCACCGCGCTCCCGGAAGCGGGCGAGTTCCATGCGCAACCCTTCCAGGGCGGTCCAGCCGGCGCTCAGGTCGCGGACGCGCAGCACCACGCCCTTCGGACGGCCGTCGGCGGAGATGCGATCGAGCCGTTCGCGCAGCCCTTCGAGGCTGGGCGCGGGAGGTCCGGGAGAGACGCGGCGGCGCAGGAAGCCAACCTGAGGCTCGAACTCCGGCAGCGCGCCGCTCACCTCAAGCCAGACGAAGTCCGGGGGGCGTGACAGGAGGCGGGCGCGAGCATTGCGCGAGAAGCGCCAGAGGTTCGCCAATATTGTGAAAAAGAAGGACATCTCGCCGACTATGGTACACCCCGTTCTGGAAATAACCGTATGTTAAACTGCAAATCAGGAACGGTTATTGATCAAGTGATCTAGCATCTTGGAAGCGTGATGATCGAAGCTCTGGAAGGCGACATCCGGGCGAAGTTCCGCAGGTCAGGGTATACCCTGACCTCGCAGCGGAAGGCCGTGCTCGACGCGCTGGAGGAAGTAGGCGGGCATCCCTCGGCGGAGGACGTGTACCTGATCGTCAAGCGGAAGAACCCTCGGGTGGCGCTCGGCACCGTCTACCAGGCGTTGTCGGTGCTGGAGGAGATCGGGGTCATAAGCTCCAAGCGCTGGTCGGAGTCGCCTGCCCGCTACGACCTAAACACGGCCCCGCACCTGGATATCCGATGCATGGGTTGCGGCCTGGTTTCCGAGGTGCCCGGCGTGGAGCTGGGGGACCTGGAAGCCGAGGTCCAACAGCACACCCCATACGAGGTCCGCAGCGCCCGGCTCGTCATCGAGGGTTTCTGTCCCCGCTGCCAGAAGGGTTGAACTATCGTCCCAGCCTGGCGTAGTCGCGGGCCGAGACGACGGACATCCCGGAGCCGTCCCTCATCATGTACCCGTCCTCGTCGAGGAAGAGGACGTGCGTGGCCGGAACGGAGACTTGATCCTGGATGACTTCTCCCCACTCCACCCAGACATCTCTTTCGTCTTCTGCGGCCCGAATCTCATCGTCGAGGGGCCGATCCCATCTGCTGCTGATTATCATCGCGCCGGCTTCGAACTCTTCCCTGACCTCTTCCAGTGCCTCTCTGAGGTTCAAATCTCCTCCATCCACCGTCATAAGAGCTTGCCAAAGACCTCGGATCAGGTTACCAGCCGGCGGTTGACATGTCCTTCTCGTACGCCGGGAGCGCGGACGTGGCGCGAGCCGGCGGCGCGGCATAGGATACGTTCTCGATGGACGTGACGTTCAAGAACCGGATGGGACACGCCTTCCCACACACCACCGAGAGCTGGGACGAGACGCTGGAGGTGGCACGCCTTTACGGCTACGAGGGGTTGGACCTGCTCGACTCGCCTCAACCAGACCAGAGCATCACTGATGAGGAGGCTTGCGACCTGGCGAAAGCCCTCGACCAGGCGGTTCGGGAGGACCTCGGCGAACACTCCGTGCTTGCGGAGTTCGCGGAGCTTCTGCGGGGTAGCGGCGTGGTCGTGGAGGAAGAATGAAAGGCATCGCTTTACCAGGAAGCCGCGAAGGTTTACCCTGGAAACACAGAATCCTTGCGGCAACTCCAGAATCGAAAGTGGGGCGGTGAAACGATGGATCAGGCGGAGAAGTTGGCGAACCAGCTAGAGGACGCGGGTTCGCTCATAGAGAGCCTGGAGGAGGAAGTCGCGAACCTGCGCGGGGACCTGGAAAGGGCGACCGTGGCCCTGCAGACGGCCCAGGATGAGGTGGCAGCCCGGGGACGCGCGCTGGAGCAGCGGGAAGATGCGACGGTCCCCGGCGCGGAAGCGCGAGCCCTCCATGAAGAGTTGAGCAGGCTTCGCATGGAGAACGCCGACGAGCAACTCCGGCTCCGCAAACAGCACATCGGTGAGATCTCGGCCCTGCGCAAGCAGGTGGAAGAGACGCGCCGCGCCGGAGCGCCCGGCTCCGTGGACCCCGGTGAAGACGTCAGGTGGCAGGAGATCGAGGCGCGCCACGCAGCCGAGCTGGCGTCAGCGAAGGAAGCCTCCCGGCAGTGGGAGGAGGAGCTGCGGGAAGGATACCGTGAGTTGGAGGAGCGCCGGGAGTCCGAGGTAAGGGAGCTGCGGCGGAAGTTGGATGACCAGCGGTCCAGCGTGGAGCGCACCCTGAGAAGGGACTTCGAGAGACGGTTGGCCGAGGAGCGCCAGGCGGCCACCGACACTCAGGAGTCGGCTCTGAAGGCAATCCGGAGCGCCTCCGCCGGGAGGGAGATGGAGCTCCAGAAAGATTACCAGGCCGTCATCGAGAACCAGCAAACCGAGATCGAAACACTCCGAAGCGAACTGGAGACGAGGTCCAGGGAGGCGGAAGGAAGCCTCAGGGAGGCGGTGCGGGAAGTGAAAGCGATCGCCGAGAAGCGCGAGCGCGAGCTTCACAGGACGCACGCGGCCAGACTAAGCCAGGCCAACGAGGCCGCGGGCCGAAGGTTCACGGCGCTTCAAGCCCAGCGGAAAGCGGACAACGAGGCTCTCCAGGCGCGCGGAGAGGCGGAGGCCGGTAGATCCCGCCTTCGATACGAAGAGCGTCTGGCGGCGGAGGACGAACGCCGCAGGTCCGAGACGTGGGCGCTGGAGGAACGCCTCGAGGGGATGAGGATGCAGCGCGAGTCCGAGGTCCGTACCTACGGCGAGCGGTTGCGCGAGATCGAAATCTCACGCCTCTCGGACAAAGACGCCTTCGAGGCAGAGCTGGAGCGAACCCGGACGGCGGAGACGGAGAATAAGTCCCGCCTCGAAGCTCGCGTCACGGAGCTTGAGGACAGCCTCGAAGAAGCAAGCGCGGCGCGCGAGCAGCGAGAGTCCCACCTGGGAGAACGCATCACGGAACTGGAGACGGAACTGGCGGCGGTCGAGCATGCGCGCGCAGGGGAGAAAGTCAGCCTGGGAGATCGAATAGTCGAGTTGGAATCGGCGCTCGATGAGACCGAAAGGACGCGGACGGATGAAACGTCTCGTCTCGAAAACGGCATCGCGGAGTTGCTGAGGGCGCGGGCGGAGGATCAAGCCACGCGGGATGCGGAGAGGTCCCGGCTCGAAGATCGCGTCGTGGAACTTGAAACCGCGCTCCAGGATGCCGAAGCCGCCCGGACGGAGCATCAGTCCAGTTTGGAAGGTCACGCGGCAGAACTGGAGGCCGCGCTCGCGAGCACGGAAGAGACGAGCGCGGAGGAAAGATCCCGCCTGGAGGCGCGGATCTCGGATCTGGAGGCAACGCTCGAAGAGGCGGAAGGTTCGGAAACGCGGCAGAGATCCATCCTCGAAGACCGCATCGCCGAACTCGAGGCGGCGCGAGATGAGGCGGAAGAGAGAGCGGCGGAAGCGGGATCCCGTCTGGAAGACTACGCTGAGGAGTCGGCGGCGCTGCGCGAATCCGAAGGCATCCGGGCGGAGCAGAGACACCGGCTCGAGGACCGCATCGTGGAGCTTGAGGCCGCGCTGGAAGAGTCGGAAGCGGCGCGGGAGGAGAAGCCCCTGGAGGGTGGAATCTCCGCATCGGCGAGCGGCGAGGACGCCGAATATACCGACAGCCGACTCGAAGAGGCCGAGGCGGAGAGGGTCGCGGCTGAGGAGCGCGCGCGGAGTCTGGAGGAGCAGCTTCGGGAAGCCAGGGAACAGAGCGAGCGGAACGCGGAGGAACTGGAGAGCGTCCGTGAGAGTCTGCGGCGTCTCTCCGACCCCGGGCGAAGGATGCGGGCCGGCATCGAATTGTTCAACACCAGCGAGCATGCCAGGACGGTCGCCTCGATCTCCAAGAGCCTCGGCATGCCGAAAGTCCACTCCGGCACCGGCGATGATGGTGATGGTGATGGCTCTCCCGGCAAGCCCACATTCACCTTCGCGTGGGGCGAGATGGGTTGGCGCCGCTACGTCTCCGACCCCGCCGAGGGCGTTCCTGAACCCAGGGTGTACTTGATCGGCTCCGGCGACGACCCTTCGGAACTGCCGGCCCACGCGCTGGAACCCAACGCCCGCATGGACGCTCGCGGCCGCATCACCCTCGGCGTCCAGGCCCGCTGACGAAACTCCGCCGAAGCACCGGTCAACCGCTAGCGGCTACGCTGGCGGCGGAGGTGGCTCTGGTTGTAGGCGTATAGCCCCTCGCCCCTGCGGGCGCCGATGTATGCGGCGGCGACGGCCACAATCAGGAGCGCCACGCTCAGGAGGGCGGCGCCGGGCGCACGGAACTGCGGGAACGGGTCCTGCCCGGCCACGAAGTTGAGGGCTGGTGAGAGCGCGAACAGCACGGGAACGACGAGCACGCCATGCAGCCGCCTGCGGCCCGGAGCCCTGTATCCGGCGGCCATCCCGCCGAAATAGAACGAAAAAGCAACCGCGCAGACAAGGACCCCGGAAGGCAATGCCGAGGCGCGGGCCAGGTCCGGCGAGACGAAGCTGGTGAACAGCGGGGCCACGATCCCGAATACCACGAGCAAGCCGATCGCGAGCGAGATCAAAGCTCCAAGCAACACGGCAGTCACGCTCTTGAACATAGAATAATTCTACCAACCGGCGGCCGGGGTCCCGTGATACGGCTCACCCATGCGTGGACTATCCCGCCGGTACGTAGTACCCTCTTCGCTCGTGAGTCGAGTCTCTCCACGCACGCTATCCAGAAGAGAGTTCCTGGCGCTTGCAGGCGCGGGGGTAGCCGGCGCCTCCCTATTGGGGACGGCGGGCTGCGGACGAACACCCGTAAACGACGAGAAGATGAACGTCGTCGTGGTGATCCTGGACAGCCTCCGCAAGGACCACGTCGGGGCGTATGGGAACGATTGGATCCAAACTCCCAACCTCGATGCCCTCGCCGGGGAGAGCCTGCGCTTCACCCGTCCCTACGCCGAGTCGTACCCGACCATCCCGGCTCGCAGGGCCATCCATACCGGCATAAGGACGTTCCCTTTCCGGAACTGGATCCCCCAGCAAGACGATAACGTGAAGCTCTACGGCTGGCAGCGTATCCCCGAGGACCAGACGACGCTGGCCGAGATCCTGGTGAAACGCGGATACGAGACGATGCTGGTGACCGACACCGAGCACCAGTTCAAGCCCTCGATGAACTTCCAGCGCGGCTTCAACGTCTTCGAGTACATCCGCGGCCAGACCACCGACCACTACCGTCCGTTCTACGCGGCGCCCCAGGAGCAGGTGAGCCAGGGGCTCCTCAGGGGCAACCCACAGGCCATGAACTACCAGCTCAGCCAGTACTTCTCCAACAACGCCGGGCGCCAGAGCGAGGAGGATTGGCTCTCCCCGCAGGTCTTCTCCAGGGCCTCCGAGTTCCTGGAGGTCTCCAACTCTGGAACCCCGTTCTTCCTCGTGGTGGACAGCTACGACCCGCACGAGCCCTGGGACCCGCCCGAAGAGTACCTGAAGCTCTATTCGGATGGCCCATACGACGGCAAGGAGCCCTTCTGGCCGCTCTACGGCAACTCCGGCTACCTCCGTGAGCCCGAGATACGGCGTCTCCGCACGCGCTACGCCGCCGAGGTGACGATGGTGGACCGCTGGCTGGGCCGTTTCCTTGACAGGATGGACGACCTCGGACTCTTCGAGAATACGCTCCTCATGCTGCTATCGGACCACGGCGTCGGGCTCGGGGAGCACGGCGTCAGCGGCAAGCCCGCGTTCGCTCTGTGGCCCGAGATCATGGACACAGTATTCCTCCTCCGCCACCCCGAAGGGACGGGCGCCGGAGAGACCAGCGACTACTACGCCTCCACCCACGACGTAGCCCCCACGGTCCTCGGCTCTCTGGGCATCGAACGCCCGGAGGCGATGGAAGGCCAGAACCTCTCGCCCACCCTGGCAGGGAACGAACCCGGAAACCGTCCCCACTTCAGCGCCGCCTACGACAACTACGTCTGGGCCCGCGACGACCAATACGCGATGTTCAGCCGCAACGACTTCGAGGAAGCACGCCTCTACGACCTCACCGAAGACCCAAAGATGGACAACGACATCTACGGCTCGCAGCCCGGCGTCGCCCGCCGCATGTTCCGGGACTACGTCCTAGAAGACGCTGGCGGCCCACTTCCCAACTACGACGTCTAACCCAGGCTACCCTTCCGCGAGCGCCGCGACGAGCTCGCGACAGAAGTCCGGTATGTCCGGGACGACACGGCCCCACACCAGGTTGCCTTCGCGGAATGCGGCCTTGTCAACCCACGTCGCCCCGGCATTCTCCAGGTCGTCCTTGATGCCGAGAGAGCCCGTGGCCCGCGCGCCGTCCACAATGCCGGCGGAGATCGCCACCAGCCCCCCGTGGCAGATGATGCCGACGACCTTTCCGTGTTCGTGGACGCCTCTTACCAGGTCCAGGATCTCCGGGTAGCGCCTGAGCTTGTCCGGCGCCCAGCCGCCGGGGATCACGATCCCATCCAACTCCGCTGCGTCTGCCCCATCCGCCGTGACGTCAGCCTGAGCTTCCAGCGCGTTCTTGCCGTAGAACGGCTCCTCCGTGTCCGGCCCGACGGTGACGACCTCGGCGCCTTCTTCCTGGAGCCGCATCGCCGTGACCCAGTACTCCAGGTCCTCGAACCCGTCCGCCACCAGGACGGCGACTTTCTTGCCTTCGAGCTTCAACTTATCTCCCTTCGGTCAGCGTTTCATCTTGTCTTGTTCAAGAGGTCGTCCACCGCCAGCCGCGCCTCTTCGCCGCCGGCCTTCAAGGCGAGGGCAAGCTCGGGGACGGCTTCGGCGCCCCGGCCCGAACGGAGGAGGTTTTCAGCGGTCTGAAGGTGCTTGCGGTAGTCGGGGGGCGACCCGTTCAGGTTTTCGTCCGAGGTTTCGTTCGGAATCTCCTTCGGGGAGGCCGCAGGCTCTTCGCCCCGGACGAGGGCCAGGATCTCCTCTCCGTAGCGGGCGGCGCGGCGAAGCCCGATCCCTTTTATGTTCCCGAGCTCGTGGATGTTCCGGGGCTGGCGGGCGGAGATCTCCTCCAGGTGGCTGTTATGGAGCACGACGTAGGCCGGAACCCGCTGCTCCCCGGCCTGCGCGCTCCGCCATGTCTTCAAACGCTGCAATAACTCCTCGTCCACCTCTCCGGCAACAGACGCCACGGCGGAGGATCGCGCGGGCGCGAGGCGCGGCTCCGAAAGCGCGGGGGCAACCGCCAACTGCGTGGACTCGCCGAGGCAGACGTCGCAGCCGGCGCATGGGGCGACTTCTTCCTCGTCCCCGAAGTGGCGGAGGAGGCGTTCGCGGCGGCAGGTGGTTAGTTGCGAGTAGGCTTCGACGTCCCGGATCTCCTTGTAGGCCCGTTTGGAGTGGCTCTCCAGCCGCGCCGTCATATTGCGCTGGCCGCGCTCATCCAGTAATGCGTCCTTGAGCCGGATGTCGGTGATGGAGCCTCGGGGCACGGCGCGCACCAGACCATCCACCATCAGGCGGTAGAGCGCGGTCTGGGCTACGAGCGGCCGCACTCCGGCGCGCCGGGCCAGGTCCGGCAAGGAGATCACGCCCCGGCCAGGCAGCGCGGCGTGGACGGCGGAGATCTCCTCGCGTAGACCCTCCGGCTCCTCCTCCACGCCCTCGATCTCCACCTCGGCCCACAGATCGTAGTTACGGGAGACCAACCCCGACTCCTCAAGGCCGCGGAGCATGATACCGGCTGCGTCCTGATCCACGCCTCCGAGCGCCGCCAGTGAACCGAACGGAGCATTGATCCTCCCTCCGTTAGCCGCCCCCGCAAGCGCCCGGAAGAACGAGCCGGCCTCCCTGCCGCCGGCTGCGTTCAGGGTGACGAGACGTTGGCGGCGCCCCCGATCCGCGCTCCGGTACAAAACGACGCACTCGGAGGGCTGGCCGTCCCGGCCCGCCCGCCCGGCCTCCTGGATGTACGCTGGCAGGCTCGCCGGGAAGTTCGCATGCACCACGAAGCGAACGTTCGGCTTGTCCACCCCCATCCCGAAGGCGATCGTGGCGACCACCACGGGCACTTCGTCGGTCATGAAGCGTTCCTGCACCTTCGAGCGTTCGGTGGCGCCAAGCCCCGCATGATAATGGGCGGCGTCCACCCCAGAGCGCCGGAGGCCCGACGCCATTTCCTCGCACTCCTTCCGCGTCATCGCGTAGACGATGCCAGGAGGTGGCGAACGGCGGATGACCTCCAGGATCAGGGGCAGTTTGCTCTCCTTCTTTTTCGCCTCGATCACGCGGTACGTGAGATTGGGGCGGTTGAAGCTCGTCACCACGACCTCAGGCGAACGCATCCCGAGCGAGCGCAGGATGTCCTCCCTCACTCGAGGCGTGGCGGTCGCGGTCAGGGCGAGCACCGGCGGATTGCCGAGGTCTTTCACCACCCGCGGCAGGAAAAGGTAATCCGGGCGGAAGTTGTGGCCCCACTCGGAGATGCAGTGCGCCTCGTCAACCACGAAGAGCCCCACCCCGGCCCGCCGCAGAGCCAGCACGAACTCAAGCGACCGCAGGCGCTCAGGCGCGACGTAGAGCATCTTCACCTCGCCTTCACGGACCCTCCGCTCCACCTCCCACCGCTCCTCGTGCGAGAGCCCGGAGTGGAGGGTTGCCGCGTCGCCGACGGAACTCTGGATCAGGGAGTCCACCTGGTCCTTCATCAAGGAGATTAGGGGAGAGATGATCACCGTCAGGCTCTCCTGCATCAGCGCGGGGACCTGGTAACAAAGGCTCTTCCCGCCGCCGGTCGGCATCACCGCCAGAGTGTCCCGGCCATCGAGGACGGCACGGATCACCTCCTCCTGTCCCGGACGGAACGAATCGAAGCCGAATATTTCCTTGAGCACGTTAAGGGGCATGAGCTTAATATAAGCAATCAGCCGTCAGCTTTCAGCTATCAGCCTCCTGAGGCGGAGCGTCTGCGTATTGCGCGTACTTGAAAACGTTACGTGAGACTCTCAAGAGTTGCAGAGTTAGCGTGTCTATGTTTTGTCTCAAAGTTCTAGCTGACGGCTGATTGCTGACCGCTAAGAGCTATTCTTCGCGCTGCTGTTTGGGGGCGAACCTGGGGATGGGGTCCAGGCCGTGTACCCTGCCCGACGGCTCGCCCCAGTCATCCGGTTCGCGGTCCCGGGCCGGCTCCTTCTCGGCGGCGTCGAGCATCTCCGAGAGGGAACTCCGGATCTCCGTTCGCGCCCGGTCGTATGCCAGCTTGAAACCGAAGGCCGGGACGGCGAGCGCCGGGAGCACGCCCAGGAAGAAGACTGGGCTCTGGAACCCCGCGAACACGAACAGCAAGGCGAGCGTCGCCCCGAGTATGAGACCGAGAGACAGATATTCTCCGCGCTGGTTGGAGGCGTCCGCAGTGAGGTTGGCCGCGCACCGCCCGTCCTCCAGGCCCTCGACCCGTAGCTCGACGGACTGGACCTTGAGCAGCGCCCGATGCCCCGAGAAATCCAGCGTGCGGCGCACCGCGCCCACGAGGTCCCCCGGATCGTACAGGGAGCAGGCGTCCGTCTGGCGGCGCAACTTCAGACCCTGCTCCACGCGCATCATGGACTCCAGATGCTCGCGGGTAGGCTCTGCGGGACACTCCATCTCGCGCAAGGCACGCAGCCTGGCGGCGCCGTAGAGCTTCCAGGGGAGCGTGTGGGGCTCGGCCGTCTTCTCGGAGGCGAGGTCCCACATCGCCCGGCGCACGTACGACTCGCGGATGCCCGCCGCGGCGGCCACCTGGACGAGCACCTCAGGGGAGATCGAATCAGGCTCGTCGTCATCGCGGGCACGGCGCCTGGCATTCAACTCGGAGGCGCGGCGCAAGACCATCTCCACCTCGGCCGGCGTCAGGCGTTTTTCGTTGTCTCTAGCCATGCACGGGGCGTGATTCTACAGGTTCTAGAGGCGCTGTTCGCGCTGCGAGGTGATGGACAGAATACGCGGCGTATCCCGCAGATAAGACCAGCCGGAGATGATCGTCAGCACCGTCGCCACCAGCATCACCCACCACCCGATATCCGACATCACGAGACGCCAGCCTTCGCCGTTCGGCATCCCGATCAGGAGTATCAGGATGGCGAGGCTCTGGGCATTCATCTTGGCCTTGCCCCAGCGGTTGGCGGCTATTACTTCACCGGCTTCGAGGGCGACCATCCGCAGGCCGGTGACGGCGAACTCCCGGATCACCATGATGGCAGCCATCCACGCGGCCATCGAGCCTTCGTCCACGAGAGCGAAGAACAGAGAGACGATGAGCGCCTTGTCGGCGATGGAGTCCATGAGCTTGCCGAAGCCGGTGACCTGTTTGCTCCGGCGGGCGAAGATGCCGTCGAAATAGTCCGTGGCGATGGCCGCGACGTACAGCGCTACGGCCACGGCCCTTGCGCCAGGAAACGGCAGGTACAGCGCGATCATCACGGGCGCGACCGCGATCAGACGCGCCAGGGTAAGCTGGTTTGCGAAGTTCATGCCCATATCGTCACCTGTCTTCTCTCCCTCGACCCATTTAACGTAGCACCTTTCGGGCCACGGCTCAAGGTCTACCGGACTACTCGGCGGAGGAACCGCGGATCTGGGCTATGGTCGGGCGGGAGCCGAGTTCCAGGATCCAGTCAATGATCTGCCGCAGACGGTTCTGGGGGCTGTCGAGCTGGCTGACGTAGTATCCGCGCCAGAACAGGGCCGCCAGGAACCCGCTGAACTTCACCCCGAGCGCGTCGTTGACGGCAAACTGGCTGCCGAGGTCTATGAGCTGTCCCCTGGAGCGGTACTTGAACGGTTTGATCTCACCGCCGTCTATGGTTGCGAGCAGGTTCTCGGCGAGCGCCGCGCCCTCCTTGACGGCGGCCTGGGCGTTCGGGGGGACGAACCCGCCTTCGCCATCGGGGATGGTGGCGTTATCGCCCACGGCCCAGACGTTTTCGTAGCCTTCGAGCCGGAAGTATTCGTCCACCTTCGCCCCTTTAGTCTTCTCGACCAGCGGGATGCCGAAGTCCACGAGCCGGGAGTTCGGGCGCGTACCGGCGGTCCAGATCACGTTCTCCGAAGAGATCCGCTGCCCGTCCTTGAACCTCACGCAGTCCCCGGTGACCTCCTCGGCAAGCGCGTTGGTCATCACCTCGATATCGCGGGCGGCGAGCTGGCCGCGGGCGACCCTCCGCAGGCCAGGGTCGAGCTCCGGCAGGATATTCGGCAGCGCGTCCACCAGGAATACCCTGAAGCGGTTGGCGTTTATGCTCGGGTACTCGGGTCCCAGGACCTCGTGGATCAAGACGTGAAGCTGCGCGGCGGTCTCAACGCCGGTCGCCCCCGCCCCTATGACCACGAAGGTCAGCTTCGACTCCGGGACCTCGCCCCCTTCCAGGGTCGCCTCCTCGAAACGCTCGATGACCCGGTCCCGGATCTTCACGGCGTCCGTTATGCCTCTCATGGGTATGGCGTGCTCCTCGACCCCCGGTATCCCGAAGAAAGACGGCTGGGCGCCGAGAGCCAGGACGAGCTGGTCGTAGGTAAATTCGTGCCCGTCGGCCCGCACGGACTTCTTCTCGAAGTCCACGCTCTCGACCTCAGCCCGCCGGAAGCTGGCCCCGAGGTGGATCAGGGTTCGTCTCAAAGGTTGGGCGATGTTCCTGGCGCCTATGTCGCTGGAGACGATGCCAGGCACCATCGGCCAGAAAGTCAGGTAGTTGTCCCTGGCTATGAGCATGACGCCAACGTCGTCGCGGCCGCGGGTCTTCTCGCAGATATGCTTGGCGGCCTTGTAGCCGGCGAATCCGCCGCCCAGGATCAAGATCCGATGCTCGAAATCCCCATAACGCGGCTTCTCCCACGGCGCGTACCGCGGCCCCGGCCTCATGGCCCACCGTAGACCGCCCGCGGCAAGCGCCGCGCCACCCAACGCCAGTCCCGTCTTCAGCAACTTGCCCATGAAAGCCCTCCCGATGCTAGCTTGCTACGATTCGCGGGTCTCGGAGTCCGCAGACATCTCACGAGAACGATTGTACCCAACAAGGCAAAACGCCGAACCGCGCCGGGAAGGCCGAGATCAGATCGCCGCCACGGCCACCGTGACAGTCCTCCTGCGGGGCCCGTCGAACTCCGCCAGGAACACGCCTTGCCAGCGCCCGAGCGCCGGCTCGCCGCCCCGCACGAGCAACGTCTGCGACTGCCCGAAGAGGCTCGTCAGGAAGTGCGAGTCGCTGTTGCCTTCGGCGTGCTCGAAGCGCACGTCCAGGGCGTCCAGGAACGCCCGGGACGCGGCGGCCAGATCCCGTGGCACGTCCCGATCGTAGTCCTCGTTCACCGTCACGGCGGCAGTCGTATGCGTCGAAGATACGATGCAAAGCCCTTCTTCCACTCCCGACTCTCCGACGGCATTTCTTACCTCGTCCGTGATGGAGACGAGTTGGTAACGTTCGCTCGTCTCGACGGGTATGTCCACGATCTTCACACGGGACTCCTTTCGGTCGTTGTAGCTGGTTAGCCAGTCAGCATTTCAGGCAGTCAGGATTTTGCCCTTGCCAACCGACAGTTCCTTTAAATCCCGAGCGCCTCCGGCAACTCCGCGATGCTCCCGAGCACGAGGTCCGCCTCCGTGCTCTGTGTCTCCGGGCGATACTTACCCGTCTGGACCTGAAAACCTTTCAAGCCCGCCGCCCGGGCTCCAGCCACGTCGGATTCCGGGTCGTCGCCGACCATCGCGGCTTCGCCGGGCTCCAGGTTCATCTCCCGCAGGGCCAGCTCGAAGAAACGTCGCTCGGGTTTGCCCACGACCGTCGCGGTTTTGTCGGTTGCATACTCCAGGGCGGCGACAAAGGGGCCGGCGTCGAGCGAGAGCCCATCTTCGCTTCGCCAGTAGCGATTCTTCTGCAACGCCAGGAGGTCCGCGCCGTCCATGAGACAACGGAATGCGGCGTTCAGCTTCGTGTAGTCGAAGGCTTCTCCGATGTCTCCCACCAGCACGTAGTTTGGAGCATCGTCCGTAAACTCGACATCCCCGAGGTCTTTGAGGAGAGACTCGTGTACGAGCGGGTAGCAGGCGTGGTTCCGGATCAAGGCCGCAGCGGCTCTGGCGGGAGTGAATACCTCCGTCTCCCCCACATCGAAACCCAGAGAGCGGAGGTGCGCGTGTACCTCGCTACGCGGCTTGCGGGTCGTGTTGGTGACGTAGCGGATAGTGAGCCCGGCGGACTCAAGACGCCCGAGCGCCTCGCGGGCGCCATCCACGGGCTCGTCTCCGGTATAGAGCGTGCCGTCGAGGTCCAGGAGGAGCCCCTTGAGTTCCATGCGCCCATGATACCCGCTCGAAGCACCGTCTTGAGTAAAATAGGAAGAACCGCGAAGGGTCGATCCTAGAAATAGCCTGCGGTTCTAAAGCGATCAGAAAGGCGAGCCGTAGGGCGAACCTTGCGATAGATCCGGTGCGCGGCGCCTTGGCCCCCCCGTTGGTGGACTGCCTGCAGGCCGGTTCTGCGGATGATCGGCCTTTGGTTTCATCCTAGCCGGCATTTCATAGACGATCTTTAGCACCAATTCACTTAGGTCAATCAGCTGTTCGGCGTCTTCGCGTTCCACAATCCTGATTTCATGGTTCGCTTCGTTGCCCCGGTCCTTGATGTGTGTCAGCCAATCTTTCGAACTGACCGGCAGATGTTTTGAATCCTTCAAATATTCGACGTATTGCCAAAATGTCTTTCCTTCGTCTGCCCCCAAAGCTACCGCAACGTTCATAAGCAACTTCCTACAGCACATCACCGCTGCCGTGTAGGCGTTGACCTTCATGCAGTTACGGGCTTCGTCATACAGGGCAGAGACTTCTTCTGATTGGATATGTTCGACGTTATCGCCGAAGGGTGGTCCGGGTGTTTGTTCATCGTTCCTTGCGAAGAACGTAGGACATTTACATCGATGACATATGTAGATATACAGCGGTGCTCACAAGGGTTGATCCCGTGGCTCGTAGCCGGCGTGGACGAACCAGCCCGCTGCGTCTTCGAGCGTTACCGGCGATAGCGCCGCGGCTATCGCCTCCACCAGAGCGCCTCGCGG
>JBPCLT010000150.1:0-4566 GCA_051003015.1 Rubrobacteraceae bacterium | reverse complement strand
GAAGATCTCGCAGTTCTTGTAGACGTCCTTCGGACCATGCGGCTGCCCGAACATCACGTCAACCGAGTCCTTGCCGGGGCCGCAGTTGACGAAGTCGCCCGAGTCGTCGCCGATGACGCTCACGTAGTCGTTGCCGTCTCCGGCGGAGATCTGGTCAAAGCCGTTGCCGCCGAAGAGGCGGTCCCGGCCGTCGCCGCCGTAGATCGTGTCGTCGCCGGAGCCACCGGTTACGGTGTCGCCTCCGCCGAGGCTCCGGATAAAATCGTCCCCGCCAAAGCCCCGGATCTCATCAGCCCGCTCCGTCCCGAAGAGACGGTTGTCGCCGTTGTTGCCCTCCAAAACAGCCGCGAGCGCGATCCCGCCGGTCAGAGCAAGCATCGTGGCCGCCGTCATTAACGTCAGCATGGTCTTACGCATTTTGATTCCTTTCCGCCTCGCGTTTGCCGGAGGCTTTGAAGCATCGGGATGCTAGTTTGTCGAGAACTGGACGAATGATCTCACCTCCTCTCTGATTTCGCATCAGCCGAAGGTACTATTCTGATTCCGGAAGGTTCGGAGCGAGCTGCGCCGGGGCGATGCGTGACACGGTAGCGTCTTCGTCCGGTGCGGTAATATAAACAGGAAAGCGTAAAAGATAGGAGGACGGTGGCGCGAAGGCAGATCAACCTCAAGGTCCTGGAGAATGGAACGCGCACCTTCGAGGTGCGCCATCGCTGGGAGGACAGGCCGGTGACCCCGCCGCCAGACGGCGCACCGACGGAGTACATGCCCTTCAAGCAGCAGAGGAACGGCCCCCCCGGAGCGCACGGTCGCCCCAATTGGCTGAAGGCCCGCGTCCCTGACGGCGAAGTGTACCGCGACATCAAGGAGACGATGCGCGGCCTGAACCTACATACGGTGTGCGAGGAGGCCCGTTGCCCAAACATTGGGGAGTGTTGGAACAACCGCACGGCGACGTTCATGATCCTGGGCAACGTCTGCACCCGGTCCTGCGGCTTCTGCGCCGTCCTGACCGGCAAGCCACAGGAACTCGACCTCGACGAGCCGCACCGCGTCGCCGACGCCGCCAAACAGATGGGCCTGGAGCACGCCGTCATAACCAGCGTGAACCGCGACGAGTTGCCGGACGGGGGGGCAGCCATCTTCGCCGCCACCATCCGGGCGATACGGGAAGAAGTCCCCGGCTGCGCCGTCGAGGTGCTAACCCCGGACTTCAAGGGGGACCGTGATGCTATAGAGACGGTCATCGCCGCCCGTCCCGACACGTTCAACCACAACATCGAGACGGTGCCGCGCCTGTACCCTGCGGTTCGGCCGCAGGCGAAGTTCGGGCGTTCGCTGGAGGTTCTCCGGTACGCCAAGGGGCTCAACCCGGACGGGCTGACCAAGAGCGGGTTCATGGTCGGTCTCGGGGAGGTGGAGGAGGAGATCCACGCTACCATGCGCGCCCTGCGCGACCATGACGTGGACATCCTGACCATCGGCCAGTACCTCCGCCCGACGGAGAACCACTTGCCGATGAGCCGCTACTACAAGCCCAAAGAGTTCGCGGACCTCAAGAAGCTCGGCTTCGAGCTCGGCTTCCGGCACGTCGAGAGCGGGCCGCTGGTGCGCAGTTCCTACCACGCCCACGAGCAGTCCTCGGACGCGCGGCAAAACGCTCTAGGCGCGAGGGTGTGATCTCGACCTCCCTCACCAGGCTTCTCGGGATCAGGCATCCGATCATCTCCGCCCCGATGGCGGGGTGGTCGGGCGGCGAGCTTGCGGGCGCCGTGAGCGCGGCGGGCGGCCTCGGAATGATCGGCGTTGGCAGCGCCACCCTTCTTGACTGGATCTCCGCGCAGTCGAAGCTCGCCAGAGAACGCGGTCCCTTCGGCATCGGCCTGATGGCCTGGGCCCTTGAAGAACGGCCCGAGCTTCTAGATGCCACTCTCGCGGAGGAGCCCGCCGCCGTCGCGATCTCCTTCGGCGACCCGGCTCCGTACGCGGAACAAGTGCGGGACGCCGGGGCTCTCCTGATGAGCCAGGTGCAGGATTCGGAGAAAGCCGAGCGGGCGGTCGAGGCGGGCGTGGACGTACTGGTCGCGCAGGGCACCGACGCGGGCGGCCACACCGGGAGCGTCGGCACGATGCCGCTCTTGCAACGCGTGCTGGAGATCGGGGAGTCGGCGGGAAAGCCCGTGCTTGCGGCGGGCGGCATCGCGACGGGCCGGGGGGTTGCCGGGGTCCTTGCGATGGGCGCCGCCGGCGCCTGGATCGGGACGCGCTTCTGCGCCACGCGGGAATCGCTCGGAGACGATGAAGCCAAGCGGCGCATCCTGGAAGCCGGCGAGACCGGAACCGTCCATACCCGCGTCTTCGACCTGACGCAGGGCATACCCTGGCCCGAGGAGTTTCCGGGACGGGCTCTTCCCAACAGCTTCACCGCCCGGTGGCACGGCAGAGAGGAAGACCTGCGGACGGAACTGTCTTCGGTGGCGACAGAGTTCCAGGAAGCGCGCGAGCGCGTCGACTACTCGGAATCGTACGTTTACGCCGGTCAGGCAGCCGGCCTGGTGAACGACCTCCCACCGGCGGGCGAGCTGGTGGAGCGTCTGGTCGCGGAGGCCGAAGAGCGTCTCGCCGCCTGCCAGGGCCTGCTCTCAGGCGAGAGATTTTAGGCTTCGGGAGTACCGGTGCTGGAGAAGCAGACGGACAGGAACAGCGATCTCGAAGTCCGGCGGTTGCCGGGTCTGACGCCCTACGCCGAGGGGTGGGAATTGCAGCAGGAGATGGTGCAGCTTCGCAAGTGGGATGAGGTCCCCGACACCTTCCTCCTCTGCGAGCATTCGCCAGTCTATACGGTAGGGCGGGCTGCGGCGGACGGCTCGAACCTCGGGGCGGGTGAAGAATATCTGCGTTCGCTGGGCGCGGAGGTTTTCTGGAGTGATCGCGGCGGGGACGCGACGTTTCACGGGCCAGGGCAGCTCGTCGGTTACCCCATCCTGCGGTTGAAGGACCGCGACACACATAAATACCTCCGGCAATTGGAGGAGGTTCTCATCCGTTCTCTCGGAGATTACGGGCTCGAAGGGTGGCGGCACCCGGAGTACACCGGCGCGTGGGTGGGGGAGAGCAAGATCGCCGCCATCGGGGTGAAGTTCTCTTCCGGTTGGATCGCCTCGCATGGCTTCGCCTTGAACGTCTCCACGGACCTTTCGTGGTTCGAGAGGATCACACCGTGCGGCATCCGTGAGTTCGGCGTGACGAGCCTGGAGCGCGAGCTGGGACGCGAGGTACACATGCCCGAGGTGGAGCGGCGCGTGATCGAAAACTTCCAGGAGACCTTCGGTTAGTTTACTTACTGTCTTTTCGGGTATTCCCTGACAGCCTGATGAACAGGCAGTCGCAAATTTACGAGAAGGAGAAAGCATGATCAAAGGCGTAGCCAACGTGTGGGTGCCTGTCGAGGACACCGGCAGGGCCCTGGATTTCTACCAGAACACTCTGGGCTTCTCGCTGGTGAAACGGGACGGCCAATGGGCCGAGGTGGACGCAGGCGGTCTGAACATCGGGCTCAACGGCCGCGAGCCGCAGGGCGCGGGCTCCGGCGGCGGGATCGTAGTCACCTTCCAGCCCGAGGCTGGCCTCGACGCCACCGTAGCGGATCTGAAGGAACGGGGCGTGGAGTTTTCGGCCGAGGTCTCCGAGCACGACTGGGGCCGGGTCGCCACCTTCAGGGACTCCGAGGGCAACGACCTCCAGCTCTACGAGCCGCCGAGCTAACCCTCGCCGTTAAATCCCGTTGCCCCGAGATCCGATAACATAACGTCGGACACTATCCTGGAGGGGACATGACCGGGCTCGCACGACAGACCATCATCCTGACGCTCGCCGCTATGATGGCGGTGGCGCTGTTGGCGTTTTCGTCGAAAGTCTGGGGACAGCCCGCCGAAGACGCCATTGATGAGGACTCTGGAAACGCGCCCTACGCCGCCGGGGAGTTGATCATCACCTACAAACCCGAAGCTCCTGGGGAGTCCGTAAACGGGGTGGGACAGAGGTTCGAGGCGCGGGTGGAGGACACCGTCCCCGAGATAGATGCCCGGCTCCTCTCCTTCCCCGAGGTGAAGAGCGAGCAATCTCGGGACACTCGGGAAGAGGGCCTGGCGCAGATAAAGCAGACTCTGGAAGAGAACCCCGCAGTCGAGTCCGTGGACTACAACTACGTCCGCAGGCCCACCTCCATCCCCGACGACCCCAGGTTCGACGCACAGTACGGTCTCCAGCGGATAAAGGCCCCCGCTGCGTGGAACAAGACCCGGGCGAGCGGCGAAGTGGACATCGCCGTGGTGGACACCGGCATTGACTCCGATCATCCGGATCTCCGGTCCAAGATCGAAACCCAGATAACCATCTTGAACGGAGCGCGAACCGAAGGAACCGCCGAGGATGACACCGGACACGGGACCCACGTGGCCGGGATAGCGGCCGCCGTCACGGACAACGGGAAAGGCGTGGCCGGCGCCTGTCCAGGATGCGACCTCCTGATCGCAAAGACCTTCGCCAACGATGACGGCTACGATA
>JBPCLT010000149.1:0-10482 GCA_051003015.1 Rubrobacteraceae bacterium | reverse complement strand
ACGGCCATCTGCACCCCGATCCTGCCGATGTCCGATGGATGCTGGGCGACGAGCGCGTCCACCGCCTCCTCCCGCAGGTCCTTGATCTGGGTGGGGCCCGCGTCGAAGCCCACGATCTTGACGCTACCCTGCTCGCCTGCCTGCCGCACGCCCGTCGCCGCGCCCTGGACGGAGAAGATGTTGGCCCCGAATATGCCCGCAAGGTCAGGGTTGGACTGGATGGTGGCGTTGGCGATCTGGGCCGCCCGGTTCGGGTCGTCCTCGCAGAACTCGGTCCCCAGGTACTCGATGTCAGGGTACTCCTCCAGCCCCTGCTCGAAGCCCTGCTGGCGCTGGTCCGTCGTCGAGATCCCCGGCTTGACGCTGATGCAGAAGACCTTGCCCTGTTCGCCAATGGCGCTGGCGAGCGCCTCGGCCGCCTTCCTCCCGCCCTCCAGGTTGTCCGAGGAGATGTTCGCCAGGGCCAGGTCCCTCTCGATGAACGTGTCCACCGTGAAGACCGCGATGTCCTGGTTTATGGCGCTCTGTATAGGCCCGATCATCGCCACCTTGTCCGTCGGGGCGATCAGTATGGCGTCTGGGCTGGCCTGGACGGCGGCGTTCAGGATGGGCGTCTGTTCCGCCGCGGAGAACTCCGGCGGTCCCTGAACGTCCAACTCCGCACCGAGTTCCTGTGCTTTGGCCTGCGCCCCGCACTCCATCGAGATGTAGAACTCGTCCCCGCGTACGCCCTGTATCAGGGTGATCCGATACCCTTCGCTGCCTCCACCGCCTCCACCGCCACAGCCCCCGAGGACGGAGACCCCGATTCCAGCCGCCGTCAGCCCCAGGAAGTCCCGGCGCGTCATCCTGCGTGGGACCCACATTCCCTCGTTCATTCCTGCCCCTTTCCCCGGAGGTTTCATTACATCCGCTCTTCGGCGCTGCGGCGGCGCTGGTCTATGAAGACGGCGAGTATGAGCACTGCGCCTATCGCCACCTGTTGCCAGAACGCCTGGACGCCCTGTATCACGAAGCCGTTACGCAGGACCGCCGGTATGAAAGTCCCCACCACCGAGCCCACTATGGTGCCGATGCCCCCGAAGAGGCTCGTCCCGCCGATGACGACGGCAGAGATGGCCGCCAGGTTGTCCGCGTCGTGCGCGCCCACCGAGGCGGTGTTGAAGCGAGCCAGGTCCACGATGCCGGCCAGCCCCGACAGGAAGCCGCTCAGAGCGTAGACCTTCAGGAGGTGCCGGTCCACGTTGATGCCCGCTCGCCTCGCGGCGTCCACGTTCGAGCCGATGGCGTATGTGTAGCGTCCGAAGCCCGTGCGGTGCAGCGCCAACCACGCGACGATAACGACGACCAGTGTGATCAGGACAGGGACCGGCAGGAAGCCGAAGAGGTCCCGCTCCCCGATCTGGGACTGAATCGCCGTCGGCACGTACGGCACGTTGGTGCCGCCAGAGAGGATCTGGGCCGTCCCCAAGGCTATCCCGAGCGTCCCGAGCGTCACGATGAAAGGCGGCATCCTGAGCCGGGTGATGAGGAACCCGTTGCCGAGCCCACAGAGCAGCCCGGCCAGGAGCCCCGCCGCTATGCCGGCCGGGATGCCGACGCCCTGGGTGGGGAACTGGTAGTTCTGCACCTGTTGCTCGGTGCCCGAGAGTTCAACCATCACCTGCGCCGCGACCACCGAGGAGAGTACGAGCACCGCCCCGACCGAGAGGTCTATGCCGGCTGTGATGATGACGAACGTCATGCCCACCGCGAGCAGCAGCAGCACCGAGGCGTCCACGGTGATGTTCACGAAGTTCTCCGGGTTGAAGAATGCCGTGCCGTTCAGCATCGTGAACACGACGACGAGGCCGACGAGGATAGCGAAGATCAAAGCCGGACCCAGCCCGGTCAGGACGCCGCGGATGCCGCCGGTCCTGTTCTCTTCTGGGCTTTGGGCCCCGGCCATCAGGCGGCGTCCCCGTTGCCGCGGGCGGAGCCCGTCATGGCGGCCACGGCGTCGTCGGTGGTGGCGGTCGCGGGATCGAGTTCGGCTACCATCTCCCCGAGACGGAGGACGGAGATCCTGTCTGCCACCTCGAAGACGTGCGGCATGTTGTGGCTGATGAAGACCACGGGTATCCCGGTGTCGCGCACACGGCGGATCAGGTCCAGAACCATCTCCACCTGCGCCACGCCCAGAGCCGCCGTGGGCTCGTCCATGATGACGACCTTGCTGGCCCACATCACCGCTCGTGCCACCGCCACCCCCTGGCGCTGCCCACCAGAGAGCGTGCTCAAAGGCTTCTCCAGGCTGCTCAGTCGCACCCGAAGGTCTCCGAGCTGCTCCTCGGTCTCGCGGCGCATGCGGCCCCCGTCCAGGAAGCCGAGACGGCCCAGGACTCCTGCCCGCCGGTGCTCCCTCCCCAGGAAGATGTTGGAGACGGCGTCCAGTTGCGGCGCCACGGCCAGGTCCTGATAGACGGTCTCGATGCCGCGTTCGCGGGCCTCGTGCGGGGTGTCGAACTCCACCCGCTTGCCCTCGAAGAAGACTTCACCGGCATCTGGGCGCAGCACGCCGGTGAGGATGTTGATCAGAGTTGATTTCCCCGCCCCGTTGTCCCCGATGAGCGCGACGACCTCACCAGGTCGCACCTCGAAGTCCACGCCCCTGAGCACCCGCACCGCCCCGAAGGACTTGTCTATCCTGCACGCCCGCAGCACCGGCTCGCCGCCCGCGCTCCCGCCGGGACGACCCCGCGAGTCCTCCACCCTTGCCTCCTCCACGAAAAGGATTCCCACCACAGCATAGAACATCCCTGATCTTCGGGCTTACGGGATGTTCCTCCTGGCACGCTTCCGGAGCGGCCCGTACACCTCGGCGTATAGCCGTTCGTACTCGGCATGTTCCCCTGACGGCTCGATGCATGCCCCGTACTCCGGCGCCGGCACGGACTCCGTGTCCGGAAATACGCCCGTCCCGACGCCAGCCAGAAGTGCCGCGCCACGCGCCACGCACTCGGGGTCGGCGACGATGCGCACCGGGAGGTTCGATACGTCGGATTTGAGCTTCGCCCACAGGCGGCTCCGCGCGCCGCCGCCGAGGAGCGTTATGCGGGAAGGTGTGATCTCAGAGACTTTCATAGCTCGCCGGAGGTCTGAGTGCATCTGGAGGGTCAGCCCTTCGAGGACGGCGCGCAGCAGGTGGCCGGGGCTGCTTTCCTGGCCCAGAGACGCCATCAGTAGCCCGTCTTCGCCGGGATCTTCGTCCGTGGGGGGCAGGCACGCGCCGCCCGCGCCGGGCGCGAGGGAGGAGGCCTCCTCCGTCCAGCGGACGAGGTCTTCCTCTCCGCCGCCGAGGAGCGAGACGAGTTGCTCGACGAGGCCGCCGCTCCTCGGGAGCGTGGCCGCCAGGTAGTACGTCTCCGGCAGGACGTGGCTTCCGGCCGGCAGGCCCAGGCCGTATCCAGCATCGTCTAGCGGCGGGAACGGCAGCGTCAGGAGCGAAGCCTCGGCGGTCCCCATCGAATCCACGATCTCACCGGGACCAGCCGCCCCCGCGTCGAACGAGCCGCAGATGTGGTCGTGCCCGCACACCACGACAGGTACACCCTCCCGAGCGCCGAGCCTCGCCGCCGCCTCCGCCAATAGCTTCCCAGGCCCGCGCCCTGACGGATAGACTGGCGGGAGAAAGTCCACGGGGATACCCGCCAGACCGCACAACTCCTCGTCCCACTCGCCGCCCGCGAGACGGTAGATCATGGTGCGGCCGGCGAGCGAGGGGTCGGTGCCGCGCTCGCCGGCCATGCGGAAGACCGAGTACTCGGCGATGCCGAGCCAGCCTTCGGCGCGCTCCCAGACATCAGGCGCGTTATCCCGCGTCCACTCCATCTTGCAGGCCGAGAACAGGGGGTTGGGGTGGAGGCCGGTGCGCGCGAAGAGGTCTCTGAGATCTAGGCGATCCCGCCACCGGGCCGCCTGCGTGGCTGCGCGCCCGTCGAACCAGGCTATGGCCGGGGCAAGCGCCGCGCCGCCATCGTCCACCAGGAACCCCGCCTCGCCCACGCTGGAGACGCCTATCGCCTGCGGCGGTCCCGCTGTCGCAATAACCTCGGCGGCGGCGTCGAAGATGGCTTCCTCCAGAGGAAAAGCGTGATACTCAGCCCCGCCGCCGGGAAGCCACTTCGTCGGGGTCTTGCGGCGGGCGGAGGCCAGGAGGCGGCCCTCCTCGTCGTAGGCGCGGGCTTTCACGTGGGTCGTGCCGATGTCCAGGCCGAGCAATGTCAGGGCGCGCTCCTCTCCGCCGACTCCCTACACAGGGTAGCCGCGATACGCTCCTTCGCGCCACCCGGAGCCGCCCGAACGCGCCCGTGATACTTTGTCCCTGTTCCGAAAGATATCCAGGAGGACTATCTCATGCCTTTGATCCCGGACGCCCGCGTGCTCTACGCCCAGGCTTTTCGAGAGCGTTTCGCCGCGTCAGCCTTCAACGTCTGCAACCTGGAGATGGCGCAGGGCGCCGTGGAGGCGGCGGAGGCCGAGGAGGCCCCGATCATCCTCCAGACTTATCCGGGGGACCTGGCGCACGGCGGCGCGGCGCTGGCGGCTCTGCTGCGGGTGGTGGCGGAAGAGTCGAGTGCGCCGGTTGCTTTGCACCTCGATCACGGCGAGGGATTGGAGATGATCTCGGGCCGTCTGCGCGAGGGGTACTCGTCCGTAATGTTCGACGGGTCGCACCTGGATCTGGAGGAAAACATCCGTCAGACTCGCCTGCTGGCGGATGTCGTACACGCCTTCTCCGCTTCGCTGGAAGGGGAGATCGGGCTGTTCGGCGGGGACCACGGGTCGGTCGTCTTCACTGACCCCGAAGAGGCCGAACGCTTCGTATCCGAGTCCGGGGCCGACACTTTAGCCGTCTCCGTCGGCTCCGAGCACCACCAGCAGAGCCGGCTGGACCTTGCGCGTCTTAAGGACATCGCCGGACGCACGGGACACCCGCTCGTGCTGCACGGCGGCTCCGGCATCCACCCCGACGACGTGAAGGCGGCGACCGAGATGGGGGTCGTCAAGATCAACATCGGACACGCCATCTCCGTCGCCATGAACGAGGGCGCGCGAGAGGCTCTCGACTCGGGGCTCGACCACTACGCGATGCTGAAGGTGATGCGCGGCAAGGTGCGCGAGACGGCTGTCGAGAAGATCCAGCTCATGGGCGCCGCCGGGGCGGCGGGTCTCGCCATGTCCTGAGCAGTCTGCCTCGAAGACTCCCATCTCCAGCTTATAGCGGCGCCACTCACCAGGCGCGAGCCATGTCACCCGCCGCCCGGCGAGCCCCTGTAGAATACCCTCGCACGGAGAGGGCGCGGCGAGAACGGGGAGGGACTTTGCTCGGGTTTGCGGTGGCGCGAGGGTGAACGCCTATCCCATCAAGCTGACCTACCACGTCAGGAGCTACTACTTCGGGGAACGTTTGATCCCCGACTTCCTCGGCAAGCGGGACGCGCCCGATGGCGTCGTCGCCGAGACCTGGGAGGTGAGCGACTACCGCGACGCCCGCGCCATCGTGAGAAACGGCGAGTACGCCGGCCGACCCTTCCACGACCTTGTGGAGGAGTTCCCCGAAGAACTGGTCGGGGTTGGATGGAGCGGGCCGCACTTCCCGCTGCTTGAGAAGTTCCTCGACGCCTCGCGCATGCTTCCCATCCACCTCCATCCCGACGACGCGACGGCGCGGGCGAAACACGGCGAGCCGCACGGCAAGAGTGAAGCCTGGCACATCCTGTGGGCCGCGGAGGGCGCGACGGTTCTAGCTGGCATCAAGGACGGGTTCTCCAAGGACGACCTGTTCGAGGCGTTCAAGGCGAAAGATTACGACGCCGTGATGCCGCGCCACGAGATCCGAACCGGGGACACAGTGTACGTGCCTGGCGGTGTCCTCCACACCTTCGGGCCGGACACCCTCATATTCGAGGTACAGCAGACATCGGACCTGGGCCAGTTCGTGATGCCCGAGGACCTGTACGGCAACCGCCTGAGTGAAGAGGAGTGGGACGCCAACATCGCCGCCACCCTCGACGAACTGAAGACGAATTACCTGCCCAGCCCAAACCCCGGCCTCGTGGTCGAAGACGACGCAGGCTCCGCCAACCGCCGCGTCCTCTGTTGCGCCGGACCGCACTTCGCCCTCGAACGTTGGACTCTGACCAAAACCCACGACGAACCATCTCATCCGCTGCGTTGCCTGACGCTCTCGAACGTCGGCGGGCCGGTGGACATCGAGTATGAGGGTGGCGTGGAAAGGCTGGACCGGGCTGAGTCCTGCGTCCTTCCGGCGGCCATCGGGTATGTGCGCGTCGTGCCTGAAGGTGAGACGAGCCTCGTTGTTTGCTACGTGCCGGAGTTGGGGCGGGATGTGATCCCACCTCTCAGGGAGGCCGGGTACTCGGACGAGGAGATACGGGCCCTGGGCGAGGTGGACATCTAGCTTCGACACCCGATAGGAGGGGAGCTTTGGGGAAGATAGTTACTCTGGGCGAGGTGGTCTCGGACATCTACCGGGCGGAGGGTGGATCGCCGGTGGAGTTACCGTTCATCGCGCGTCCCGGCGGCGCGCCAGCGAACGTGGCGGTCGCCGCCTCCCGGCTCGGCTCGGAGGCCGTGTTCGTCGGGAGCGTGGGGGAGGACCTCTTCGGGGACTTCATCCTGCGGGCGCTCGAGTCCGAGGGCGTACAGACCTCCGGCGTCGTGCGCCAGAAGCCGCCCACGCGGACCTCGCTGGCATTCGTGGAGATATCCGAAACCGGAGATCGCTCATTCACCTTCTACCGTTCCAGCCCAGCCGCCGACGAGTTGCTCGCCCCGGAGGACATCGCGGAAGAGCTTCTCTCCGGTGCCTCGTTCGTGAACTTCGGGAGCATACCGCTCATCCGGGAGCCCGTCCGCTCGGCGACGCGCCGTCTCGCCGAGATCTCGAACGAGCTGGAAATCCCCGTCGCCTTCGACGTGAACTTCCGGGAGCACCTATGGGAGAGCCCGGAGACCGCCCGCGAGGCCATTGACCCGCTCCTCGGCCGCTCCACCATCGTCAAGATGGGCGACGACGAGCTTGCGCCGCTCCTCGATACGAACGACCCCGAAGAGGCCGCGAAGGTGCTGCTGGAGCGTGGCGCGTCCCTGGTCCTCGTGAGCCTCGGCCCCGAGGGAGCCTTCTACGCTACGGGAGATTTCAGCGGTCGCGTCCCCGCCTTCGAGGTCGAGGCCGTGGACGCGACCGGGGCGGGAGACGCCTTCCTCGCGGCGGCCCTGACGCGCCTCTCGGAGAGCGAGTGGGACGAGGCCGCGGTGCGCGAGGCGGCGCTGCGGGGCACGGCGGCGGGCTCCCTCGCCTGCACCGGCTACGGGGCCATGAGCATGTTGCCCACGAAGGACGAACTGGAACGGTTCATGGCCGGCGGTGGCTGAGGACTCGATGCCGCGAGGAATCGGGCATCCGGGATGGTGGACGAAACGCAGGATCCTACTTTTGATCTTGGCTGTCCTCGCCGGAGCATGCTTCGGGAAGCTCTGTCACCTGCTGCTGACCAACCTGAACTCCGCGTGGGCGCTGGATAGCGGTTCGGTCCCGGCTTCGTTGCTGACCGCGTTCCTGTCCCTGGCCGCTGGTGGCCTGTACGCCCTCGCCATCGCCCGGGTGTGGACCACTTCGGCGAAAGGTTCCGTCGCGGTCCTCGTATGTACCCTGCTTCTGGGCTGGCTGCTTTATCCGGTAGCGTGCGACACGCATGAGAGCTTCGTTGACCAACCGAACAAAGTGTGCGAATGCTCCGGGGTTACGCTGGCATATTATCCGCAAGGGACCATGGACGGCGCGGAGGTCGAATACTGTATCGGCCTCGAACGGGACCCATCCTAGTCGGGGATGAGCCGCCAGGTCCGGCGCGAAAGCATCGCCGGTAGACGGGTTCGCCTCCTCGCTCGGAGGAAAGGAGTCGAGGTGAGGCCGTTGTAGTCGCCGATCCCACCTGCCTTCAGGAAAGCTGGTCGCGCTTCGCCTCGTATCTTGCCGAACGTTCCCAAATGCCCATGTTCCCGGCGGCATGAGACGGTTCGCGCCAGAACCGTGGTGAACGAGCGTTCGTCTCTCCCAGACCTTCGAGTTCGTCGAGGGCCAGCTCCAACTCATTATGCGCCAGCCAATCTTCCAACCTGTCCAGGTTGCCGGTTTCGATGTCTTCCCGCATTGGCGAGGGTAAAGGATCCCTGGCAGCCATGAGGTGACGCCGGGTCTTCCGCCAACTTTTCGGAAGGTCTGGCATAGCTCGCGCCTCTAGCGCCGCACCCGGCTGACCTCGACTGGCACGTCTGCCAACTCCGCGAGCCGCCGCGCCAGCGGCTCCAGCGACGGCAACTCCGTGGCCGCGTGCCCGGCGTCTATCGCGGCCAAGCCTAGCGATTCAGCGAGCAGCGCGTCGTGGTAATCCAGGTCTCCGGTAACGTAGGCGTCCGCGCCCGAGGCCGCTGCCTCCCGGAGGAACGAACCGCCTGACCCTCCGAGGACCGCGACGCGCTTCAGCCGCCTCCCTGGCTCGGGGTCCGCGACGAGCCGCGCCGGGAAACCGAGCCGCTCCGAGACGTGGACGCGAAGCTCTTCGGGCGTCGTCTGCTTCGGGAGCGTACCGGCCCTGCCGTATCCGCAGTCTTTGGGGTGGCCTTCGATGGGGTAGATGTCCAGCGCGGTCTCCTCGTAGGGGTGGGCGGCGATGGCCGCCTTTGTGGCGGTACGAGCAAGGTGTTCAGGGACGACCGTCTCCAGGCGCACCTCGGGCACCCGCTCCAGCCTTCCCTTCTCGCCGAGATGCGGGTCGCTCCCCTCGCCGCCGAAAAACGTTCCGGTACCCGGCGTCCTGAAGGTGCAGCGGGTGTAGTCTCCGATCTCCCCTGCTCCCGCTCCACTCAACGCATCAGCCACCGCCTCCACATGATCCTCCGGCACGAAAACGACGAGCTTGCGCAGCCCGCCGCGTGGCGCGACGACCTCCAGCGGGCCTCCGAGCCCCAGGGTCTCGGCCAGCGCGACCGAGACGCCACCGGGGGCCGCGTCGTAGCTCGTGTGGGCCGCGTATACGGTCAGGCCGGAGCGGATGGCCCGCGCCAGCAAGCCGCCCGGATAAGAGCTCGTGTCCACGCTTTCGATGCCGCCGAAGATGAGGGGATGGTGGAAGAAGAGAAAATTCGCCTCCTTCTCTTCCGCTTCATCGAATACTTCGGGGAGAGGAGTGAGCGCAACCAGCACCCGGTTCGTCCGGGCTGAAGGATCTCCGGCTTGAAGGCCGCAGTTGTCCCAAGGTTCTGCGAGGGACGGGGGAGCGATGGTTTCGATGCTCCGGATCACATCCCTCGCAAACGCCATGCGGACTGCCTCCTTGTAGACTCCTCCCCGTGACGACTACCAGGATAACCGAAAGGACGGCCGAGTTCGTCTCCGCCGCCACCCGTCTCCCCCTCATGGCTGTCCCGCTCTTTTTCCTGGTAGGCGTGGCCTCGGCGGGTGTTCCCGGCCTCCTCTGGGCGCTCCTCTGCGCCTTCCTGACGAGTGGCCTCTCTCTGCTCTATCTCCTCTTCCTCACCCGTTCCGGCAAGGTCCGCGACCCGCGCCGCATCCCGCGAACCGAGCGCGTCGGGCCGCTGCGCGTCGTCGCCGCACTCCACGCCGGGGCCTTCCTCGTGGTGACGTTACTGGACGCGCCAGCCACGCTGCGGGCCGTGCTCCTCTCCTACGCGCTCGCCACGGCGCTCTTCGCCGTGCTATCGCCCGGGATCAACCTGTCCCTGCACGCCGCGGGCGTCTCGGGCGTGGCGGTGTGCCTCCTCTTCGTGTTCGGGCCGTGGGGGTCTCCTGCCCTCGTGCTCATCCCGCTCGTGTGGTGGGCGCGCACCCTGCTCGGGCGGCACACGCCCTTCGAGCTGGCGCTCGGCGTGCTGGTGGGAGGGGGTGGCACGTGGCTGGCCTTCCAGTTGATCGGCCAGTCGGCGGGATAGCCGCCGGGCGAAGACCTCGGGTTTACGAGGGAGTCGGAGGAGCCACCGTCCTTCGCGGAGTCGGTACCGCTCACGCGACTCAGCCTCTCGGCGTGAAGAAGCCCTCCAGCTCGAAGTCTATGGTGACCAGCCCGAAACCTACGATCTCGGTGGTGGTCTCTCCGAGGCAGGTCACCAGGTCATCTGCCTGTCCGGTCTTCTTGCCGCCTCCGTACTCGACGGTTCCAACTACCTCTCCGGTCTTCGGGTTCGAATAGACGAGGGTGTAGTCTTTGATCACGAGGTTGCCATCGCCCTCCGGCAGCTTCGCTCCCTTGCCCATGGCGTTGATGACGAAGGTGATCTCCTCGCCGTTGTCGCAACGGGCGTCGGGCACGGTGATCTGGTTCTTCCCGGGTTCGGCTCCGGCCGTGGAGGCGGCGCAGGCTATGAGCGCCAGGGTCAGCATCCCGGTGGTCAGCAAAC
>JBPCLT010000148.1:0-3363 GCA_051003015.1 Rubrobacteraceae bacterium | reverse complement strand
TCCGGCACGAACGAAATAGTCTCCATCATCTTCATGTACCGGGGCAATGCCGACTCCAGGAGATGCCCGTCGGTCACGAACCCTTCCAGCTTGCCGCTCTCGTCCACCACCGGGATGCCGGGGACGTTGTTCTCCCTCAGGAGCCGCAACGCCTCCCGCGCCGGCACATCCGGGCTCACGGTCACGGCGGGGCGCATGATGTCCTCGACCCGTATGTCTTTGCGCGGCGTCTCCTCGGGTTCCATATCCGCCTCCCGGTTGCCTCTTTGTGCACGATCCCTTGCGAATTCGCCCAGATTGTATAGGCTCTGATCCGTATGCAGGAGATATTCGCCGTCGCGCTCTTCGCCGTGGTGCTCGCGCTCATTGCGTTCGAGTTGATGAACCGAACAGTCGCGGCCCTCCTGGGAGCGGCTATCCTGATCTCCTTCGGCGTCGTCGGGCAGGAGGCGGCGGCCTCCGAGTTCGTGGACTGGAACACCATCGGGCTTCTGGCGGGGATGATGATGATCGTGGCCGTCCTCGACAGGACCGGAGTCTTCGAGTACCTGGCGATCAAGAGCGCCCAGTGGGGGAAGGCTAAACCGGGACGCATCCTCATCCTGCTCGCTGTCGTGACGGCGGTCCTGTCGGCGTTTCTGGACAACGTGACGACGGTCATCCTCATGGTCCCCGTGACGTTCCTGATCGCCGACGCGCTCGACTCATCGCCCACGCCGTTCCTGCTCACCCAGGTGATGGCCTCGAACGTCGGGGGGGCTTCGACGCTTATCGGAGACCCGCCGAACATCCTGATCGGGAGCGCCTCCGGCCTGACCTTCGCGGACTTCGTCTTCAACCTGGCGCCGGTGGTGATCCTGACCCTCCCGGTGGTGCTGGCGGTTCTCTACTTCATGTTCCGCAAGCAACTCCGGCAGAGCGAGAACGCCGAGCGGGTCATCGCGGGGATGGACGCCGCAGGGAGCATCCGCGACCCGGCGCTCTTGAGGAAGTGCCTCATAGTGCTCGGCTTCGTGATAGTGGCGTTCTTCCTGCACGGGGCGCTCCATCTTGAGGCGGCGACCATCGCTCTCTTCGGGGCGGCGGCCCTGATGCTCTACGCCCGCAGCGACGTGGAGGAGGTGCTGCGCGACGTGGAATGGCCGACCCTGCTCTTCTTCGTCGGGCTCTTCGTCCTCGTCGGCGGGTTGGAGGTCACAGGATTCATCGGGGGGATAGCGGAGTTGCTGACGAGCGTCTCCGGTGGAGGGTCGGCGCTCACGGCGGTCATCGTCATCTGGGGGAGCGGCATAGCTTCGGGGATCGTGGACAACATCCCGTTCACGGCGACCATGATCCCGGTCGTCCAGGACCTTGCCGAGGCGGAGAACCTCTCGGAGAGCGAGGTACGGCCGTTGTGGTGGGCGCTGGCTCTCGGGGCGGACTTCGGCGGGAACCTCACCCTGATCGGGGCTTCGGCCAACGTCGTGGTCGCCGGCATGAGCGAGCGGGCGGGGCGCAGGATCTCCTTCGTCGAGTTCCTTCTCTATGGCATCCCCGTCACCCTGATCTCCCTCGCCATAGCCACGGGCTACGTGCTGCTCAGGTACTACATGTAAGCTAGATGACCCACCGTGTCCGTCGAAACGCTCCCATAGACGATACAATCGGACACTATGATTCAGCTAACGGACAGCCACGAGCGCAAGATGGACTACCTGCGAATATCCGTCACCGACCGCTGCAACTTCCGCTGCCAATATTGCATGCCCGAGGACATACAGTTTCAGGACAAGAGCCACATCCTCACCCTGGAGGAGATGCTGACTTTTGCTGAAGCATGCCTGCAAGTGGGCGTCAACAAGGTGCGGGTGACGGGCGGCGAGCCGCTGGTGCGGCGGGGCGTGGTGAAGTTCGTCGGCTGGCTCAAGGACCTCGGCTTCGAAGAGGTCACCATGACCAGCAACGGTTATCTGCTGGAAGAGAACCTCGAAGGGCTCGTGGAGGCCGGTCTCGACAGGATCAACATCTCCCTCGACACCCTCCAGCCGGAGAAGTTCCAGTTCATCACGCGCCGCAACCACTTCGAGAAGGTGTGGCGGTCCGTGATGGCGGCGCTGGAGACGCCCTTGTCTCCCGTCAAGATCAACGCCGTCGCCATGCGCGGCGTGAACGACGACGAGATCGGGGACATGGCGAAGCTGACGCTGAAGTACCCGATGCACGTCCGCTTCATCGAGCTGATGCCCCTGAACGGCGACACTGACGGCTCGCGCTTCCGGTCGCTCTTCATCCCTGGGAGTGAGATCCTGGAGCGGGCACAGGAGCAACTCGGTGGCCTCGAACCCGTCGAGAAGGAAGACCCGGCGGCCCCGGCCGACGAGTTCAAGTTCGACGGCGCGCCTGGGACGTTCGGCGTCATAACGCCCGTCTCCGAGCCGTTCTGCGCGAGGTGCTCGCGCTTGCGGCTCACGGCGGACGGCAAGATCCACCCTTGCCTCCTCACGGACCTCGACGTGCCGGTGAAGGACGCCATCCGTAGTCCAGCCCCCATCCCGGCCATCCACGAAGTCTTGTGGCACACCGCCAGGATAAAGCCCCCTGCCGGACTCACACTCCCAGAGGAATCCCGCAAGCGCACGATGAGCCAGATCGGGGGCTAGAAGCCGGCCCGCCGGTATTCCGCATCCGGCGCCGCGCGTCCCTACGGCTCCGACGGAAACTCCGCGAACTCGTAGCCGTACTTTTCGGTGAAGGCCGCGAGCTTCTCAAGGACTGCCGGATCGGTCGGCTCCGCCTGGAGCGGGATGCGTCCCTCTGCCGCCTCCAGGAAAAAGCGATCCATCCCCGCCGGTGAGAAGATGAGCAACACCCGGGTCGGCTGTGTTCCCGGGTTCGAGGGTTGGTGGACGGCTCCCCTCGGCACCACCACGAAGGAGCCCGCGGGAGCCGTGATCTTGCGCGGCCCCACCCGCACGGTCAGCTCGCCCTCCAGCACGTAGAAAGCCTCCTCGTGGTGGCGATGGGTGTGGGGCCGGGGCCCCGGGGGCCCCGGCGGGATGGTATTGTCGTGGACCGAGTACGCGCCGCCGGTATGCTCGTCGCGGATCTTGTTCACCATCCGCCCGCCGATGGGGTTCGTGAGGGCCTCGCCATCGTCAGGGCCAACGAAAAGACCTTCATCCGCAGTCTTCATGCCTCTGCTCCTTCCCGCGAAGATTTCAGCTTCGGATGCTTCGTTCAGTCCGGCTCTATGGTGGCGATGAGGCCCTCGTTGTTGAGGCCCTCCATGTAGAGTTCCGCGAGCTCCTTGTGGCACTTGGTGGCGACGGCTTTGCCTTTGGTGTGGGCTTCGATCATGATGTCCACCGCCCGCTGCGTGGA
>JBPCLT010000147.1:0-7117 GCA_051003015.1 Rubrobacteraceae bacterium | reverse complement strand
TACGGGTGGTCAACGTCTCCGATAGGACGTTCCTGGTGCATTTGGGGGGTAAGATCGAGGTGAATCCGAAGCTCCAGATCCGGACTCGCGACGACCTTTCGATGGTGTACACGCCGGGCGTCGCCCGTGTCTGCCGGGCTATTCATCAGGATCCGGAGCGGGCCTTCAACCTCACGATCAAGCGCAACACGGTCGCTGTCGTCACCGACGGGACGGCCGTACTCGGGCTCGGTGACATCGGCCCGGAGGCGGCGATGCCGGTCATGGAGGGCAAGGCGGCGCTCTTCAAGGAGTTTGCGGGCGTGGATGCGTTCCCCATCTGCCTGGACACGAAGGACGTTGATGAGATCGTTAACACCGTCAAGAACATCGCGCCGGGCTTCGGAGGAATCAACCTTGAGGACATCTCGGCGCCGCGATGCTTCGAGATCGAAGAGCGTCTGAAGAAGGAGATCGGGATCCCCGTCTTCCACGACGACCAGCACGGCACCGCCATAGTGGTGCTCGCGTCGCTAATAAACTCCCTCAAGATCGTGGACAAAAAGATGGAGGATCTCCGCGTGGTCATAAGCGGCGTCGGCGCCTCCGGCGTCGCGTGCGCCAAGATGATGATGGCCGCCGGGGCGACGAATGTCGTGGGCTGCGACTCTCAAGGCATTGTCCACGAGGGACGCGACAACCTGAACGAGTCCAAGCAGTGGTTCGCCGCGCACACCAACCCCGAGGACCGGGAAGGAGACCTCACGGCTGCGATGGAGGGGGCTGACCTGTTCCTGGGCCTCTCCGTGCCGGGCGTGCTCTCGGTGGAGCATCTCGACAACATGGCGGAGGACCCAATCGTATTCGCGATGGCGAACCCTGACCCGGAGATCCGGCCCGAAGAAGCCTGGGGGCACGCCCGCATCATCGCCACGGGCCGCAGCGACTACCCGAACCAGATCAACAACGTACTCGGCTTCCCCGGCGTCTTCCGGGGAGCCCTGGACGTGCGCGCCCGCGAGATAGACGAGGGCATGAAGCTCGCCGCCGCCGAGGCAATGGCAGCCGTGATCCCTGACGAAGAACTCTCCGAAGACTACATCATCCCTTCGGTCTTCGACGAGCGGGTGGTCCCCGCCGTCGCCGAAGCCGTCGCCGGAGCCGCCCGCGAGAGCGGCATGGCCCGCCGCGTCCAGGAACGCGCCGAGACGGACCTCTCCGCCACTTCGTTCTGAGAAAATACGACTCACGAAACGGGTTGGAGGGCCGAAACGCTGACCGGATATAATCTCCGCGTGAGCAGGTTCTGTCAGATCTTCGTGTGCGCCACGCCGGGAGAGGGACGTTGCGGGGCGAAGGGCGGTAGTCTCCTGCTCGACCGTTTCCGGGAGGAGGTGGAGCGGCGCGGCATTCCGGCGGCGACGGTTCTTCGCAACGCCTGCACGCGGCGGCACGAGGAGGGGCCTGTCGTATTCGTCTATCCCGACGACGTCTGGTATACGCGGGTGAAACCTGATGAAGCACCGGAGATAGTGGAGCGTCATCTCGCGCCGGAGCGGGTCGAGACCTAGCGTTTTCCGCTGGCCTCTGGCGTCCCGAACCCGAGCCGACCGATTGTTCTCTCCATCGCCCAGTCCGAGGCGGTCAGGATACGGTGTCTGCGGTCCTTGAGGTAGTAGAGGAAGATGCTCCGGTAGAGGGCCTGGGCCGCCGGCCCCCTGAGCTTCGCGCCCACGGCCTCGGCGACGGCGCTCTCAGGGCCGAGGCTCACCACGTAGCCCCGGTCGAAGAAGTCGAATGGTGGGCGTTCTTCCGAAGACGCCCCGCGTAGCCTGCGCTTGAGGTCGCGGGCCACCCACGGGCCTTGCTGCACCGCCACCGAGGCCGTCGGGGGGAGTGGGCCGTGGCGGGGATCTTCGTAAAGGCCCGCGTCACCGAGGACGTAGACTTCGGGGTGACTCGGGAGCGAGAGATGCGCGTCCACCCGGACGCGGCCCGTGGGGTCGTGTTCTCCGGGGAGTGACCGTATGAGGGGCGAAGTCTCGATACCGGCCGCCCACACCCGCGTGCGGGCTGGAAGCCACGCTTCCCCGACCCGCACGCCTCCTTCATCGGCATCTTCGACGGTCGAGTTCAGCCGCACCTCGACACCCAGTTCGGCGAGCTCCTCCATTGCGACTTCGTGGAAGTACGGGTCGAGCCAACCCATCAGGCGGTCGGTGGCCTCCAGCAGCACTACGCGCGGCGCCTCCCTGGGCTTGCCGGCCGTGCGCTTCCTCAAATACTGAAACAGCGCGGCGGCCTCCGCCGCCAGCTCGACCCCTGTGGCGCCGCCGCCGGCTATGGCAACGGTGAGGGTTCCCGGCGGGACGGCGTCCCGGCCTGGGCCGGTGGCCTTCCGCCACGCCGTATCCAGGGTGGACCTTATCCGGAGCGCATCCTCCAGGCTCCAGAAGAGGCGGAAGTGTTCGCCGAACTCTTCCGGCGGACGGGCCGGCCCACTCCCGGCGGCCAGCACCAGGTACTCGTAGCCGATGCTCCCTGATGAGGTACGAAGGATCTTGCTATCGAGGTCAACGTCCGTCACCTCCGCTTGCAAGAAGCCGCAGCGGTTGCGGCAGAGAGGGGCGATGGGGGACAGCGTGCTATCCGGGTGGATACGGCCGACGGCGACCTCGTGGATCAGGGGTATGAAAGGGTATTGTTCTTCGCGGTCCACGAGCAGAGTTTCCCCCGGACGGCGCAGGCTGAGGGGCAGGTTGCACGCCAGAGAAGCCCCCGCGAAGCCCGCGCCCACCACCACGACGGGGGCGTTTCGTGGCGCCTGGGTTACGATCTTGGCTCTCCTCTCTTCTGGAGCGCGGCGCCGCGAGTATACCGCCGCCCGCTCATGCCAAGAGTGCGGGACTTTACAAAGTGCCCGTTGGTCCGTAGACTCTACCGGCGGTCACCCGGTCATGCGCCGGGGATCACGGGGTGATAGACAAAAGGGAAACTCGTCTCACGGGGCTAGAAAGGGGCCGTAGTGGCGAAGGAGGAGATTGGGGTCGCGGACATTGTTCCGGGGCTCATCGTAAGGCACACCAATCGCCGTCTGGGGAAGATGGCGCAATGCGAGGCTTGCGAGCAACTAGTCTCGGGCGGCATATCCTTCTCGGAGTTCGTGGATCAGGTCGGAGAAGGATACAGGGAACTGTTGGATTTCATGATGGAAAACGACCTGCATCCCGGCCGTCCCGAAGAGGTGCTCTTCTGCATAGACTGTCACGCGGAGATCCCTGGCCGGGACATCCTGCGCTCGCAGCTCGAGGACATCCACAGCTTCCACGGCCAGAGGCTGGTTGCGCGGGAGGCTGGTTAGTAGAAGGGCTTCGCTGGGGTATCATCCGTCTGTCGAGGTGTTTTCCCAGATCCTCTGAAGGGAGGATAATTCCATGAACGAAGACTTGCAGAAGCGTGCGATCACGATCCTGTCCACGGCGCTGGCTTCTCTGCTGGCGAGCAAGTTGGCCGACGTTTTACTTGACGAGCCCGAGGAGCGCGGCGTCAGGGACGACGTCAAGGAGGCCCTGCTCAAGGCCGGTTTCTCGCTTGTGGCGACGATCATCGCCTCGTTCGTCATCCGCAACGTCGTAAGCCGCCGCTGGGGCAACTGAGCCCGGATTCCGGAGGTTCCGGTCCCGGCTGTTCGCGGGACGCAGTTGCGTTATCATGGCCCCATGAACACTTTCTTGATCGTGCTGCTTCTCGTGGCCGGGCTGCTTGCCGTGGCCTCCTTTACGCTCGGCCGGATCACGGACGAGGTAGAGAGCGCCCACGACACCGAATACATCGAATTGGAGGGATCCTGGATCCGCTACGGAGTCATCGGCGCGGGACCGCCGGTGTTGCTGGTACACGGATGGCTCTCGTCCTCCCGGGTCTGGGAACGTCTGGCCCGGCGTCTGGCCCAGAGGTTCACCGTATACACCCTTGACCTCAAGGGGTTCGGCGATTCGGACAAGCCCCTCTCAGGCTACGGGGTGCGCTACGGCAGCCGGCTCCTGTACGCATTCTGCGCGCACTTCGGCCTCACCCATACCTCCGTGATAGCCCATGACCTCGGCGGGGACATGGCCGTCAAGCTCGCCGCGGATCACCCCGACATGGTCGGGCGGCTCGTGCTCGTTTCGGTGCCGGCCGGCGAGGACCAGATAGACTTGCCCACGCCCCTCTGGCTCGCGACCCTACCCGTCATCGGCCCCCTTTTCTATGCGCTGGGACAGGCGGTTCGAGGCGCGCGGGTCCTGTGGATGAGGCCGTTCTTCGCTGACCGGAACGACATCACCGAGGAGGCCGTGGAGGACGCAGGGAAGTCTACCCCGGCCGCCGTCGCCGGGACACTGGGCGTCACCCGGCATGAGATCTCCGGCGGGCGGCTCGTCCGGCAGGCCGGAGCCATCAAAGTCCCCGTCCTCGTGGTGGCCGGCGAGGACGACCAGATCGTGGACCCTCAATCCATGGATACGTGGGCCCGGACTATCAGGCAAGCCGAGGTCCACCTGATGGACGACTGCGGACACGTGCCCATGCTCGAACACCCCGGAGAGTTCAACGCCAGGATGCTGGCGTTCCTGACCGGAGATCAACGCTATCTCGAGACCGCCGGTGAGCCAGGCTACGCGCAGAACCACGAAGCGCAGGACCAGCAGCCGCCTGAAAAGGGTCCAGCGATATTCGGCCATGACGCCGGTACCGGAGCGCCGGTGTCTCCTGACTCCGGGGAGGACGAGACCATGGATCTCACCCCTCAGGAGGACGAGGCCGCCGATGACGAGCGGCTCTTCGAAGAGGAGCCCTCCGGAGAGCCGGACATTCACCGTGAACAGGCGGGCCATGACGCGCCCGAGGATCCAACCTCCCGCCACGAAGAACCCACGGACGAGCCCGCGGATGAGCTTCCGGCCGAGCGAGGTGCATTCAAGGAAAATGGAGAGGTCGTGGAGCCTCGCCGGCCGCGCGATAAACAGGCGCCAAGTCGCCCGAACCGGGACCCTCTGGAGATCCCTGCTGACTTGTTCGAGTGGCCCGAGGAGCGGCGGAGGACCGGGCGCGACGAACCGGAAGAACCGGAAGAACCTCGTTCCTAGAGGATCTTCGCTAGAGGGTTTTCCTGAGGTAGATCCAATCTCGTATGTTCAGGAAGTGTCCAGTCAGCCATGAACGCTGGCGGGATACCTCTTCGTAGTCCTCGTCTTCGTAGAGCCTGAGCGCGGGGATGTTGACGCTGCTCACGTGCAGCCCGATGGTATCCTTGCCGGCGTCGCGGGCAAGGGACTCGGCCGCCTGGAGCAGGCTCCTGCCGAGGCCGTGCTTCCGGTATTCGGGGGCGACTACCAGCCGCTCGACGTAGGCTTCGGAGGAGGTCGCCAGGTACCTAGGGTGGGAGAGGAGGGTGGCGGCCCAGCTCGCGCGCAACAGACCCAGGTTCCGCCGCAGCGTCGCCCACAGGCCCCGCGCCAGCACGTCTTCGCGGGACTCGGCGGTGCGAACGCCAACGCTCCCCACTATCTCCATCGGGGCGCCGCCCTCGACTATAAGGGAGGTCACGCCTCCCGAAGCGTGCTCCAGGCTGACCCACTTCTCCATGATACGGATGGACTGGTCCATCCCGCTGCCGAACACGGGACGAAATTTGTCCAGGAAACCTTCGACGACGAGACCCGCGATCACGGGTTCGTCATCGGGCTGCGCAAGGCGTATCGTGAATGGTTCGACGGCGGTCATATGGCGGAGCGTATCTTACCAGAGCGGTGGGCGCCTGCCGGACGCAGAAGTCCGGGCCGCCCTGGAGTAGCTGGTCGCTCTCTCGCAGGGCGGCGAGCCATCCAGGTCGGTAAACTGCACCTGTTGGATTCTTTACCGAACCTTAACGGAGAGAAGTGGACCGTTAATCGGAACCGTGCTAGACGGGAGTTTATTCGGAGAGTCCGGGTATAAAGAGGGCGGAGGAAGAGGGGAGGGCCGCGGCAGAGACGGCCGGTCCCAGGGGTAGCGCCGGTCCCGCTGGCGCTAGATAGGAGGCAAGGGTGAGCGAGGCGACCGCGAATACCGTTGAGAGCCGGGTCCCGGCGAGGATGGACCGTTTGCCGTTCGCCCGGTGACATTGGCTGGTCATCGTGGCGTTGGGGATCACCTGGATCCTCGACGGTCTAGAGGTAACGATAGTCGGCGCGATAGCGGGCGTGCTCACCGAGCCGGTCTCGGGGCTGGGCCTCACCGCGGGCCAGGTCGGGCTAGCCGGCGGCATCTACATCGCCGGGGCTTGCGTGGGGGCGCTGGTCTTCGGCTTCCTGACCGACAGGTACGGGCGCAAGAAGATGTTCCTGATAACGCTGGCCCTGTACCTCACCTTCAGTTTCCTCACCGCCTTCTCGTGGAACTTCTGGAGCTTCGTGATCTTTCGAGCCTTCGCTGGAGCCGGCATCGGCGGGGAGTACGCGGCGATCTACTCTGCGATAGACGAGCTCATCCCGGCGCGGTTTCGCGGTCAGGTGTCGCTCGCGATCAGCGGCTCGTACTGGGTCGGCGCGATAATGGGCAGCGCGCTCTCCCTCGTGCTGCTCAACGAGGCCATCATCGACCAGTTCTACGGCTGGAGGATCGCGTTCGGCCTCGGCGCGGTACTCGGCATATGCATACTCCTGATCCGGCGCTACATCCCCGAGAGCCCTAGATGGCTCGCCACCCACGGCCGCAACGACGAGGCCGAAGAGATAGCCGGGGACATAGAGGACCAGGTGCTACGGCAGACCGGTCGCAGAGAGCTCCCTCCGATAGACGAGGACGAGACGGTCACCATCGAGCAGCGGGAGAGCATGGGCTTTGGCATAGTCTTTCGGGCCATGTTCCAGATGTACCCGAAGCGCACTTTCCTGGGGCTCACGCTCATGGGCTCCCAGGCGTTCCTCTACAACGCCGTCTTCTTCACCTACGCCTTGATCCTGACCAGCTTCTACGGGATAGCCACGGGCAGCGTCGGGCTGTAGCTCATTCCGTTCGCTATCGGCAATTTCCTCGGCCCCCTGTTCCTGGGACGGCTCTTCGACACCATAGGCCGGGTGCCGATGATCGCGGGTTGTTACCTGATCTCGGGCGT
>JBPCLT010000146.1:0-2921 GCA_051003015.1 Rubrobacteraceae bacterium | reverse complement strand
ACGGGCTGGGAGACCTGCACCTCCCACCCGGCAGGGGCACCATCCCGCTGGAAGACCTGTTCCGGCGGATGGACTTCCCCGAAAAACCCTCGTGCTGCGTAGAACTCTCCCCCGAGCTCTTCTACCTAGTTCCGGAGGCCCTCCAGGCCGCCAGAGAACTCGGCCTGGCGGTAGCGCCCCGGGAGCGAGTGCTCACCTGAGCCCAGGATCGACCGGTCTCCCGCGAGGCAAGGCCGACCGGCGTCAGCGCCGGATGCTGGGGCCGACGCGCTTCATGGCGGTGCGAAAATCGTAGGTAGTGACGGAGAGGGCGGAGAGCTGGTGCGGGGCTATGCGCTTCCCGAAGTCGCCGAGGTTTATGGTGCGGCGCATGCACACCAGGGCAGCCTCGCGGCACAGGGATTCGAGGTCGGCGCCAGAGTAGCTGCCGGTGTGCTGCGCTATCTGCTCGAGGTCCAAAGCTGGATCGGTGGGCATACCCTTCGTGTGGATGCCCAGGATGTGCAGCCGCGCCTCGGCATCAGGAAGACCGATCTCGATCTCGTGGTCGAACCGGCCAGGCCGCCTCAGTGCCGAATCCAGGGCGGAGGGCCTGTTCGTGGTTGCGATCACGCAGATCCGTCCGAGTTCGCTCATGCCGTCCATGAGAGAGAGTAGCTGGGAGACGAGCGTCGCCTCGAAGCTCTCGCTCATCATGTCGCGCGAGGAGGCGAAGGAGTCTATCTCGTCGAACAGGACGATGGCCGGCGATTTAGCCCGCGCCTCGGAGAAGATGGAGCGCAGCCGCGCCTCGCTCTGGCCCCAGTACTTGTTGAGGATCTCCGGCCCCGATACCGCGATGAAGTGTGCCCCGCTCTCGTGGGCCACGGCCCGCGCCAGGAGCGTCTTGCCGGTGCCGGGAGGGCCGTAGAAAAGGATGCCCTTGTGCGGCCTGATGCTCAGCTTCTTGAAGACTTCCGGGTGTGTGATCGGCAACTCCACAGCCTCGCGCACGAGGGCGATGGTCTCGCGCATCCCGCCCACGTCCTCGTAGCGCGTCGGGGGCACGTTGCGGATGCCCGGCGCGGTCCCCGAAGCCGCCGCGACCCCCGCCCCGCCGCTCCTCACGCTGCGGGCCAGACGCTCCAGCAGGCCCTCCCGCTCCTCCGCCTCCGGTACCTCCTCGGGTTCGTCCTGGGTATGGTCCTTGCCGATGGCCCAACTCTTCAGGGGACCGTTCTCCCGGTAGCGCCAGCCCGTCTCCTTGCCAGGGTCTATCTCCTCCGGCAAGCGGGCAACGATCTCGGCTGTCGTGTCGAGGTCGAGGATGGGGCACCGCACGCACGGCCCCAGGTCCGAGAGGATACGGTCGGTGATGGCGTCCTTGTCCACCTGGAAGATGCCATCATCGCCCATCTCACCGAAGGAGTACCAGGAGTTTTTAGTGGGATGTTCGTTGTCGTAGATCCGGATCTGACGGCACGGGAAGAGTTGTTTGTCCCCCAGCGAGCGCGGCGTGCACCACTCTTTGGCCGTGCGCCCGGAACGCTGCTTCCTGAAGAAACACCGAAGTCCCCCGAATAGCTCTTCGCTCGAGATCGGCGTCCCGTCGGCGATGTATCCGGCCTCTTCCTCGCCCCGGAGCAGCCCGGAGAACTCATCCAGAGGACGCCAGTCGGATGGGAGATCCAGGTCCACCAGAACCCGCGCCGTCCCGTTTATCCCCTCGACCCGGTACGAATGATGCCGGGCGGCGACGGCGGCGGCCCTCCCGAAAGCGCCGCCGGAACTGAGTGGAAAGCTGACCCGAACCTTCATCGTCCGAAGATTCTAACCCACGAGCACGGCGGCATCGGGGAAGACCAGGCTCGGAGCACGGCGCTGTCAGCCAGGCTAGCTCTGCTCGACGATGCCGGTCAACTCCTCCTGGAGCGTCCGCGCGGCTTTTTCAGGCGAGGTATCACCCGAGACCAGACCGTTGAACTGCGCGGCCATTGTCAATGACATGTCGGAGTAGTAAGGCGAGACCGGGCGCGGGCGGGAGCTCTTCAACGCCTCCGCGCCTAGCCTTATGACGGGGACGTTCTCCACCACCTCCCGGTCTTCGTAGAGCGAGTTGAGGGTGGGCAGCAGCGTGGCCTCCAGCGCCCTGAACCTCTGGCTCGACTCGTTGGTCATGAACCGGATGAACTCCCACGCCTCGTCCTGTCGGTCGGATGTGGCGTTGATCATCATGTTCCACCCCCCGAGTCCGCTGACGGTCTGGGTCTGGCTCCCCCCCACCGGAAGCGGCGCGACGCCCACCTGTCCGGGCTCTATCGTGGACTCGTCCGGGTTGCCGGCCAGGGCGTACATGTACGGCCAGTTCCGGCAGAACACCGCGTCCCCGTTCAGGAAGGTCGACTGGGACTCCGTCTCCGTGTAGTTCGCCACGGCCTGCGGCGCGACGCCGTCTTTCACCATATCCTGCTGTGTCTGTAGCCCTGCCACCGACTCGGGGCTGTCTATGACGACCTTCTGGCCGTCGAGCGCGTCGCCCCCGTGGGTCCAGATGTACTCCAGCCCGTTCACCGTGCCGCCCTCGTACTCCGCCCCCTGGAATAGGAACCCGTACTTGACGCCCTGGTCCCGCGTCACCTTCAGGGCCTGCTCTTTCAGCTCCTCCCAGGTCTTCGGCGGCCCCGGAAAGCCGCTTTTTTCAAGGAGATCGCTCCTGTAATAGAGCATCCCGGCGTCCGTGAACCACGGTACGCCGTACACCTTGCCCTCGTAGGTCAGCGACTGTATCGGTCCCTAGAGGAAGTTTCCGCGCTCAGACTCGGGGAAGCGATCCGAGACGTCAGCAACCCAGCCGTTGGCCGCGAACTGGGCAGGCCAGATCACATCTCCCCCCTATAACGTCAATGCCGCCACCAGCCTGAAACTGGGTACGGAGCTGCTCG
>JBPCLT010000145.1:0-4918 GCA_051003015.1 Rubrobacteraceae bacterium | reverse complement strand
ACGACCTCGTCGGATCCGACGACCGGTGCAACGTCGGGCCTGCTGGTGAGGGTGAACCGGGCGATCTCCTCACCCATTACCCCGGCCGTCTCGAGCCCCGAGAACCATTCAGGGTAGATCGCGAAGTAGTCGGGACGCTCTCGCTCCGGTATCCTCTCCAGCGCCTCGTACAGGCTTCCAACACCGTTTCTGTAAGGCAAGGCGAGCCCGTTCGTGGTTAGCCCAACCAAATCCACAGTCGGGTGTCCACCGTAGTAGCGGATCGCGCCCGCGTCGTTCACCGCCACGCGGGCTCCCTGGGGAATATTGTCGCGCAACCAGTAGCCGATAGAGACCTGTTGCTCTCTGACTTGCAGGGCGTTGCCTCCGGCCGTAGCCGCCCAGATGGGCAGGCTGACAAGCGAGAAGAGTAGCGCGAAAACGCCCAGCGCATCTAGCAGCCACCTGCGATCCGCCGCATCCGCGAGAGATCGAAAGCCTACCGTGGACATGATCAGGATGAGTGGAAAGAAAGGTAGCAGGTACCGAAAATGGTGCCAGCCCCAGGTGTTCAAGGTCGCCAGAGACGCCAGGGACAGGACGAGCGCCGACCCGAATCCCACGGCGAACACCCGGTGACGGGTATCCTGAATGACCAGATAAACGGCGCCGAGCAGGCAGAAGAGCAGCGCGCCGGGGAACAGGTAGCGTTCCGGGGAGATACCAACAAGCAGGCTCTGGATCATCTCGGCGAGGTTCTCGGACGCGGCGTCCACCAACTCCACCGGGCCGAGAAACGGCTGGTAGAGGAGAGACTTCGCCAGGATGCCGTTCTGGGCGCTGTTTCCTGCGGCGATCCAGTAAAAGACCTGCGGCAGGGCTCCCGCCACCAGCGGCAAGAGCACGTATGGCAACGCAGCCAAACGGCGGATCGAACGCCCCTCGCCATCTCCGCCGGAGCGCCTGAGAATCAGGAAGACGACCGAGCCCGTGATCGCCGCCGCGAACAACCAGCCTTCGGGACGGGTGAGGGCGGCCAGGGCGGCGAGCGAAGGTGTAATCCAGAACCGGCCGGACGCCGACTCGCGCAGAAACGCGAGCAGTGTGCCTAGCAGCAACACCGTGAGCAACCCCACCTCCATGCCGCTCGTCGCACCCCAGGCGAGCGCACCGTTCGTGGCGATCAAAAGCCCGCTCCAAAGACCGGCCCTATTCCCCACCAGTTTGCGGCCGATCTCGAGGCCGAGGAGAACGGAGATCACGAACGTCGAGGCCCCGAAAACGATAGCGAATCCAAGCAGAGAGCCACCGTCGAGCCCGGCGAAATGGGCCACTCCAAGCACGAATGCGTAGAGGAAGCTGCTGCCGCCGCTGCTGACGGCATCCCCATCGTTGTACCTGAACAACTCCCCCTCGCCGATCTGACGCCCATACTGCAGATGGATGAACGTGTCGTCCAGAGGGGCGGAGAAAACACCGGGGCCATATGCGAGATCCGAGCGATTGTAGGCGAGGTTCACGCCCAGAAACACACCCATCACGAGGACGGAAAGGAGGATCAGGATCCAGTGGTCCCTGTCCGTGAGGTCACGCAAGCGCGTACGCAAGCTCACCCTGGAATCCGGGTTCGTCACGGACGTGCCCGTTCGTCATCCGCGCGCACTCCGCATCCACGAAGCAATGCGCCGATGCCGCGTCCGCCGCCTGTACACCGGTTCCGTCCCATGAGTTGGCGGCATTTTCCCACAGGACGCGAGATGGTGAGTGGGCCTTCTTTCAGGCTGCTATCTTGACCATGTGGAGAAGCAATACGGTGACGCCTCCAACCTGAACGCCCGCATCACGCTGCACGAGCGTTTCAGCACAAGCAAGTATCCCCTGCCCCGGTGGTTGTTCGACCAGTTGGAGCTTCCGCCCGATGCCCGTATCCTGGAGATCGGCTGCGGCACCGGCAAGCTCTGGGCGGAGAACCTCGAACGCATCCCGGAAGCGTGGAGCATCACGCTCACCGGCCTCTATCCGGGCATGCTGCGCGAAGCGGAGAGGAATTTCGGCGGTTCGAGAAACTTCGGTTTCCTGGTGGCGGACGCCCAGGAGCTACTCTTCGAGGATGGGACTTTCGACGCGGTGGTAGCCAACCATATGCTGCACCACGTCCCGGATCTTCGGCTCACTCTCTCCGAATTGGCCCGCATACTCGGACATGATGTAATCCTCTACGCTGCGACAAACGGCAGGGATCACCTGCGCGAGATGAACCGCATGATGCAATTCCTGGACCCGGCCCACCCCGGCGACGGCCTCGCGGAGCGCGTCGGAGCCTTTAGCCTGGAGAACGGGGCGGAACAACTGTCGTCTCATTTCCCCGATGTCTCTCTGCTGCGCTACGAAGACGCCCTCGCCGTCACCGAGGCGCAGCCGCTGGTGGACTACGTGCTCTCCGCGATGAGCGTCCAGGAAGCAGTCGCCGATCTATCCGAGCAAGAGCTACGCGCCAGAGTATCCCGGCTCACCGAAAGCCTGGAGAGAGAGCTGGCGGCAGACGGAGAGATCCGCATCACCAAAGAAACCGGCCTGTTCGTCGCCCAGAGATAGCCGGTGGAGATCCTGGTCGCGGAGCGCCTGAACCCCCCGGAGATCGGCTTCGGGCTGCAACAGGCGGTGCTCGAAGAGGTGGCGGCGGGCGAGCGTGGCCCAACGGCCCTGATGTGGACCTCCTCACGCTACGTCGGCGCGACCCGCCCCGAGACGCGCCTGCCGGGATTCGGGGAGGCGAAGAGACGCGCCGGAAGCCTCGGTTTCCCCGTGCTGGTTCGTAACTCCGGCGGTGGGGCGGTAGCGGCGAACGAAGGTTCCATCTCCTTCTCACTCACCATCCCGGTCAGGGACTTGCGGCACGGTTTATACGAGAGATACGTGGAAGGCGTGGATCTCGTGTCGGCGGCGCTGCGGCGGGCCGGGGTCGAGGCCGAGGGCGGCGAGGTGGAGGGCGAGTTCTGTCCCGGAGCGTATTCGGTTCGCTCCGGCGGCCCGAAAGGAATCAAACACGCGGGCCTCGCCCAGAGGGTGACGCGGCGGGCGGCGCGGGTGGAGGCCCTGATCCTGGCGCAGAGAACCACGCAACTGGTCCCCGTCCTCGAAGCTTTCCACGACGCCCTCGAACTGCCCTTCAGGCCCGGCAGCGTCGCCGACATTCCGGCGGGCGTACCCGAGGTGATGGAGGTCCTGGAAGCCGAAGTCCGCAACCGCTACGGAGCCGAATGGGGCTGGATCGGGGCAAACACCTTCGATAGGGCGCGCGCCCTGCGCGAGAGCTGGCGGGCTCCGCCAGGTCCATCCGGGCCGGTCTCCAGCGACGTCTGACAGCGGTTTGCGGAATGATCGATTTTCCACGAACCGGGCTTCGGGCCACGGGTTTCAGGCGTCAGCAAGTACTGCCCCGGCAAAGCGAACGCACCGATAAAAGACTCGCCGGTGAGATGTATCGTCCTTCATGAACTCCGCTGTCACGACTCACGACTTATGAAGAACGAACTTAGCGAACCCTTCACCCGGATTCAATATCACCCGGCGAAGTAGCGGCTCCGCGGGACGGCCTACCGGAGACTCTCCCAGAACGGCGCCAGAGTCTCCCGACTATCCTCGACGGCTCTCACGCCGCCGGAGTACCCCCACTCTGGAGGCGAGCCCCGCTCTACGCCCTCGATGGTAGCCGCGACGCTGCCGGTCAGCGACCCGAGGTCGTAGCCGCCCTCCATGACGAACGCCGGGGGTGGAGCCCCGACCTCCCGGACGAGCGACACGAGCGCCGCCGCGAAACGCCCGAAGCTCTCCGTTTCCAGACGCATGCCGCCCAGATAATCGTCTTCGTGGGTGTCTTAGCCGGCGGAGACGATCAGGATCTCCGGCCGGTACTCGCGCAGCAAGGGGAGGAACACCCCTGCGAAGGCCGCCGCGTACACATCTTCATCGGAGCCAGCGGGCAATGGGATGTTCACGGTGAAACCCCGGCCGTCACCCTCCCCCACCTCCTGAACCGCGCCGGTCCCTGGATAGAAGGGGCTCTGGTGGGCCGAGAGGTAGAGCACCTCTGCTTCGGCGTAGAAGATGTCCTGGGTACCGTTGCCGTGGTGGATGTCCCAGTCGAGGATGGCGACCCTCTCCGTCCCCAGGGAGCGGGCGTGGGCGGCGGCGACCGCAGCGTGGTTCAGCAGGCAGAAGCCCCTCCCGTAGTCCCGGCCAGCATGGTGGCCGGGGGGACGGGCTATGGTGAGGGCCACTTCTCCCGATAGCGCGCTCTCGGCGGCGGAGCAGGCGGCCCCGCTCGCCAGCAGCGCGACCTCGAACGAGCCAGCCCTGAAGGAAGTGTCCGGGCTGAGATAACCGCCGCCCGACGCGGACATCTCCCTGAGGTTCTCCACGTAGGGGCGGTCGTGGACCGCGTGTACGGCCTCTTCCGGGGCGGGTTCGCAGGGGTGGCGCTCGACCTGAAGGCCGGCCTTCTCCGCCGCCTCCACGCCGGCGAGGGCCGCAGGGAAGCGTTCCGGGGCTTCCACCGGAGCCAGGTCGTTGACGTGGCGTTCGGAGGCGGGATCGCTGTATACGCGCAACGTCTACTCCTCGTCCTCACCGACGTCCTCGGTGACCCTCTCTCCCTCCTCGACGGTCTCATCGGGATATACGCCCACGCCGGAGGTGACGGTCGCGCCCTCCTCTATCTCAGCCCCGTCCCCGAGCGCGCTGCCTTCCAGGAGCCGCGCCCGCGGCCCGACGATGCAGTCCTTCATGATCAAGGTCCCGTCCAACTCCGCATCCTCCCCGATCACCGTACGCTCGTCCACGGTGCTGCGCGCCACCGAAGCTCCTGCCCCTATCCGAACGTTCGAGGCTATGACCGAGTGCGGCCCGACGCGAGCGCCCGCCGCGATCTCAACGTCCT
>JBPCLT010000144.1:0-7232 GCA_051003015.1 Rubrobacteraceae bacterium | reverse complement strand
CCTCGTCGCCAAGCCCCACCAGCGTCTTCTCCAGCGTCTCGCCCAGGCCGAAGATGCGCTTGAGACTCGCGAAGCAAACCTCCACCTGCTGCCTGATCACCAGGCGCCGACTCGCTCCCTCGGTCGCCAAGAGGATTCACTGCTCGGCCATCTCTTCTCTGAGTGCCTCGCTTCTGTGGGCGAGGTCCCCGAAGAGTCTCCGGACTACGCCGGGGAACAGGTGGCTGAAGAACCGCTCGACGTCACGCAGGAAAGAGCGCGAGGATTCAACGCCCCGAAGCTGTTGGAGGAGTGCGAGGGTCAAAACCTCAGAGTCCGAGAGCCGCTTCAAGGACTCTTAGCCACGGCCGCGGGAATCAAGGAGGCGGTAGGCGTCGCCGGTGAGACAGAAGAGCACGGTCACGGCCTCTTCCGGGCGGGCGAGGCGTGGGATAAGGTGGGTGGGGCCATCTGTCGCTCCTTGTGGTGGGGAGTAGGATGGCCCCTTTTCTACTCCCAAACCGCGCAATACTAATCTAGCTCCCTCAAGGCTTCGAACTCCGGTTCGAGACGATCGTAGAGGCGGGTGAAGACCTCCATGAGGTCCGCATAGGTCTTCGATGCGGCCTCGTCCGGGCGGTGATGGTGGGAGATTTCCACCATCTCTTTCGCGGCTTCGAGAGCCGGGATCTCCCCGATGGCCTTCATGCCGAGCATGGCCGCGCCGAGGCTGGAACCCTCGACTCCTTCGGGATAAACGACCTCGCGTCCGAACACGTCCGCGATCATCTGGCGCCATAACGCGGAACGGGCGAAGCCGCCCGTGGCCCGCACCTCTTTCGGCTCGCCCGAGGTCTCTTCCAGGACGCGGGCGACGGCGTATATCTGGAAGGCGACGCCCTCCATCACGGCCCGGACCAGATGCCCGCGTCCATGCCCGAGCGTCAGCCCGAAGAACGTGGCCCGTGCGTGAGCGTTCCACTGGGGGGCTCGTTCCCCGGTCAGATAGGGAAGGAAGATGAGACCATCCGAGCCAGCCGAAACCTTCCCCGCCAACTCGCCCATCAGGTCGTAAGGGCGCTTCCCTTCGGCTGTCTTTGCCAGATCCGGGAACACGGCGTCCCTGAGCCAGCGGAGGGCGATGCCGCCGTTGTTGATGGGACCGCCGATCACCCACGCGCCCTCGTCCAGTGCGTAGCAGAAGAGCCTCCCCCGCTCCTCGACCTCCGGCCGGTGGACCACGGACCTCACCGCCCCGCTGGTCCCGATGGAGACCGCGACCACCCCAGGGTCAACGGCCCCCACCCCCAGGTTCGCCAGAACCCCGTCGTTCGCCCCCACCACGAATGGCGTTTCGGAGTCCAGCCCGAGCCTCTCCGCGTATTCGGATCGCAATCCATCCATCACATGGGTGGTCGGGACCGGGCGGGATAGCTTCTCCGGCGAGACTCCGGCGATGCGGAGGGCGCCCTCGTCCCATTCGCGGCTCTCCAGGCCGAATATCCCGGTCGCGGAGGCTATGGAATGGTCCACCACGTACTCCCCGAACATTCGGAAGAACACGTACTCCTTGACGGAGACCCAGCGGGCCGCGGCCTCGAAGGTGTCAGGGTCCTCCTCCCGGAACCACAGGAGCTTCGCCAGGGGCGACATCGGGTGGATCGGGGTTCCCGTACGGCGGTGGATGGCGAGGCCGTCCATCTGGTCCCAAATTTTTCGCGCCTGCTCCGAGGCCCGGTTGTCGGCCCAGATGATGGAAGGCGTGATGGGACGTCCTTCGCCGTCGAGGGCCATCAGGCCGTGCATCGCCGCGCTAAAAGACACGCATCCAATACGGAGGCCGCGCTCCTTCAACGTACTCACCACGCCGGCCAGGGAATCGAGGAGGGAGCCCAGGATCTCCTCCGGGTCTTGCTCGGCCCAACCCCGGCGCGGAGAACGCAACGTATACTCCCGGTCCTCCGCCGCCAGTGTTTTCCCGCCGCAGTCGAATGCGACGGCCTTCACGCTCGTCGTCCCGATATCCACGCCTATGAAGGCGGGCGCATCCTCCATGCTCGTGCCTTTCATCGAAATCCACGTTTCCCGGCTTCCCGGACGGGGGACCATCTTATGGGCGGTGATAGGCCCGGTCAATTTGGAAGGAGCCCCGATGACCCATCCCTGGCACGACGTGTCGCCCGGAGAGGCGGCCCCCGAGGAGTTCAACGTGGTGGTCGAGATCTCCAAAGGGTCCAAAGTGAAGTACGAGCTGGACAAGGACACCGGCCTCCTGAAAGTAGACCGCATCCTGTACTCGTCCGTGATCTACCCGGCCAACTACGGCTTCATCCCCCAAACTTTAGGTGACGACGAGGACCCGCTGGACGTGCTGGTCATGATGCAGGAGCCGGTCCAGCCCCTGAGCCTCCTGCGGGCGCGCCCCATCGGGATGATGCCCATGGTGGATGACGGCGAGAACGACGAGAAGATCATCTGCATCAGCCTCGACGACCCCGAGTACATGGCCTTCGAGCACCACGACGAGCTGCCCGAACACCGCCTGAACGAACTGCAACGCTTTTTCCAGGACTACAAGAAGCTGGAGCGCAAAGAGGTAAACGTCGGCGGCATGTCCGGCCCGGAAGAAGCCATTGACACCGTCCGGCGCGCGATGGAGCTATACCAGAAGCAGTTCGTCGCGGCCGGATACGGGTGAAGACACCGAAACGGGGATTCTGTACGGCAGCGGGTGATTATGTTTCCAGCAATTAAGGGTCATCGCATGATCGCGAGAGGATTGTACTACGAGAATGTGAGCCAGCGGTCGTCCTACCGGTTGGCCCGACCCGAAAATCGTAGGCCATACGTGCCTTCCCTCCTTATGGGCCAACCGGTGCGTCGCTGACCGTCGGTGGGCACGGCCCCGGGGACGCGCGAGGCCCCGGCCGGTTGGCTCACCGGATAACAAGCTCGCTGGCGCCGCCGGAGACCTTGATCTCGTAGCGGTCGGAGCCCCCGTCGTAACCGGGGCTCTGGAGCCGGACCTTGCCACCAACAGCGTCGAAGCTCTGCTCGTCGAATGTCAGAGTGGCGGCGCCGCCTTTCACGTTCAGCCGCGCTTCTACCCCGGCGGGACGGTGTATGCCCACTTTGCTCGCGCCCCCGGACAAGCGTATCGGGACCACCTCTGACGGCTCCGGAAGCGTCAGGGTGAGGTCGCTGATCCCACCTTTGAGGACGAAGGAGGTCAGATTCAGCCCGCTGAGATCCACGTCGTTCTGGGCCGCTCCGCCGCGTACTTCGACTTCCCACGGCACAGCGGCGTTCAGCGTGACCTCTCCGGGATGGCTGCGCCAATCGAAGAGCCCGCCGAAGCGCCGGGAATAGCGGAAGGTCACGACTCCGTCTTCCACGTTGACCTTCGGGGCAGGCCCCTCGAAGCGCGCTTGGTAGAGATCGTCCATCCCGGAACCGGCGCGGAGGGTGAGCCGGGAGGCTCCGTTGGCGAACACCAGCCGCCCGCTCTCCAACCGGCCCAGAGGACTGGCGAATCCACCGTCGTTCCCACTCGATGCTGCCCGGATCATGGCGATCTCCTCTCTGGTGGTGGTGTTTGCCTTCCGCATGAAGTCGAGCAAGAGGGCCAGATCCCGGTCGTCGTACTCCGACATCAAGTCCTCCATCTCCTCCCCCTGCGAAACGAAGAGACCCGCCCCCGCGCGCTCCAACTCCTCCGGGACGGGCCGCACGACGACCCGCCGCCCGTCGCCCGGGTCCTTCTCCCGTCGCACGTACCCCGCCCGCTCCATGCGGTTGATCACGCCGGTTACCGCCCCCGTCGTCAGCCTCATCGTCTCCGCCAATTGCCCTGCCGTGATCGGACCCGTCGAAGTGAGGATGGCTACACACTGCAGGTCGGTCAGGTTCATCCCGCTCCGCTCGGCAACCGCCTGGAAAAAATACACCCCATCCAACGTGCTCTTGCGACTCTCCTCCTCAAGCTCCCGAAGCAACTCTTCACGTTTTTTCGACATACCCTTGACATCCTTTGCGATCCCGCTTACCCTACGTTTATCTTATTTACTAAGCTATTCATTTATTGTTTACGTTAGTAGATAAGTGAAAAGAGTATAGCACGGCGATCTGAAAGAGAGGAGCAAGATGAACGTTGATAGAGTCAAGAGCGCCGGACGGAGCGCGACGGCGAGGAATGGGACGCCCGCGATAGACGCGGAAGGGCTCGTTTACAGCTTCGGGGACAACGTAGCCGTGGACGGCGTGGACCTCGAAATCGCACCAGGGGAGATCTACGGCTTCCTCGGCCAAAAAGGCGCGGGTAGGACGACGACGATCCGCATGCTAGCGACCCTGCTTCGCCCGGACTCCGGCACGGCGCGTGTCTTCGGCCACGACGTCGTGGCCGAGTCCGACGAGGTGCGGAGTCGGGTGAGCCTCACCGGGCAGTTCGCCTCTGTGGACGAAGACCTCACCGGGAAGGAAAACCTCATCCTTATAGCCCGACTCCTCGGCTACTCGCGCAAGGAGGCCAGGGTGCGGGCCGGCGAACTCCTCGAAGCCTTCGGACTCACGGAGGTCGCTACTCGTCAGGTCAAGACATATTCCGGGGGCATGAGGCGCCGCCTTGACATCGCGGCGAGCATAGTCGTCACGCCGGACCTCATCTTCCTCGACGAGCCCACGACCGGCCTCGACCCCAGAAGCCGCAACCACGTCTGGGACATCGTCCGGTCCCTGGCCTCCGAGGGGACGACGGTGCTCCTGACCACGCAGTATCTGGACGAGGCGGACCAACTCGCGGACCGCATCGCCGTAATAGACAACGGCAAGGTCATCGCCGAGGGAACTCCCGGCGAACTCAAGGGCTTGGTCGGTTCCGGGGTCCTTCGCGTCAGGCTGCGCGACCCCGAAGCCCGCCCCGAGGCCGAGCGGGCCCTCTCACAAACGCTCGGCGTCGCGGTGGAGACCCCTTCGGACCCGGTTGCGCTCCTGGCGAGGGTCTCCGAACCCGAGCGGGTATCCGACGCCCTCGCGGAGCTATCCCGCGCCGGCATCGCCGTTACAGATTTCGCGCTCGGACAGCCGAGCCTCGACGAAGTGTTCCTTGCCCTGACGGGACACCCCACCGAAGAAGAAACCGACGAGAAAGAGGAGGAAGTCGCATGACGACGCCGACAAACACAACCCACACCATAGCCGAGGACGCGCTTCGCTCGGCGCTCGCGGCCAGCAAGAGACCGAAGCGCCCGAGCGCGCTCTCCGCTTCGCTCACGTTCGGGTGGCGGGCGATGCTCAAGATAAAGCACGTCCCCGAGCAGCTCTTCGACGCCGTGGGCAATCCGATCTTGTTCACGCTGTTGTTCACGTACCTGCTGGGCGGCGCCATCGCCGGCTCGACCGGGGCGTACCTGCAGTACCTCCTCCCGGGCATCCTGGTGCAGACCGTGATCCTCATCACCGCATACACCGGGGTCAACCTCAACACCGACATCTCGAAGGGCGTCGCCGACCGCTTCCGGTCGCTCCCGGTGTGGCGGCCGTCCGTCATAGTAGGAGCGCTGTTCGGAGACGCCGCGCGCTACACGCTGGCCTCGACCATAGTCCTCCTGCTGGGACTGGTCCTGGGCTTCCGTCCCGAAGGGGGCGTGCTCGGCGTCCTATTGTCGGTTCTGCTGCTTGTAGTGTTCGCGTTCAGCCTCTCGTGGATTTGGACGATGCTCGGGCTTATGTTGCGTACCCCGATGTCCGTACTTTGGGTGAGCACGATGATCCTGTTCCCCCTGACGTTCGCCAGCAACATCTTCGTGGAACCTAAGACCATGCCCTTATGGCTGGAGACTGCCGTCGGCTTCAACCCGATCACCCACCTGGTGACCGCGGTCCGCGGCCTGATGTCGGAGACCGTGTTGATAGGGGAGATCGGCTGGCTACTGGTCGCATGCGCCGCACTGATTGCCGTCTTCGCCCCGATCACGATGTATCTGTATCGGAACAAGGAATGAAGGCAACCAAGAGAACGTATCGAGAGGAACGGATGATTCCGGCGAAATCGCACGTCAAAAATCGTCGAGACCGGCCATTTTGTGTCTTGTCTGGGACGATCTCGCCGGCCGGGAAGGCGTAGGTACCGACGCTTGCCAAGAACTCGCACCAGAATTACCTTTCCGGCGCGAGTTTCGGTTCGAAAGGTGGCCGAAGGAGCCAAAAACGTGCACAATGACGGTCGAAAACTCGTAACGGAAAAGATTCGGAGGTCAGATGGCGCAGGATGGGGCGCGGAGGTTGCGGGTGGTCGAGGGCCCCGTGGGGGAGTATTTGGCGACGCTCGGGTGGGAGCACATCACCCTGACCGGCACCTACCGCTGGGATCTCACGGCGACGTCCACGCTCGAAAACCTCCTGACCGACCACCCGCGGTAGCCCCCGAGCGCGGCACCGTCTCATGCCTGTCCGCATCATCCGTGCCGTCTGCGGGATTGCTACCGTACAGAATCCTCGGAATGGTGTCTACGCGCGGGATAGAAAGGAGTGCATCCATGACCGAACTCGCAAGCAAGACCTGTGTGCCGTGCCGGGGAGACACACCGCCGCTGAAGGGCGCGGAGCTGGAAGGGCTTTCCGGTCAGGTCCCGGAATGGGAGGTCGTCCGGGAGCATCACTTGAGGAAGGAGTTCCGGTTCCGGAACTTCCGGGAGACGCTGGACTTCGTAAACCGGGTGGGCGAGATGGCCGAGGAGCAGGGCCATCATCCCGACATCACCTTCGGCTGGGGCAAGGCCGAGGTCACGGTCTTCACCCACAAGATAGACGGCCTCACCGAGAGCGACTTCGTCTTCGCGGCGAAGGTGGACGAGTTGGTTTAGACACAGGAAACGGGACGCCGGGGCGCCCCGTTTCGCTGCATCCGTTCTGCTACGGTGTCTGTTAAAACTCGAAGATGATGCGGGACTTCTTCCTGGAGTTGCCGCTCCGGCGGAGGAGCAGCCAGAGGAGCAGGCCGCCACCGAGAAGTAGCAGGCCGGTACCGGAGGTCAGGAACGCCACAACGCTGCTCTGGGCGGTGGCGACGGCGGGACGCTGTTGGATCTCCTCTTCCGTCGCGGTGCCCTCCATGATCTCTTTGAAGTTCTGGAGGTCCTGCTGCATCATCACCTGCGGGTTGGAGACGACCCGCGAGGCGATCTCACCGGTCTTCCCGCCCGGCGGGTCCCAGTAGTTCATCTGGACCTCGACCCTGGTGCGCCCCGAACCGG
>JBPCLT010000143.1:0-7101 GCA_051003015.1 Rubrobacteraceae bacterium | reverse complement strand
ATCTCCACTCTCGACGGAACGTACCGGGTCAACCCACCACTCCGCCCGGCGGACGACCGCGATGCTGTCACGGATGCACTGCGAGACGGCACGCTGGACTTCGTGGCGACGGACCACGCGCCGCACGCCTCCGAGGAGAAGGAACTTCCGCTGGAGGAGGCCGCGTCCGGCTTTCTCGGCCACGAGACGGCCTTCGCCGCGCTGCACACGGAACTCGTCTTGACCGGAAAACTCCCGCTATCTGGACTGATCGAGGCGATGTCGTGCGCTCCTGGTCGGTGGGTCGGGGAGGGCGGGAGCCTGGCGGTGGGAGAGCCGGCTGACCTGATATTGGCGGATCTCTCGGAGGGATGGACGGTTGGCCGGGAGTCATTGTCCAGCCGGTCGTGGAACTCGCCGTATCTGGGGAAAAACCTGACGGGCCGGATCTTGGGTACTATAGTTGGTGGAGAGCTTGTGTACGACAAGATGGGAGCGCGATTTGGAGTACGGGCGTAGCCGGGCGACGGTGGTCCTCGAGGACGGGGCCGTCTTCGAAGGCTGGACCTTCGCCGGGGATGGTGAGGTCGCCGGGGAGGTCGTCTTCACGACCAGCATGGTCGGCTATCAGGAGACCCTCACCGACCCGTCTTACCGGGGTCAGATCCTGCTCTTCACCTACCCGCTCATCGGGAACTACGGTGTGATACCGGGCGAAGAAGAGTCCCAAAAGGTTCAGGCCGCAGCCGTCCTGGTACGCGAATACACCCCGCATCACAGCAACTGGGCCAGCGAACGCTCCCTGGCCGCCCTCCTCTCCGAGAACGGCGTGATGGGCATAGAGGGCCTGGACACCCGCGCCCTCACCCGTCACCTGCGGGACAAGGGCGCGATGCGCGGCGTCATCTCCACCGTCGAGCACGACCCGAAGGTCCTGCGTGAAAGAGCCAACGCCCATCCCTCGATGGTCGGCCTCGACCTCGCCTCCACCAGCTCAGATATCACCGAGCCAACCTTCATGCCGGCCATCGGCGAGGAACGCTGCCGCATCACGGCCCTCGACTACGGCGTGAAGGGCTCAATTTACAAGGAGTTGAGAAATCGCGGCGCGTCGGTCCTCGCCATGCTTGGTTCCACGAGCGCGGAGGAGATACTGGCTTCTGAGCCGGATGGGATCTTCCTCTCCAACGGGCCGGGAGATCCGGCGGCGTTGGAGGATGCCGTGGATACATTGCGACCGTTGCTGGGAGAGATCCCGGTGTTTGGGATCTGCCTGGGACACCAGCTACTCGGGATCGCCCTCGACTGCGAGACGTACAAGATGCCCTTCGGCCACCACGGCGCCAACCATCCCGTGCGAAACCTGCGGACGGGGCGAATCGAGATCACCTCCCAGAACCACGGCTTCGCCGTCCGGGAAGAAAGTTTGCCCGACGAGGTGGAGTTGACGCACCGCAACCTCTACGACGGCACAGTCGAGGGCCTGTGGAGCCCGGAGCAGCGCGCCTGGAGCGTGCAGTACCATCCCGAGTCCAGCCCCGGTCCGCGTGACTCGGGCTACCTGTTCGACGAGTTCGTCGAGAGCGTCTCGGAGAACGTCATTGCCTGAGAAGATGTTTTGGAATTCTTGGATCATCGAGTGAAAGGAACTTGAGCTTGAGCGATGCAGGCCGCCCAAAGGGGGAACGTGCCGACACCGGGTCTCTCCCGGCGGTGTTCCTCCGACCCGAAGAGGGTGAGGTATTGGATTATGGCGATGGCGACATCACGCTCATCCTGGCGTCGGGCGATGCCACGGACGGCGCCTTCACTGTTGTCGAGCACAGGCTGGCTGCTGGCGCGGAAGGCCCGCCTCCTCACTACCACGAGCAGCTCTGCGACGCCTTCTACGTGCTCGAAGGCGAGCTCACCTTGCGCATCGGCGGTCGCACCGAGACAGCGCCGTCGGGCTCTTTCGCCTGCTTCCCTCCGGGGGTAGTTCACACCTTTTCCAATCCGAGCGACCAGCCTGTCCGGGTGCTCAACGTGAACGCGCCGGGAGGCTGGGATAGGGTGTTGCGCGCGGTTGTCACGGCGAGCTCCTCGGGTCCGGTCGGCTCCGGTGAGGTAGGCGAGATCGCAAGCGAACGCGATATGGTGGTCGTGTCCGAATGACTCCTCCAAAGTCCTCCTAGAGTTTTGCCGCGACGCGACGACATAAGCAGCATCCTGATAATCGGCTCCGGTCCTATCGTGATCGGCCAGGCCGCCGAGTTCGACTACTCCGGCACCCAGGCGTGCCGCGCCCTGCGCGACGAGGGATACCGCGTCATACTCGTAAACTCCAACCCCGCGACCATCATGACCGACCCCGAGGTAGCCGACGCCACCTACGTCGAGCCCCTCACGGTTGAGACGGTAGCCGAAATAATCCGGCGCGAACGCCCCGACGCCCTCCTCCCGACTTTAGGCGGACAGACCGCCCTGAACCTCGCCATCGAACTGCACGAAGCCGGCGTCCTCGAAGAGTTCGGGGTCGAGTTGCTCGGTGCTTCGGTCGGGTCCATCCACAAGGCGGAGGACCGCCAGCTCTTTAGCGAGGCGATGGGTCGCATCGGGCTCCGCATCCCCGAGAGCCGCACGGTGCGCGGCCTCGCCGCCGCCGAGGAGCTGGCCGATAGGGTCGGCTTCCCGCTCATCATCCGTCCCAGCTTCACCCTGGGAGGCAAGGGCGGCTCCGTTGCCCGCGACCGCGCCGAGCTACGGCGCGCCGTCAGCGACGGTCTCGACGCCAGCCCCGTCGGGAGTGTCCTCGTCGAGCGGAGCGTCGCCGGTTGGAAGGAGTTCGAGCTGGAGGTGATGCGCGACCTCGCCGATAACGTGGTCGTCGTCTGCTCCATCGAGAACGTTGACCCGATGGGCGTCCACACCGGCGACTCCATAACCGTCGCGCCTGCCCAGACCCTCTCAGACCGCCAGTACCAGACCCTCCGCACCGCTTCTCTCCGCATAATACGAGAGATCGGGGTGTCAACGGGCGGATCGAACATCCAGTTCGCGGTGGACCCGGAGAGCGACGACTTCTACGTGATCGAGATGAACCCGCGCGTCTCGCGGTCGAGTGCGCTGGCGAGCAAGGCTACGGGTTTTCCGATAGCCAAGATCGCGGCCAAGCTCGCGGTCGGGTACACGCTGGATGAGATCCCCAACGACATAACCCGCGCCACCCCCGCCTCATTCGAGCCGGCGCTAGACTACGTGGTCACCAAGATCCCACGCTTCGCCTTCGAGAAATTTCCCGCCGCCGCCCCGCGCCTGACCACCAGAATGCACTCCGTCGGCGAGGTCATGGCGATAGGCCGGACGTTCACCGAGAGCCTACTCAAGGCTATGGCTTCACTGGAGGTTGATGCCCAGGACGTGATACCGAACCTCGATGAGGCGAGCGCGTACAGGATCTTCGCCATCTTCGACGCCCTGCGCGCCGGGATGGACATACCGGAGATCTTCGCCCGCACCCGCATAGACCCGTTCTTCATCGCATCCGTAGCCCGAATAGTGGCCTCCGAAGGCTCATTGTCTTCTGGCGAATGGAGCCGCGAAGCGTTGCTTGAGGCAAAGAAGATCGGTCTCCCGGACGAAGCCCTCGCCGCCGCGACCGGGACTTCAACGGAAGTCGTTCGCGGCGTCCGGCGCGCTCTCGGCGTGAGCCCGACGTACAAGTCCGTGGACACTTGCGCCGGAGAGTTCCCCGCCCGCACCCCGTACTACTACTCGACCTACGAGACCGAGGACGAGGTCGAGCGCGGGGACAACCCTTCCGTCGTCGTCCTGGGGAGCGGACCCAACCGCATCGGGCAGGGCGTGGAGTTCGACTACGCCTGCGTCCACGCGAGCTACGCTATCAAGGATGCCGGCTACGACGCCGTGATGGTCAACTCCAACCCGGAGACCGTCTCTACCGACTACGATACCTCTACGCGCCTGTACTTCGAGCCGCTCTCGGCGGAGCACGCGCTAGAGGTCATCCGGCGTGAGCGGCCTGAAGGCGTGATCCTCCAGTTCGGCGGCCAGAGTCCGCTGAAGCTGGCCCGCGAGCTGGAGAAGGCAGGGGCGAAGATACTCGGTACCTCCCCGGACGCCATAGACCTAGCGGAGGACCGCTCCCGGTTCGGGCGGCTACTCTCGGACCTCGGCATCCCGCACCCCCGATTCGGGACGGCATTCACCGCCGACGAGGCGAGACGGGTCGCCCGAGAACTCGGCTACCCCGTGGTCGTCCGGCCATCGTACGTGCTCGGCGGGCGGAGGATGGAGATCGCCTACAACGACGAAGACCTCGACCTGTACCTCAGCGCCGGCGCGGACACCAGCCCGGACCACCCGACCCTCTTGGACAAGTTCATGGAAGATTACGTCGAGGTTGACGTGGACGCCGTGTGCGATGGGGCGGACGTTTACGTAGGTGGGATCATGGAGCACATCGAGGAGGCTGGGGTGCATTCGGGAGACTCCTCGTGCGTGACGCCTCCGATCACCATCCACCGCGCATTGCTGGAGCGCGTCGAGGAGTACACGAGGCGACTTGCGCTCGCCGTGGGCGTCGTCGGCCTTATGAACGTGCAGTTCGTGGTGCGCGGCGACGACGTGATGGTGATCGAGTGCAACCCGCGCGCCTCGCGCACCGTGCCGTTCATCAGCAAGGCGACCGGCGTCCCGCTGGCGAAGGTGGCGACGCGGGTGCTGCTCGGAGAGAAGCTCAGGGACATGCGGCTCGGCGCGGCTACCAACGGTCACTTCAGCGTCAATGCGCCGGTCCTCCCGTTCGACCGCTTCGCCGACGTGGACCCTTTGCTCGGCCCTGAGATGCGCTCGACGGGGGAGGCGATGGGGATTGACCGCTCTTTCGGCGGCGCGTTCGCCAAAGCCCTCACCGCCGCCGGTCTGACGCTGCCGATCTCGGGGAGGGTTTACATCTCCGTCTCCAACCGCGACAAGCGGGCGGTGGTCCTGATCGCGCGCGCCTTCGCCGACCTCGGCTTCGAGCTTGCCGCGAGCGAGGGCACGGCTGAGGTTCTGAAGAACAACGGTCTTCCGGTCGCTGTGGTCCCCAAGATCGGGGAGCTTGGAGAGGATGTGCTCGGTCTCATCGAAGAGGGCGGGGTGGACCTCATAGTCAACACGCCGTGGGGCCGTGGGGCGCGCACGGATGGATACCTGATCCGCCGGAAAGCCCTCATGCACGGCGTCCCCTGCATAACGACCCTCGCCGGGGCGGCAGCAGCCGTACAGGGCATGGAATCCACCATCCGGGGCGGCATGCAGCGCGTGAACCCCTTGCAGCGACTCCTCGGGGCTAAAGCGTGAAGTTCCATCCCGTGAAGGTCGAGGCCCGCGAGGAGATCGGCGGCTACACTCTGCTCCATTATCGTTGGAACGGCCCGGTGGAGCCGGGGCAATTCGTCATGGCGCGGGTGGCCGGTTATCCAGTCACCTTCGATCCGTTTCTGGCCCGGCCTTTCTCCTTCCACGACCACGACGTCGAGACTGCGAGCCTTCTGTTCGAGGTACGCGGCCGGGGGACAGCGCTGCTGGACGATTCCCCGGACAAGATAGAGGTCACTGCTCCTCTTGGGAGGGGTTTCCGCGTGAACGGCGCGGGAGGACCGGTCGCCCTCCTCGGCGGCGGCATCGGCGTCGCCCCGCTCAAGGTCCTCAGCCGCCGTCTGGAAAGCATGAGTATTCCCTACGACGTGTTCCTCGGTTTCGCTGACGCCCAGTATTCCGATGTCGCCCACGAGTTTCCTGGCGCGGAGGTGGCGACGGTGGATGGTTCGTCTGGTGTCCGGGGCACTGTTCTGGATGCCGCGCCGGACCTCGACCGCTACGCAGCAGTCTACGCCTGCGGCCCGAACCCCATGCTGGCGGCGGTGAAGCGCGCGGCCGGTGAGAACGCCTTCTGCCAGCTCTCCGTGGAGGAGAGGATGGGCTGTGGCAATGGCTCGTGCAATGGTTGCGTGGTCCCGGTGCGCGATGGCGGATACGTCCGCTCGTGCATCGAAGGCCCCGTCTTCGACGCTGAGGTTCTGGCGTGGTAGTGCGTGAGAAGACGGCGCGGGAGAAACTGGCGGTCGAGCTATGCGGCATCGCGCTCGAAACCCCGCTCATCCCGGCTTCCGGGACGATGGCGAAGGAGGCGCTCGGCGAGGTCGAGGGAGTGTACGGCGCGATCCTGCCGAAGACCACGACCCCGAAGGAGCGGGCGGGTAACCCGCCGCCACGCATCGCCGAGACCCCGGCCGGGATGGTTAACTCCATCGGCCTCCAGAACCCCGGCGTCGAGAAGTTCCTCGAAGGACTGGACGACTTCGACCTCGGGGTGCCCATATTCGTATCAGTGGCGGGGGACACGGTGGACGAGTTCGCCGCCCTCTGCGAACGCCTATCCGGGGACTCTCGCATCTCCGCTGTCGAGCTCAACCTGTCGTGTCCGAACGTCGAGCATGGCGGCCTGACGTTCTGCGCGGGCCCGGCGTCGGTGGAGGAGGTGATCGAGGCTTGCCGCGCCGCCATCGACAAACCACTCTTCGCCAAGCTGACCAACGAAGGCGTTGTGGCGAACTCGCTCGCGGCGGAAGGGGCGGGCGCCGACGCCTTGACCGTCATAAACACCATCCCCGCGCTCACCATAGACCCCAACACGCAGAGTGTTCTCGTGCGTGGTGGGCTCTCCGGCCCCGCCATAAAGCCCGTGGCGTTGCGCGCGGTCCACGACGTGTCGCGGGCCGTGAGTATCCCGGTCATCGCGAGTGGGGGCGTAGCGGGCGGAACGGACGTGGCTGAGTTCATGCTGGCGGGCGCGACGGTGGTGCAGGTCGGCACGGCGAGCTTCGTGCGGGAGCCGGAGGAGATTTTGCGGGAGTTCTCCGATTACCTGGAGCGGATGGATACGACAGCCGGCGAGCTGACCGGCGCTTTGCGGGGTTTACAGCAGTTAGCGTAAGTATTGATCCGATGCTAGGCTTCAGGCATGAAATCTTACTCGAAGGACCTCAGGATCAGGGTGCTCGCCGCGGTGGACCGCGGTGGACCGCGGGATACCGAGGGAAGAGGCGGCGAGGACCTTCTCGGTGTCGGTGCCGA
>JBPCLT010000142.1:0-7518 GCA_051003015.1 Rubrobacteraceae bacterium | reverse complement strand
CCGCCTTCGGCGAGCTGATGACTGACGCGGCGCTCTCGATGCTGGACCGCTGGGACCATCGCATAGACGCGGCGGCTGAGATGACGCGCCTGACGCTGGACGTTGCCACGGACGCCCTGTTCCACGCACACGTAGGGGAGGAGCCGGAGGCCATCGCGCGGGCCGTGAGCACGCTGCTCGCGGAGATCAACCACCGCTTCCAGGTGCCGTTCTATCCGCCCATAAGCGTGCCCACCCCCCGAAACCGGCGCATGCGCCAAGCTATCCGCACGCTCGACCGCGCAGTGTACGGCATCATCGAACAGAGGCGGCGCGATGGGGAAGAGGGCGACGATCTGCTCTCGATGCTGATGGGGGCTCGCGACGAGGAAACCGGCGCGGCCATGAGCGACCGGCAACTCAGGGACGAGGTCATCACCCTCTTCATAGCCGGCCATGACACCACCGCCAATGCCCTGACGTGGACCTTCTACCTGCTCGCGAAAAACCCCGAAGCCTCGGAGTGTCTGCGGGCCGAGCTGGACGAAGTCCTTGACGGCGCAGTGCCGGAGGTCGCCGACCTGCCGCGTTTGCCATATTCACGTATGGTCATCGAGGAGGCCATGCGACTGTATCCTCCGGCCTGGATCACCGACCGCCAGGCCCTCGAGGAGGATGAGATCCTCGGCCACCGCATCCCGGCTGGCGGTCACGTCATCATCAGCCCCTACGTCACCCACCGGCTCCCAACCCTCTGGGAAGACCCCGAAAACTTCGATCCCGGCCGCTTCTCCCCAGAGAAGGTTTCTACCCGTCCGCGTTACGCTTACTTCCCGTTCGGCGGCGGCCCCAGGCAGTGCATCGGCAAGGGCATGGCGCTGATGGAGGCGCACCTGATCCTGGCGACCGTCATGCAACGCTACCGTCTCCGGCTCGCCGTGGATCATCCGGTGGAACCTCAGCCGACGGTCACCCTACGCCCGCGCGGCGGCCTCCCGATGACCGTGGAGCCCGTGTCGTGAACAAGGGCCGCCGGCTCGCATGGTCGCTGTGGACGCTCTCGCTGGCGTCCGCCGCCGTGGGCGTGGCGTTCGGGTTCTCGAACGCTTCCTCCCCGGCGCCGGTTCTCGATGTCTTGTTCTTGCTGCTGTTCATGTCGTTCGCCACGGTCGGCGCTCTCGTCGCCTCCCGGCGGCCCCGAAACGCGGTCGGCTGGACCTTCTGCGCCCTGGGCCTTTTTGGCACGTTGACGACCACGAGCGAGGGGTACGCTGTGTACGCCCTGGTGACCCGGCCGGACTCGCTTCCTGGAGGAGAGGGGATGGCCTGGCTCTCTGGGTTGCTCGGCGGCCCGATAACCTTCGCCCTGTTCGCCCTCGTCCTCCTGCTCTTCCCCGACGGACGGCCGCTCTCGCCCCGCTGGCGGCCCTTCGTGTGGCTGAACCTCATCGCCGTCGCCCTGATCCTCGCTTTCGCCTTCAAACCTGGGCCGATAGACACCTCGCTCCTCGACATCTCCAACCCCTTCGGCATACAGGGCGCTGGCGCATTACTCGAAGCGCTTGGGATCTCCGGCATCTTCCTGACGCTCGCGGTCGCCGTGGCCGGCGCGGTGTCACTGGTGATTCGCCTGCGCCGGTCGCATGGAGACGAGCGCCAGCAACTGAAGTGGTTCGCCTTTGCAGGAGCCATCTGCTGCGCCGCGTTCGCAACCGGGCCGGTCTTGTGGACTCTTCCCGCGTCCTCCGGGTTCGGTTGGGTCTGGCCGGTCCTCTTCCTGTCGGCGGCGAGCACCATCCCCGCCGCCACCGGGATAGCCATGCTCAAATACCGCCTCTACGACATAGACGTGATAATCAATCGCACCCTCGTCTACGCTTCGCTGACCGTCACGCTCGCCCTCGTCTACGTGGGAAGCGTCGTCTCCTTGCAGTACGTCTTCCGGGCCCTCACCGGTGGGAGTTCCCAACTAGTGATCGTCGCTTCGACGCTCGCCATCGCCGCGCTCTTCAACCCGTTCAGGAGACGCATACAAGGCTTCATAGACCGCCGCTTCTACCGCGACAATTACGACGCCCGCAAGACGCTCGAAGCGTTCTCGGCGAAGTTGCGCGACGAGACGGACCTGGACGGCTTGAGCGCGGAGGTGGTATCCGTGGTTCGGGCGACGGTGCGGCCCGCTCATGCGTCACTGTGGTTGCGGCCAACGTCGGACCTGGGAGGGCGGGAAAGACGCGAGGCAAGCCGTTGAGCGCCCGAGCCTTGACCCGGATCGCATGGTCGGTGTGCGGGGTAGCCCTGGCTCTGATCTCGCTGACCCTGTTGCTCATCATCCTCGGCTGGTCCACGCCGTTGCCAGGAGGATGGACACCGTGGCGGGATCAGGCCGTCTCCCTGGTGGGGGTCATCGGAGCACCCATCCTCGGCGGCCTCATCGCCTCGCGCCGTCCCCGCAATCCATACGGATGGCTGTGGCTCGGCTTCGCGCTGGGCCTCACCCTTCAGCGCTTGGCGGAAGCTTACGCCGCCTACGCGCTGGTGGTGGAGCCGGGATCGCTTCTGGCTCCCCGGACCATCTCCCACCTTCTGGACCTGGGAGGGCCGGTGGCGCTTGCCCTCGCGCCCTTCCTCTTGCTTCTGTTCCCCACGGGGCGGCTGCCGTCGCGCCGGTGGCGTTTGTTGGCCTGGGTCGCGGCCATATCTGGGACGGTGGTCCTGGCCCTCAACCTCCTCTTCGACAGCCCGGATCAAGCCGGGGGGACGGTCGCCATCGTAACCGTGTCCGCGGCATCCATGATCTTCATCGCCTTTGTCCTGTCGGCGCTCTCGCTCGTGGTCCGGTATCGTCGGGCGAGCGGGGTGGAGCGCCAGCAGCTGAAATGGTTCGCGTTGGCCGCCGTACTAGCCGCCTCCAATTTTGTCGGGTTGTCGCTGGGCCTCGACCGGCTGCTCGGCGGCGCGTTGTGGAACCTGCTAGAGGCCGCGACCAACACGGGCCTCTATGCGGCGTTGGGTGTCGCCATACTGAGGCACCGACTCTACGACATAGATGTGATCATCAACCGCACCCTTGTCTATGCCGTCCTCACGGCAACACTGGTTGTGGTCTACCTCGGGGGCGTGGCAGCCACCCAGACGGCGTTCCGCCTGCTCACCGGGCAGGAACAGCAACCGCAACTCGCCGTCGTGGCGTCCACGCTGGTCATAGCCGCGCTCTTCAATCCCCTGCGCCGGCGCCTTCAGGCGTTCGTGGATCGCCGCTTCTATCGCAAGAAGTACGATGCGGCGATGGTGCTGGAAGCGTTTTCGGCGAGGTTGCGCGACGAGGTGGACCCGGATTTGCTGAACGACGACCTCATCGGCGTCGTGCGGGAGACGGTGCAGCCGGAATTCGTATCGTTGTGGCTGCGGGAGAAGGGAGGATAGATAATTAGGACGATATTTTTTGACGGGAGGTTTCGTAACGCTTTTCGTAACGCCTGGGAGACGGTGGCTACCTAGAATGGGGATCAAATGACGACACGGCAGACAGAGCAGACGCAGAGCGGCGGTTTCTTCAGGAACATGTTCCGGCGTGATGGTGGCAAGCCGGGGACGCCGGAGGCCGCAGTCGAGGTCGCGGAGGAGCGGGCGATACCGGAGGCTCCGCAAATCGAGATAGCGCCGGACGACCCGATCCTGGCCTACCTGGCCAGCGTCTCCGGGGTGGTGGAGGTGGAGAAGCTGAACCTTGACTCCCCGGCCTTGCGGGCGATGAAGGCGGCGGACGTGAAGGTGGTCGTGCCGCTGGTGAGCCAGGGTGAGCTGATCGGGCTCCTCAACCTCGGCCCGCGCCTCTCGCAGCAAGAGTATTCCGCCGACGACAGGAAGCTCCTTAGCGACCTCGCGTCGCAGACGGCCCCGGCGGTGCGGGTGGCGCAGTTGGTGAGGCAGCAGAAGCAGGAGGCGCAGGAGCGGGAGCGCATCGAGCAGGAGCTCAGGGTGGCGCGCCTGATCCAGCAGACCCTCCTGCCGAAGTCCCTGCCCGATACGCCGGGCTACGAGTTGGCGGCCCATTACCAGCCAGCCCGCGAGGTCGGTGGGGACTTCTACGACTTCCTGGAACTGGATGACGGGCGCCTGGGCCTCGTGGTCGGGGACGTGACGGACAAGGGCGTTCCCGCGGCGCTGGTGATGGCGACCACCCGCACGTTGCTGCGCGCCGTCGCCGGGCGGATAGACTCGCCGGGCGAGGTGCTCGAAAGGGTCAACGACGTGCTCTACCCGGACATCCCGCCCAACATGTTCGTCACCTGTCTGTACGCTATTCTGGACCGGGAGACCGGCCGCCTCCACTACGCCAACGCCGGCCACGACCTGCCCTACATGAAGCACGAGGGCGGGGCGAAGGAACTCCGGGCCACGGGCATGCCCCTGGGCCTGATGCCGGGTATGGGCTACGAGGAGAAGGAGGTTTTCTTGAAGCCGGGCGAATCCGTGCTCTTCTACAGCGACGGCCTGGTCGAGGCCCACGATCCGCGCCGCGAGATGTTTGGCTTCCCGCGCCTGCAAGGCTTCGTGGGGGCGCATCCCGGCGGCGCGACGTTGGTGGACTTCCTCCTCTCGGAGCTGCGCCGGTTCACCGGTGAAGGCTGGGAGCAAGAGGACGACATCACGCTGGTGACGCTCCAGAGATCGGAGGCATCGTGACGGCATCCGGGAGATCCGGACACCTCGACGGTGGCCGGCGCGTCCTGGCGGAGTTTAGCCTGCCTTCCGAGCCCGGCAACGAGCGCCGGGTAGCCGGGGAGGTGGCGGCAGCGGTGGAGAGCTTGGGTCTCTCCGAGCAGCGCATGGAGCGCCTGAAGACCGCTGTGGCCGAGGCGACGATGAACGCCATGGAGCACGGCAACGAGTACCGTGCCGAGGTTCCGGTCGTGGTGGAGGTGCTCGCTTCTGGTCAGGAGCTATTGATCCGCATCACCGACCTGGGCGGGAGTCCGGTGCCGGTCCCCGATCCGGAGGTCCCTGACCTATCGGCCAAGCTGGAAGGCTTGCAGACGCCGCGGGGATGGGGTTTGTTCTTGATCCGGAACATGGTGGACGAGATGAACATAACCGGAGACCGGGATCACCATACCGTGGAACTGATCATGCACCTGGATGAAGCACCGAAAGGAGGCGAAGATGCCGGCTAAATATCTGGAAGCCGAGGTCCGTAGGGAGGCCGGGGTGGCCGTGATCGAGCTCCGCGGCGAGATAGACGGCTTCGCCGAAGAAGCCCTGGCCGCCGCCTACGAGGAGGCCGAGGCGGGGAACCCGGAGACGGTCCTGCTCGACTTCGAGGGGGTTGACTACATCAACTCCACGGGCATCGCCCTGATCGTGGGTCTGCTGGCGAAGGCTCGCGCCTCGAAGCGCCGCCTCGTGGCCTGCAACCTCTCCGACCACTACGTGGAGATCTTCAACATAACCCGTCTCTCGGACTTCATGGGCGTCTACCCGGATCGGGTAAGCGCCCTCTCCGAAGCCTCGGCGACGTGAGAGGCGTGACTGCATGAACGCGGAAACGAAGGACTTGCCCGGCACGCTCCACGCGCTGCGCGGCGAGTTCGAAGGGATAAGGGAAATAAAGCGGACGAGGAGGAGCGAGATGCCTCAGGCACAGATAACGATGGACGTTCGGAGGGTGAGCGCGAAGGTGAGCGTCGTGGACGTGAAGGGCGAGCTGACGGCCTTCGCCGAGGGTGTCTTGATGGACGCCTACGGCCAGGCGAGCGAGGGCGGGGTACGCGGCATAGTCATGAACTTCGAGGGGCTAGAGTACATGAACAGTAGCGGCATCGGGCTGTTGGTCACGTTGCTCATCCGCGTCAACCGCGAGAGGCAGAAGCTCTTGATCTACGGCCTCTCCGACCACTACCAGAGCATCTTCCAGATTACGCGCCTGGACGACGCCATAGCCATCCACGACTCCGAAGATGACGCCGTGAAGGCGGCGAGCGTCTGAGAGATGGTCGGCTCCAACCGAAGGGAGGAACGATGACGGAACGAACCCCACAACCAGAGCAGAAGGAACCGCGCGACGCCGCCTACTGGGCGCGTTACGCCGAGACGCTGAAGGTCTCCGGCGTGGCCGAGGGCGCCACGAACATCAACGTCGAGGGACGGCGAGCCGTCGGCCCAATGCAGGGCTTTGGCAAGATGTGGCAGAAGACGTACAGGGTCCGGCTTGGAGGAGTAGCCGCCTCGCCGGCCGAGGTCATAAAGACCTGGAAGGAGAACTACAAGGACTTCTGGCCCGAGGGGAACGTCTTCTATGCGCCGCTCGCGGGCATTACCCCCGGCGAGGTGGCTCTTATCAGCGGTTCGCTCCCCGGCGGCGTGAAGCTCTCGACCGGCGTTATGGTCCTCTACGCCGACGATGAATCCTTTACTCTCATGACGCCCGAGGGTCATCCTTTTTCCGGTTGGATCACCTTCTCCTCCTTCGAGGAAAACGATGCCACCATCGCGCAGGCTCAGGTCTTGATGCGCGCCAACGACCCCCTCTACGAGGTGGGCCTGCGCATGGGCGGGCACAAGATGGAGGACGAGATGTGGCAGGAGACGCTGCGGAACCTGGCGGCGCACTTCGGGGCGCGCGAGCCCGTCGAGACGAACCTGGTCTGCGTGGACCCGAAGCTCCAGTGGCGACACTACAGGAACGTCTGGCACAACGCTGGCATCCGCTCCGCCCTGCACATGGTCACCGCCCCCCTCCGCTGGCGCGGCGCCCGGAAACGCCGGTGAAAGAATCGGCGGCGCACGACGGCCGGCGCCGGTAGAATCCGCGTCATGAGCGGGAATATCTACGACGCGGTCGTCGTCGGGGCTGGCCCGAACGGTCTCTCCGCCGCCATCGAGCTTGCCCGCAACGGGCGTTCCGTCGCCGTACTCGAAGCCGAGGAGACCATCGGTGGCGGGGCCCGCTCCGGCGAGCTGACGTTGCCCGGCTTCGTCCACGACCTGGGATCGGCCATCCACCCGCTCGGCTACGCATCGCCCTTTTTCCGGTCGCTCCCGCTCGCGGAGCACGGGCTGGAGTGGATCCACCCACCCGCTCCCCTCGCCCACCCCTTCGACGACGGCCCGGCGGCGATCCTCGAACGCTCGGTTGACGAGACCGCGGATGCGCTCGGCCCCGATGCCCCGGCGTACCGGCGTCTCATGCGCGTCTCGCCGGACGTTGACAGGATCATCGCCACCTTGCTCGGCAAGCCGAACCTCATCCGCCACCCGCTCGCTCTCTCGGCCTCCGCGCTGCGCGCCTCGCGCCCCGCCCGCGCCTTCGCCGAAAGCTACTTCGAGGGCGAGAAGGCGAAGGGGCTTTTCGCCGGCAACGCCGCGCACTCCTTTCTGCCGATGGAGGAGCGCCCGAGCGCGATGTTCGGGCTCGTCCTTGGCGTTCTGGGACACGCCGTCGGCTGGCCGCTCCCGAAGGGTGGATCACAGAAGATAGCCGACGCCCTCGCATCGCACCTGCGCTCTTTGGGAGGTGAGATATTTACCGGAGTCCAG
>JBPCLT010000141.1:0-6523 GCA_051003015.1 Rubrobacteraceae bacterium | reverse complement strand
CGACGGCGAGGACCATCCACAGAAGGGGCGGCAATCCCTCGCGGATGTCCAGCAGCCGCAGCGCCCGTGCCTCGCCCAGGTCGTCCACATTTGTCAGGCTGGCGGAGTAGATGCCCTCCTCCGCCGGTGTGCGCGGGTCGAGACCCTGAACGCTCTCCCGGAGATCATCTGCCAGCGCCCCGGCGCGGGTACTGGACTGGCCCTTCTCCATCGCGGGCCATTCCTCTTCCACCACGGCCCGGACGTAGGAGACGGCGGCGTCCCGGACCCTGCTCCTGTCGGGCTCCGGAAACCGTTCGGCGAGACGATACACCTCCTCCACGGCGGCGGCCTCGGTCTCCGCCGTCTGCCGGGCCGCCCCATACTCCTGCCACACCAGCAACAGCGAGAAACCAAGCGTCACGCCAAACATCACGTAGACGGCGGCGTATATAGCGCCGACGGCGACGAGGTTCGTACGCCGAACGTTCACGGGAATCAGCCTGTGAGCCAACGACAATCCGGCCACCGCGACAGCCACGCACGACGCCACGATCAGGACTCCCACCAACGCCGTGGTTACGATAAACCCCACTCTCCTCTAGCCCGAACTCCCGCCGGAGAAGAGTACAACCGGTCCCGCCGGCAGGCAACCCGCGTAACCCGTGGAACGGGCGTCAGCCCCCATCTTGCATGGGGATGCCCAGATGCTCGTATGTTCTACGGGTCGCGATGCGCCCCCGGCTGGTGCGCTGTATCAGGCCACTCTGTAGGAGATACGGTTCGTACACGTCCTCCACCGTGTCACGCGCCTCTCCCAAAGCTACCGAGATCGTGCCGACGCCTACGGGTCCGCCGTCGAACTTCTCGATAATGAGCCCGAGGTAGTCCCGATCCGTCCTGTCCAGACCGAGGCCGTCCACGCCCTGCATCTCCAGCGCCGCGTTCGCCGTCGCCTCGTCTATCTTTCCGTCCCCGATGACCTCCGCGTAATCCCGGACGCGCCGCAGCAGGCGGTTGGCGACGCGCGGCGTGCCCCGGCTCCGCTTTGCGAGCTGCTTCGCCCCGTCTTCGGTCATGGGGATGTCCAGTATCCTGGCGCTGCGGACCACGATCTTCTCCAGGTCTTCCGGTTTGTAGTACTCCAGCCGCTCGGTGACGCCGAAACGGTCCAGCAAGGGCTTGGTCATCAGGCCCATGCGCGTGGTCGCCCCGATCAGGGTGAATTGCGGCAGGTCCATGCGGATGGTGCGCGCCGACGGTCCTTGTCCCAGCACGATGTCCATCGCGTAATCCTCCATCGCCGGATAGAGGACCTCTTCGATCTGACGGTTCAGGCGGTGGATCTCATCTATGAACAGGAAGTCGCCCTGATCCAGAGCCGTGAGGATGGCCGCCATGTCGCCCGCCCGCTCCAGGGTCGGACCGCTCGTGGTCTGGAGGTTCACCCCCATCTCGGCGGCCAGGATGCGACACAGCGAGGTCTTCCCGAGCCCCGGCGGCCCGGCGAACAGGACGTGGTCAAGCGCCTCCCCCCGCTGCTTGGCCGCCTGCACGAAGATGCGTAACTTTGCCTTCAGCTTCTCCTGCCCGACGAACTCGTCGAGGTCCCGAGGCCGGAGCGTCGGCTCGTCGTCCTCGGGGAACGGCTCGGGGTCGAGCGGATGCTCCTCCGCCGGTCCATCCAGCGGACCACCAGGAGGCCCCGCAGCCCCGGTGATGTCCTCCCACGCCTCATCCCGCGAGGCTTCGCCCCGCGGCCCGCGCACGGTGAAGTCGTCGAACTCTTCGCTCAACGTTTGCTCCCGATCCGTCGCAGCGCCTCTTTGATGTACTTCTCGACCGAAGGCTGCGGCGGCACCTCGTTCAGCGCCCATTCCGCCTCCTCCAGCGAGTACCCGAGCCCGGCGAGGGCCTCCCGCGCCTCCATGTACGGCCCGCTCCCGCCGCCGTCCGTGCCAGAGACCACCTCCGGCGCGAAGACCGCCATGTCCTTGCCCTTCAGCTCCAGCACCAGCCGTTCGGCCGTCTTCCTGCCGAGGCCGGGCACCGAGGAGAGCTTCGGCACGTCGCCCCGCGCCACCGCTTCGGAGATCTCCGGCGGCGACATCGAAGAGAGCACCGAGAGGGCCATCTTCGGCCCGACCTTGCTCACGGCGGTCAGGGCGTCGAAGGCCGCACGTTCGTCCCTCGTGGCGAACCCGAACAGGAGCATCGCGTCCTCCCGGACGACCAGGCGAGTGTGGACCACGACCTCTTCACCGAGCGCCGACAACGCCCGCAAGGTCCCTTGAGACGCCGAGGCCCTGTATCCGACCCCGCCCACGTCGAGGACGACGCCTTCAGTATCCCTCTCGACCAGTGTTCCGCGCAGCCTGTGGATCATGGTGTCATTATCCGGCACAAAGGGGGATTTTCACACCCCAACCTTGCCGCCCATGCGCATGGAGAAGGCGTGGGTTATGGCGATGGCGAGGCCGTCGGCGGCGTCGTCGGGGCGTGGGATCTCACGCAAGTTCAAAAGCGCCCGCACCATCTCCTGCACCTGCCGCTTGTCCGCCCGGCCGTAGGAGGTGATCGCCTGTTTCACCTGAAGCGGCGTGTACTCGGCGACCTCGATCCCCGCCCGGTAAGCCGCGAGCAGCGCAACCCCCCGCGCCTGCCCGACCGTGATCGCCGTGGTCACGTTCGTATTGAAGAACAACTCCTCCACCGCCACCGTCCCCGGCCGGTAGCCCCGCACAAGCTCCGTCACCCCATCGAAAAGCCGTCCCAAACGCCGCGGCATCTCCCAGTCCGATGGCGTCGTAATAGCCCCGTGCTGCACGTAGCGTAGCCGGTTCCCTTCCTGCCGCACGACACCCCACCCCATCGTCGCCGTCCCCGGGTCTATCCCGAGTATCGTATGTACGTTGCCGCCTAGCTTCGCCTCCAGCATGGGCTAAGGTTACTGCCTGGGCGCCGGGTCTGCATCAGAGTCTACATGTGGTATCCGCGGGTCTCACGGACACCACGAAACCCGGAGCGCCACACCCTGGTAGCATTCCCCGTGAAAATATCGCACTGGAGGTCGAGCATGACGGACTATCTGCCGGAAGTCTACCAGCAGTTCGGGCGGCGTTTCCCTAGGGTGAAGGAATCATTCGACGCTCTGGGCGCAGCAGAGCACGAGGCCGGGCCGCTCTCGGAGAAGGAGCGCCGGCTGATCAAGCTCGGCATAGCGGTCGGAGCGGAGTCCGAGGGTGCGGTTCGCTCGCACGTCCGCAAGCTCCTCAACACCGGTGCTTCGGAAGAGGAGATCCTGCACACCATCGTCCTCGCTCTCACGACCGTCGGCTTCCCCGCCACCAATGCGGCCCTCAGCTGGGCCGAAGATGTACTCGCCGAAGAGGCCCGGCGCTAGCCCAGGTTGGCCTGATCCTCCGGGCTGCGGGATAGGAGAGAGGAAATCAGAGACTGTCCTTCTCGACCAGCTCTCTGAGCGCCGTCACCGATGCGGGGCAGAGCTTGTCCCCGCTCTCTTTGTCCAGGATCGAGAAGACCTTCTCCATGGGCATCGCCGGACGATAGGGACGGTCCTGGGAGAGGGCGTCGAAGATATCCGCGACCGCGAGCATGCGGGCCGGGCCGTTCAGGTCATCTCCCGTCAGGCCCCGATGGTAGCCGGAGCCGTCGAGCTTCTCGTGGTGGCTCGCGGCGACTCGGGCGATGCCGCGGAACGCCGTGACGCGGTTCAGGACTTGGTAGGTCAGCGCGGGGTGTATCTTCACCCGCGTGAACTCCTTGTCCGTGAGCCTGCCGGGCTTGTCGAGGATTCTGTTTGATATGCCGAGTTTGCCGATATCGTGCAGAAGTCCGGCCCGCCTCTGATCTCGCACGGCCTCGGACGGGAAGCCCATATACTCGCTCATGGCGGCGGCGACCCTGGCAACACCCTCCGAGTGCAAGAAGGTGAAGGGCGACTTGGCGTCTATGATCCGGGCGAACGCCAGGGCCGTGAGGTCCAGGCGCTCGTGGGTGACCATGAGAGCCTCCTGGGCGGGCTCCAGGCGGGAGACCTTGAGCGTCAGGTCCTGCTCCGCGAGGCTCTCCCAGATCCTTCCTTCCCGCGCCGCGCCGAGGAATGCGTCCACCAATGCCGGATCAAACCACTTCTTCCTCCGCGAGCGGGCCACGTACTCGGCCCGCTCGGGTCCGTAAGCCGTGTAGAAAACCTCGACCGTCTGGGCGAGGCCGCAGATACGCGCCAGAAGCGGTATCTCTTCGCCTTTGATGCCGTCCGGATGGCCCGCGCTGTCCCAGTGTTCGTCGAGACTGCGTATCGCCTGGGCCGTCTGCTCGGGGAAACCCATGAGGTGGGAGATCTCCGCCCCGCGCTCGCACCGGATCTAGACCAGCTCGCGCCCCACCCCCGGCCCCGCCTTGCTGACGGAGAGGAACCGCCTCCCCTTCGACCAGATGCTCCCGCCGGGGCTCACCGCGCGAGCCGCGTACAGGACCGCGTTCGGCAACCGGCTCCAGTTCACCGTCTTGAACGCCCTCTTCGCCCGGAAGTCATCGGAGCCAAAGAGCGCGGCGAGCTTCGAGGCGTTGCTCGAACAACCCGCGTCCTTGAGCAGCAGAGCGTAGAAAAGAGCCGAGCGGTCCTCGTTCGAGAGCCCCACGCGCTCGCCGATCATCATCCCGATAAAGCAAGAGCGCAGGACGTGCCCCTCCGGCTGTCCCTCCACCATGTCGAGTATGAAGGAGAGCGCCGAGAGCACCTCGGAGTACCTGAGCACAGCCCCGTCCGTAACCGTCACGTTCTCCACTATGTACCGTGCGCTCCCGATCCTCAACCTTGTTCCCCTCGTTTCCCCGGCGCCTGCCGAAATGGTTATCGGCCCGGCGAGCCGGAGGCTTTAGAAGCCGAGGCGGCCAAAGTATACCCGCGTGTCGTACCGCAAGACGACCTTTCCGGCATCCTGATGCTCGCGGAAGATGCGTTCCAGGTCCTCGATCATCTCCTTGTGGCCGGCCTCGCCTATTTCGGGCACGTAGGACGAGGACAGCGCCCGGCCCTTCAGCCGTTGGAGATCCAGGCCCTGCGCATTCTCGAAAGCTCGCGTCTCGAACCCGCCCTCTCCGAAGAAGGCCACGATCTCCGCATCTTTGCCCCGGTGTCCGGCCTCGGCATAGTCCGTGCCGTACGCATCCAAAGCCCGCTCGTAAGCCTCCAGGAACGGTTCCCCATCCTTCCGGCGCTCGTTCCAGACGAGCCCGACCCATTCGCCGAGACGCAAAACCCGAGCAAACTCCTCCCAGCCTTCGAAACCTCGGACGGCAGCAAATAGGCGAATCTGTCATAATAATTACGGACTTCGAAATCGAGATGGAGGCCGCATGAAGTTTCTATACATGGTGACAAGCGGCACGGACGACCCGACGCTGGCGTCCGTGCCCTTGCACATAGCCGCCAACGGTTCACTCGAAGCCGGGCACGAGGTCACGATAGTCCTCGCCGGGGATGCCACGGAACTCGTGATCGGCGCCAACGCCCAGAACCTCCACGGCGTTGGCGTGCCTCCGGTTCGGGATCTCTTCGCCAAACTCAAGGAACACGAAGTCCCAGTCTACGTCTGAAAAGGCTGCGCGGTAGCCCGTGGGGCCGCCGAAGACGAAGATAGCCTCGCCCCGTTCAATGGCCGGTGGTCAACCCCTCCCGACGTCGCCAAGCTGGCGGCGGATGCCGACAAGGTACTCACCTTTTAGAGCAATTTGCGGTCTCATTGATCTACAGGCATCATTGGTGCATGAAAGCCTACTCGGAAGACTTGCGCGAGAAGATAGTCGAGGCTGTGGAGCGCGGGATGTCCAAGACCATGGCCGCCAAGACATTCGGTGTCAGCCGCTCGTCGGTTAAACGCTACGCCGGGGCGGCCGGAGAGGGCAGACCGCTTACCCCGAAGCGGCACCCCGGCTCCAAGCCCAAGCTCGACGAGCGAGCCAGGAGGCTGCTGGAGGCCGACGTGGAGCACAGACCGGCCGCCTCTCTGAAGGAGAGGTGCCGCTTCGTGCGCAGGGTCGTGGGGGTTTCGGTGAGCGAGTCCACCCTTAGCAGGCTCTTACGCCGTATGGACTTCACCCAAAAAAACGGAGTTTGGGTGCGAGCGAGCGGGACGAGTTCCTGAGGGCCGCCTGGCGGGCGCTCGTGGCCGGCACCTTGGACGCCAGACGTTTCGTGTTCGTCGACGAGATGGGAACCAACACCTCGCGCTCTCTGTGCTCTACGGGTGGGCTCGCAGGGGGCGGCGGGCGTACTTTGAGGCTCCGCGAAACTGGGGCAAGAACATCACCCTGCTTTCGAGCATGAGCATGGAAGGGATGGGGCCTTCCCTTGCGGTGGAAGGGCCTACCACCCGCGGGGTCTTGGAGACCTACATCGAACGGGTTCTCGCTCCGAAGCCGCGCCCAGGCCAGATAGTGGTGATGGACAACCTCTCCTCGCACAAGGGTGGGCGGGTCAGGGAGCTGATCGAGGAGCAAGGCTGCGAGCTACGTTACC
>JBPCLT010000140.1:0-14629 GCA_051003015.1 Rubrobacteraceae bacterium | reverse complement strand
GTCCTACGCCGAGGACAACCCCGACACGCTCTTGATCGCGACCGCCGACCACGAGACCGGTGGGCTCGCCGTGGAGGGCGCGAAGGGGAACAAACCCGGCTCCTACGAAGATGGCCCCTTCCGCGTGGCCGGCACCGACCGGAGTTTCTCGCTGGGCTGGACCACGAAGGGTCACAGCTCCGTACCCGTGCCGGTCACGGCGGAGGGACCGGGGGCCAAGAACCTTACCGGGGTCTACGAGAACACGCACGTCTATGACGTGATGAAGGAGGCGCTCCTGAGAGAGAGTGGGGAGGCGGGGTGATACCACCCATGAACATCCTGGCGCTCAACTGGCGCTGCATCCGCCACCCGCAGGCCGGGGGTGCCGAGATGAACCTCTTCGAGCAGGCCAAGCGCTGGGTCAAGGACGGCCACAAGGTCACCGTGTTCTGCTCCGACCCGGGTAGGGAGCACGCGCCAAAGCGCGATGAGCTCGTCGACGGGATAGAGGTCGTGCGCAGGGGCGGACGCTTCACCGTGTATCTCTACGCCGCGCTGTTTCTGCTGCTCAACTCTCGCGGGTTCGACCGCGTGCTCGACGTAGCGAACGGTATACCGTTCTTCGCTCCGCTCTTTACCACTAGGCCGGTCGTTCTGCTCATCCACCATGTTCACGACCGGCAGTGGTTCGCCGAGTTTCCCCTTCCGCTGGCGACGGTAGGATGGTTCCTCGAGCGCCGGGTCGTGCCGTTCCTGTACAAACGGCGGCCCGTGATCGCGGTCTCGCCAACCACCCGGGACGCGCTGGTGGAGACTGGCGTCCCCAGGTCGCAGATCCGCGTCATCTACAACGGCGTCGAGCAGCCGGAGCGGTCTTACGAAGCGGCGTACTCCGGGGAGCGCCGCATTGCCTACATCGGGCGGATCAAACGGTACAAGCGCTTGGACCGGCTCGTCCGCATGATCCCCGCCCTCCAAGAGGAGTTTCCCGACATCCACCTGGACATAGCCGGCGCGGGCGACGCCAGGCCCGAGATCGAGGCCCTCGTCGACGAGCTCGGGGTGCGGGAGCACGCCGTGGTGCATGGCTTCGTCGACGACCTGAAGAAGGCGGAGATCCTTGGCAGGGCGGCAGTCTTCGCCACGCCCTCCATGCACGAGGGCTGGGGACTCTCCGTGATCGAGGCCAACAGCCACGGTTGCCCGGCCGTGACCTACGACGTGCCCGGCCTGCGCGTAGCGGTCCAACACGGTAGAACGGGCCTGCTCGCCAAGGACGACGAGGCGTTCCGCCGGGCGCTCTCATTCTTCCTCGGTGACGCCGACGCGCGGCAACGGTACTCCGTCGCCGCCCGGGACTGGGCCGGCAAGTTCACCTGGGAGTCGTGCGCCAAAGGGACGCTCGAGATCCTCTACTCCGGCAGAACCTCGGAGACGCCACGTCTGGAAGATGCTCGAGTAGGTTCTAAGGTCTGATGGTTCTTCGCCGCGTCAAGGCACCGCCCCGGTTCGTGATGCTCGCTTCCTTCGGCGGCACTAGCGTACTGAACTACGCCTTCGGACTCATCATGGGGTGGTTGCTCCTCCCGGGTGACTTCGGCTGGCTCGCCTTTGCGCAGACGATCCTTCTGTTCACGGGGTTGGTACTCCAGTCGGGTTTTTCGTGGTCGCTCGCCCGTGCGGTGGCCAACGCGGAGAGATCCAGGAGGGACGCGCTCGTGCGTGGGGCGCTCGTTGCCAACTTGGCCCTCGCCGCCGTCGTGGGCGCGGCCGTCGTGACGCTCTTCGCCCTCGGGCCCTTGAGGCCCGGTCTCGAGACCTGGACCGTGTCCGCTATCGTCGCGCTCTCGTTACCTTTCATCGCGTTCGCGGCCACGGCACGCGGGTGCGCGCAGGGTTCCGAGCGGTTCGACCTGGTCGCCACGCTCCAGGTCACGGAAATTTCGTGCAAGGTCTTGAGCGGCACGGCGCTGGTGCTGCTAGGCTTCGGCGTTACCGGAGCGGTCGCCGGCTTCCTAATCGGCGCGGTTTTCGCGGCGGCACTTGGTCTCTACCATTTAGTCCGCAGGCTCGGGATGCGGCTCCGGGACGTCTCCGGGGGTGACACCGAGCTGCCGGCACTCCGCATCGCGGGACCCATGTTCGGCGCGCTTCTCGGCTTGAGCCTGCTGCTTAACCTGGACTTGGTCTCGCTCAAGCTGCTCTCGGACGAGCGCGCCCTTACGGGCTACTACCAAGCTGGCCTCGTGCTTGCGAACGCGCCGTACTACCTCGTGATGTCAGCGTTGGTGCCAGTACTCTTCGTCCAGCTCGCGCGTCTCGAGAGCGTCCCCGCTACCCGGAAGGCGCTAGGCGAGACGCTAGGCTTGACGGTTGCTCTAGTACTTCCCCTCGAGTTTGTTCTGATGATAGTCCCCGAGCAGGCGCTAGTAGCGCTCTTCCCCGACTCTTACGCTCCGGGGGCCCCGGCCCTCAGGCTGCTGGCCGTTGGCAATGCCCTGCTCATCCTGACGGCTGTCTTCTCCGCCGCTTTCCAGGCGGTCGGCCGGGCGAAGGTATCGGCGCTTATTCTCCTAGCGGTGGCCTTCGTAGAACCGGTCGCGCTGTGGGCGGTCGTGCCCACCTGGGAGGCTATCGGAGCGGCCTCGGTCTTCGTTGTTGCGGCTAGCATTGCCCTCTTTTCTTTGGGAACGGTGTACTTACGAGGGGCCGGTGTTGAGGCAGCCCGACGGGCGGCCTCCTGGCTCTTCAGGTACGCTACGGCGGTCGGCATAGGCGTCGTGGCTGGGCAGGCCGCGCTCGGTATGGGCAGCGGCGTCAACCTTGCAGTGGGGATCGGAGGGGCATGTTACCTGACGGCCGTGTTCCCCCTGCGGCTGGTCCGTCCGCCGACGCGACCGAAAGAAAGACCACTGCTTCGGAAGATCGCGACCCCGGATAAGGAGTAGGCGATAGTGCGTATCCTCCACCTGGCTTACGAAGATCCGCGCCAGCCCGGGAGCGGGGGTGGCTCGATCCGTGCGCGGGAGATCAACCGTCGGCTCGGCGACCGCCACGAGATAACCGCCCTCGTGGCCGGATACCCTGGGGCGACGTCCCGCGTCGAAGACGGGGTCCACTGGGTGCCGATCGGGCCGCGCACCGGCGCGAAGATCGACCGGCTGGCGTACTTCGCCCGCCTCGGGCCGGAGGTGGCCTGCCGTCCGCACGACCTCGTGGTCGAGGAGTTCGGCGCCCCGTTTAGCACTGGTCTCTCGCCCCTCTTCACTAAGAAGCCGGTCGTTGCTTCGGTCCAGTGGCTCTTCGCCTCGCAGATGCGCGAGAAGTACAGGCTCCCCTTTGATAAGGTCGAGAGGTACGGCCTACGCTTTTATGATCGCTTCATCACGGTCTCGGACTGGCTTGCGGACGACCTGCAGGCGAGGAGGCCGGGGGCCGCCGTGGAGACCATACCGAACGGCGTCGAGGAGATCGCGTACGAGGCGAGAACAACCACCCCGAAGCACCTGCTGTTCATCGGGCGGCTCGACATAGCACACAAGGGCGGCGACTTGCTCTTCGACATCCTCGCCAGGGTCGGACGGGCGAGAGGGGAGCGCATGCCTCCCCTCGTCATTGCTGGGGACGGTCCCGACCGGGCGGCGATGGAGAAGCTGGCGGAGAGGAGCGGCCTCTCCCATCTGGTTGAGTTCCGGGGTCGGATCGAGGGGCCGGAGAAGTACCAACTGATGGCCAACGCCCACGCCGTTCTGATGCCGTCGCGCCACGAAACCTTCGGCATGGTGGCGGTCGAGAGCCTGGCGGCGGGGGGACCGCTCGTCGCCTTCGACGTCGGGCCACTCCGCGAGGTGGCCGGGGGCGAGGCCGGCAGCGAGACCGGCGCGCGCCTCGTGCGGCCCTTCGACCTCGACGCCTTCGCTCGGGAGGTGGTCCGGCTCATCGACGATCCGGGGCTGGTCGAACGGCTCCGGGAGGCCGGCCGTAAGTGGGTCCGCAGGTACGACTGGGATGAGATCTCCGCCCGTCAGGAAGAGTGCTACCTGCGGGCGGTGGGCGGCGGTCCTCCAAGTATCAGTGGCTCAAGAGTAGGGGTAAACAAGGAGGAACCGACGAGATGAGATGGATAAGCCGTTACCGCAGCGTCGCCCTGGTCGGTGCCGACGGAGCGGGTAAATCCACTCAGACGGAGCTTCTACGGCGGCTGCTGGCCGTGGAGCCGAAGAGGGCGTACGTATTCACCGTGCATCCGTTCGGACGGAAACTGCTGCGGGTGGGTAGCGACTCGCCGGTCCTCCCGATCGCGGCCGGTGCGAGATCCCTGAGGAAGAAGTCGAGGCTGCTGCGGTGGATGGCCGCTGCGGAGGACATCCTGGACATCGCGCTCTACCTCTGGTTGACCCACCTCAGGGCCGTCCTTGCGGCGCTCGTCGGCGGCCGGGAGGTCTGGCTGGTAGGCGACCGCTCGATGGATGACACCCTGATCAAGCACCGCAGGCTCGGGACGCTATCGAAGCGAACGGCGGAGCTGATCCGGGGGCTCGTGCCAGGGTTTGAGGAGACCGTCTGGCTGCGGGTCGAGCCCCGGGTAGCGATGGCACGCGACAGGGACTTCGATCTTCCTTACTACGAAGAGCTCTACGCGGCGTACTCGGCCGCCGCGGAGCGGTTCGGATGGTGGGTGGTGCCGGAGCGCGGACGAACCCCTGAGGAGCTCCACGCCAGTATCGTCGAGGAGCTCCGCCTGGTCGCCCCCGACCCGAAAGATCACCAAAACGTGCTCCGGGGGGCACCCGTATGACGCGCCGAATCCTGGTAGCAGGCAGTGTCCCGCTCGCGGAGCCCTGGGACGGGGCGGACAAGAACCTCGCCAACTTGCTTGTGCGGCGGGACCCTGACAACCACTTCATCGTCCAGACGGGACTCGCGGAGCAGTGGTCCCCGCTCAACGTCACCGCAATTCGTTCGCGACGTGCGGACAGCATGCCCACCACGGCCCAGAAGCTGCGGGGGCTCGCCTATCTGCTCCGGCACAGCGGTTCTGCGGACCTCATCCACGCCGTCGCCAGTTTGTACAACCCCTCGCCGTGGATGGGGCCCGCGCTGCGCGCCTGGTCGGCCATCCGGCAGAGACCGTTTGTCCACACCGTTACTTCCACCGGCGACGCCCCGATCGCGCGTCGCAACTTCGTCGGCGACGCGACGGTGGTGGTGTCCGAGCACACCCGGCGCCGCCTGGAGGGCTACGGCATTACGAACGTGTTTAGGGTTCATCCCCCCCTGGAGGTCGAGCGCCTGCAGCCCAAGCAGCGTACGGCGCCGGAAGTCCTGGCCAGGGAGCTGAGGTTAGGGGATCGGGCCGTGCTCTACCCGACGCATTACGCGGAGAAGAGCGGGATTCGGGAGATCATCCAAGCGTTCTCCCGACTGCACGGATATCCCGAAACGGACGACGCCGTCCTGGTGCTTGCCTGCCGGTTCCACCCCTGGCAGGACGCCGAGGCGGAGAAACGGAAGGTCCTGAAGCAGGCCGCCGAGGATGGGATCCTCGATCGCGTCCGGGTCCTCCACTACGTCGCCGACATGCCCGCGCTAATCTCCGCCTGCGCCGTCACCGCGCTCGTGCCGGAGAAGCTGAGCGGGAAGATGGACCTGCCACTCGTGATCCTGGAGTCGCTGGTCCTGGGACGCCCGGTGATAGTCGCCGACTGGGCACCGGTTAGCGAGGCACTGCTCGGCGGGGGCGGGTACGCCGTCCCTCACGGAGACGTGCCGGCGCTGGCGGCCTCGATCTCCCGGCTGCTCGGGAACCTTCGGCTCCGTAAGGAGCTTGCGGCCCGGGGACGGGCTGCGGTGTTGAAACACTGCAGCCCTGAGAGGGTCGTCGGGCACTACCAGCGGATCTACGAACGGGTACTGGAGCCGGGCGTCCGCCAAACGTCTCAAGAAAGCGGACCCTCGAGGACGTCGAGGGGGGACCGAGTTTTGGAAGACCGCAACGGAGCTTTTTGAGGTGTGGAGCGGTGAAAGAAGGGAGCTTACCGGAGGGCTCTGCGCTTCCACGGCGTCACAAACGTGTTCGACGCCGCCGTTGGCGTATCCTTGTGTCGGTCTTGCTTCTGGCGACGGTGGCCCTGGCCTCGGCGGCCGGCTACGAGCTGTTCGCGGGTTCGCCGCAGCCCTACCTCTTCGGAGTGATCGGCAACGATGAGGTTAACCTCCAGGAAGAGCGGGAAGCGGGCGTCGAGGCCAAGGTCTTTAGCCTCAGCTGGCGCCTGTACTACCCTACGGAGGGCCAGAGAGATGACTCTTATGTACACCGCAAGAAGGAAGAGCTGGAGAAACTGCGTGAGAGAGGATTCAAGGTCATCCTCTCCCTGGGCTACCACGACCCCCCACCCTGGGTTCACCAGAACTACGAGGATACCTACTACGTGAACCAGCTTGGCGAGAGGTACACCGGCACCGACCCCCTGGATAACGGGGACGCCAACCTGGTCTTCAATCCGGAGCTGCGCGGCCTGGTCGACTCCTACATGAAGGAAGTCTTCTCCGAGTTTGGGGACGCCTTCTACGCGGTGAGGCTCGGGGGCGGGCGCTACGGCGAGCTGACCTACCCTCTCGCCTCCTACGAGGACGAGAGCAACCTTTACTGGGCTTATGACACGAATGCCCAGGAGAGCGCCGGCAGAGCCGGGATCGCTGGCTGGAGGCCGAGGGACCCTTCGCCTGACGGGGAGGCCGGCAAGTTTTTGGAGTGGTACCTGGACTCCCTAACCGGGTACCAGAACTGGCAGATCTCTACCCTCAGGGAGAGCTACGATGGCAGGGTCATGATGCTGTACCCGAGCTGGGGGATCCGCCCGGGGCAAGCAGAGGAGGCGATGGCGACTAACCTCGACGGCTCGACCCCTGCCGAGCAGAACGGCGAGGTCCAGCGGGGCCTCGATTTTGAGCGGCAGGTGAAGGCCATAGAGGACGAGGACGTACTCGTGGCCACGACCTGGCTCGACGCCGATGCCTCTAAGGACGCCGGCGAGGATCCGCGCTACTGGAGCCCGGTGAAGTATCTCTCGAGCCTCGCCAAGGCTCACCCGCTGCGTCTCGAACTCTACGGGGAGAACACCGGGCACGGTGATTGGGAGGCAATGAAGCTTTCGGCCTCCCAGATGCGCCGCTACAAGCTCCTAGGGATGGCCTGGTACAAGGAGGAGGAGCTCTTCTCCGGCCGCTATGCCACCCTCGATGACTACAAGCGGATCATCGAAACCTCGCAGCAGGAGAGGGAATGAGTATCGCAAGGAACGAGGGAGAGGACCACATCCGAAAGAAGCACGCCGGTTACGGCATCCCGTCCGAAAGGCGCACTGGCACGGTCGGGGGAGGCGGCTACCGTGGCGACGAACGGATGGCGCTCCACCCAGCGCTAAAGTCGGCTTTCGAAGCCTTGAACCTGGCCGGTGTAAGCTGGTGCTTGGTACGCCTTCCCTCGAGTCCGGCCGCGCCGACCGGCGACGTCGACCTTCTCGTCGACCGGGCGGACAACGGACGAACGCGGTGGATCTTGAGGACGCTGGGGTTCGGGAGGCTCCCGGTGTGGGGTCGCCGGGACCCGGAAGCGTTCTACCTTCTCTACCACCCGTCGACGGGGCACAATATCTGCCTCCACGTCGTAACGGAGCTCTCCTTCGGTCCCGACCGTGCTATACGGACGGGCGCTGAGGCGGGATGCCTGAGGCGACGCCGGAGGCGCGGCGTGCTGTTCGAACCGGGCTCTAACGATGCCTTCTGGGTACTGCTGCTACATTGCCTGCTGGACAAAGGATCCGTGGCGTCCCGCTACCGGGCAAGCCTCCAAGAGCTGGCGACGTCGGCGCGCGCGGGCGGCGAACTTGCCGGGGCGGCCGAGAGAGTCTGTCCAGCCGGCTGGGACGCGTCGAAGATGCTCGAGCACGTTCATCGCGGCGACTGGGCCTCGCTTGAGCGACTCGCCAGGAATCTGAAGAAACCCGGGACGGGGTGGCAGCCATTCGACCGCGGTCTTCGACTGGCGGCGGCGCTGCTCGGCGTGCTGTCCTCCCGAAGCGCCCAGCGATATGCTTGGGGAAAGGTACGTTTCCTGGTCTTGTCTTCCGTAAAAAAGCCTCGCCCGGAGCAGCCGACCGGCGCGTCCGGTACGGGAGAGGGCCGAGCAGGAACTCGCACCTCGGAGGTCCGGAAGATCCTCTGGTTTGTACGCCGGAACCTCCAGAGTTTCGGGGAAGGTTCGTCGTCCATCGACGGGCTTGGTCGCCAATGCGGTCTCACCGTCGCCCTGCTGGGTCCCGACGGGGTGGGCAAGTCTACGCTAATCGCCAGCGTACAGAGATCGGCTCGACGCCCGGTGCGCAAACTGTACATGGGCCTGGGCTACGCGGGGCTGCCCCGCTTGGCCCGTGTGCCGGTGCCAGGAGCCCGGGCCGCGGTCGGCCTGGTAACCCTGTGGTGGCGCTGCTTGTTGGCGTACCACCACCGGCGGCAGGGCCGGCTGGTGTTGTTCGACCGCTACACCTACGACGCCCTGCTGCCGCCCGGCCGACATCTCACCGGGCCTCAACGTTTCGCCCGGTGGGTCTGGGCTCACGCGTGTCCGCCGCCCGATTTGGTGCTGCTCCTGGACGCGCCGGGCGAGGTGGTGTACGGGCGCAGGGGCGAGGGCGAGCCGACGCTACTGGAGGCCACCAGGCGGGACTTCCTCTCCCTGCGAGAGCGCATCCCGCAGCTTCAGGTGGTGGATGCGTCCCGTCCCGAGGAAGCCGTCCGGGCCGACATAGCCGACCGCATCCGGCGGTGGTACGAAGCCCGCGAGGACGCCGCTTTTGGAGGGACGACTAGGGGGGACGACTAATTAAGCTGGTTCGATCCATCGCGCTCGTCGCCGGGCACATGACCGGTAACAGCACTCGGCTTGCGAGGAGAGGTGCCGACGGATGTAGGCATGGGGGAGGTTTCGTTGGGCCACTCGTTATCGCACTGCTGCTGGCGGTACCGGCCTGTGGCGCGCAGCAGCAGGAGGTACCGGAGGAGCCGCCGGCGGCTACGCTAGAAGGCCGGGCGGTACTACCGGCAGATACCTTCGACTCGGGACCGCCCTCCGGCTCAGAGCTTGGCGAAGAGATCAACGGCCGCGCGTTGCCCTTCGAGAGCCAACCGGTGCAAGGGATCTCCGCCGTGCTCGATGTCGACGAGGCTGACGACGAGTACTGGGTAATGCCCGACAACGGTTACGGTGCCAAGGACAACTCGTCGGACTTCCTGCTGCGTATGTATCGTATCCGCCCAGACTTCCAGACCGGACGAGGCGAGAGCGGGAAGATCTCGGTCGAAGAGTTTATACAGTTGCGCGATCCGGAATGGCAGGTACCGTTTCAGATTTTCAACGAGGATACCGAACAGCGGCTTCTGACCGGTGCCGACTTCGATATCGAATCGGTGCGGCGGGACCGCTCAGGCGACCTGTGGTTCGGCGACGAGTTTGGGCCTTTCCTGCTCCACGCTGACACCACGGGACGCGTGCTCGAGGCGCCGTTCCCGCTACCGGGCGTGCAGTCTCCCGAGAACCCGGACCTCGGGACCCTAGGGACGGCGAACCTGCCTTCTAGCCGGGGCTTCGAGGGGACCGCGATCTCGGACGACCACAAGTTCCTCTACCCGATGCTCGAGGGCGCGCTCGAGAACGACCCCGACCAGCGCCAACGCTTTATCTACGAATTCGACCTGCAAGAAAAACGTTATACGGAAGAGCGCTGGCAATACCGTACCGAAGATCCCGAGCACGTCATCGGCGCCCTGACGGCGTTCGAAGGAGGGTCCGGGCAACGCCTGTTGATGATCGAGCGCGACGATCTAGCGGGAGAGGAGGCGCGCTTTAAGAAGGTCTACCTGGTGGATCTCGGCCGCACCGACGCCTCGGGGTTCCTCGTTAAACACGAGGTGCTCGACCTGCTTGACATCCAAGACCCCGATCACGTCTCGCCGTCATTGAAGGAGGAAGACGGGGAAACGGGCGCCTTCGCGTTCGCCTTCAAAGACATCGAGAGCCTACTCCCGCTCGACGAACAGCGGCTGCTCGTGCTCAACGACAACAACTACCCCTTCAGCCCGCACGACACCGAAGCAATTATCGTCCGTATCGAAGACCTGCAGGGGAAACCGTGACCTCGGCCAGGCGAACCGTCGTTGGAAACTCGGGTGCGGTGGTGTATAACGGGCGAGGTCGAGCCGAAGGTGCGCCCAGGTGAACAAGCGAGATCACCTTGCCGGCATTGCGGCCATGCTGCGGATGATGCTCGGAGTCCTTTTCGGCCAGTTCCTGCTGACCAGTGGACAGAGGAAAGGTCGTGCGCTCCACGACGCGTCCAAGTGTATTGACGAGGCGCCACCAGAATCATCGAGGTTGTGATTATGAGGTTGCACGATTTGAGCGAAGTACGCGAGGAGCTAAGACGTTGAGGTCGCCCAAGGGCGCGCCGCGGTACCCACGGTACGAGCGCTTGACACCCAAGATATTGAGGTCGAAGGGCGCGCCGCGGTACGAGCGCTTGAACCCCGCCGGTTCCCCCGACGTTACGCAACGGACCCCTACGGCGCGAGTCCGACGGTGGCCTGGGAGGATCGTCCTTTGGGCGGTGGTCGTCCTCATCGGCGTCGCCACCTTCATTCTGCGGGCGATCCACCTCGACCGCTCCTGGGACATCTTCGTCGATGAGATCTCCTACCTGCGGCTCTCCCAGAGCGTGGCGGAAAACTTGGAAGTAAAGCTCTACGGCAACCCGCTCTACCTCCACCCGCCCTTGTTCTTCTTTATCGAGGGGGCCTACACGAAGCTCCTCTCTTCCACTGGAGACCTCATACAGCAGATCTACGACGTCCGGTATCTGAACGTCGCGCTCGCCGGCCTTACGGCGGTCGTGCTGTTCGGGATTGGGCGGCGCCTCGCCGGTTGGCTGGTGGGCGCGACGACGGCGACGATCTTCGCCCTCGAACCCTTCGTCATCAAGATGAACAGTCGGAACTACCTCGACACCTCGGCCATGCTGTGGGTGGTGCTCGGCTACTACGTGCTGTTCTCGGCGATGACCGACGAGAACAGGCGGCTCCCGCTCTGGCGGGTGCTCGCGGCGGGCGTTTTGTTCGGCTTAGCCCTGCTGACCAAGGACATAACCGCTTTCGCCACGCTGCTGCCGCTCGCGGTCTGCTTCGTCATGAACTGGGCGATGCCACGCCTCCAGTCCGCGCTGGCCGGCGTGGTCGCGGCGCTTGTGTACGCGCCCTACCTAATAGTCATCTACGCCATCGGCGACTGGCGGGACTTCTCCTACCAGAAGCTCCAAGGGGCCTCGCGGCTCGCGGGCCTTCTCCACGAGACGGGGTTCAACCAGGAGGGCGGGCCATCTTTCCTAATGGCTATTATCTCGAACCTGGAGGAGTTTGCGACTACATACGCCCTGCTCGCGACCGGCAGTCTCTCGGTCGTAGTCCTGTTCTTCTTCGCCAGGGGGGCGGCGAAGCGCCTGCTTCTGGCCTGGACCGCGAGCACCTACGCGCTCCTCGCCTACATCGTGGTGCTCGGCACGCTCGAGGAGCAGTTCTTTTACTACCTGATCATCTCGTCGATACTGTCGACGGTCGTGACCGCGAAGCTGATCCTCGGGACGGAGGCGTTCGGCGACCACGTGCGGCGGGTGCTGCTCGCCGCGACGGTCCTCCTCACGGTTGCCTTCTTCTCCTGGACCAGCTACATCTGGGCTCAGGTCCACTCCACTCCGGACGACGGCTACGAGCGCGTCGTCGCCTATATCGAAGAGAACGTGCCGAAGGACAGCAAAGTCGCCGTGGTGCCCGACACGGCCGAGTTTCTCATAAAGGGCTCGAGCGGCAAGTACGGCTCCGTAGAGGAGCTGCAGAGAAACGACGTGGATTACGTGGTGTACGGCTCCTATGTGTTGAAGGAGGGCTACGGTAAAGCCCCGCCGGAGTTCTACCGCTGGATCGTGGACAACGGAGAGCTCGTCTACGGCTTTGAGGGACCCAGCTTCGGCCTCCTAGGCGTCTACCGCCTACCCGATCGTCCCACCTTCACCCATCGCGCCACGGCCGAGACTATCCTTAACAACTCGACTTATATCGATGATCCCCTCATCAACGGCGACCCGGACGCCGTCCTCTCGGTGACGCCTAACTGGAACCCGGGGGGCAAGGGCGGGACTTACGATGACCACCCCGTCGGTGTCTGGTACGACGCCATCGCTCAAAGGTGGGCAGTCTTCAACCAAGACCTCGCGAGGATGCCCGAGGGCGCCGCCTTCAACGTGGAGGTCCTCCCTCCGAGCGAGTCCGTGTTCACCCATCGCGCCACGAGCGGGAACATCTCCGGGAACTGGACCTACATTTATCATCCCTCGGCAAACGATAACCCGGACGCTGTCCTCTCGGTGACGCCTAACTGGAACCCGGGGAGCGAGGGCGGGACCTACAATGACCACCCCATCGGTGTCTGGTACGACGCCAACGCCCAGAGGTGGGCGATCTTCAACCAGGATCTCGCGAGGATGCCCGAGGGCGCCGCCTTCAACGTGGAAGTTTTAGATTCGAGCGATTCGAGCGAATCCGTGTTCATTCATCGCGCTACGGCCGACACTATCTCTAACGACTCGACCTACATCGACGATCCTCTGACCAACGGCGACCCGGACACCGTCCTCTCGGCGACGCCTAACTGGAACCCGGGGGGCGAGGGCGGGACCTACGACGACCACCCCGTCGGCGTCTGGTACGACGCCAGCCGCCAGAGGTGGGCGGTCTTCAACCAGGATCTCGCGAGGATGCCCGAGGGCGCCGCCTTCAACGTGAGACGTGGGGAACAGTGATATACCTAGAAAGGTTTGAGCTAGCTGCGCGGAGAAGAAAAAGAACCTACGTCGGTCGACGGCAAAGGCGGCGCCTCGTCAAGAGAAGAGGCGCCGCCTTTAATTGGGGTAGTACTTCTTGATCCTCTGGCCCAGCTGCGCCATCGTGGGGACACCGCTGACGCCCCATTCGGCGAGGCTCAATTGACAATAGTTGACGTAGCCCGTAGCCAGCGGCCCGCTCGGGCCGAACACCCGGTCTAGGTCCGCCTCGGACATCGCGCCAGTGTTCTCGCCCGAGATCAGGCCAGTCTTCTCGTACGCCTTCGCGACGTTGTAGAGCTTCTTGGCCGGCGAAAGGTCGGAGTTCACGGTCGGCGGCGAAACGAAGTCGGCCCTGTCTATCCAGGTGGACCAGGGCCACACGCTCGGGTCATTCGCTGCGTACCATCGGACGTGCCGCTCCCAGTCCTGGCCCTGGGCCACAGCTTCTTGGTAGGAGCGGTCGGCGCGGGTCGTGTTCGAACGCAGCCCGAAGGAGGGATGAAGGACGAAGATCGGGCCGTTCCAACCGCCCTTGCGGTGCTCGGAGATGAGCCAGATCATCATGCTCCTTAGGGAACTGATGTACCAGGAGCGGAAGAGGTCGTCGTTGACCGACGTGGACCCCGCCCCGAACGGCACGTAGTTCTTCGGGAGGCCCGCCTGCGTCGCGCTTTGGGCGCCCACGGCGAGATCCGTACCGCCGAGCTGCGCGTGGCTCGCGTAGCACCAGAACTTGTAGGGGTAAGACCCGACGAGCGGAAACTGGAGCTCGCCGCGGATACCGCCTCCGAGCTCCACGCGATCGATCTGCGTGAGGTCGAGCGCGGCGAGCACCTTCCGGATGAAGTCCGCGGCGTAGTCGCGCCCGCGCCGGGACCACACCCAGTCGCGCACGTTGTCGCCGCTGGAATTCGTGGCCGACCATAGCGTGCCTTCCTGCGCCCGGAATTGCGGCACCGGCGCGGAACCACCCGTAACGAAGCCCGGCGGATACTGGAGGTTGATCCGGAGCGCCACCCGGAGCCCCGCGTTCCGCACGGCGCTTATCTTGGACCGGAGCGCGGAGAGCTGCCCGGCGTCCAGCGGGCCGAACGCCGAAGCCTGAAGGCGCGACCAGTAGGCCGGTATCATACGGTGGGTGAAGCCGTTGGCCTTGAGCCCGGCGAGAAGCTGCGGTGTGTCCTTGTCGCTGCCCCCGAGAAGACCGAACGTCTTGTGAGTGGCGTACGCCGGGCGGGGTGAGATCCCGCCTACGGCGGCTAAGGTCGCCCCCGCTCCGACCGTTGCCAGGAATTCCCTTCTCGAAAGCTGCAATAGGATCCTCCTAACCCCCGCAGTAAGCTCGAATCTGATCGATAGCGTAGAGCATCCCGAATGGTGGGCATTGAGCAAGTTCGGTAAAGCACAACATCTTGTAGATGGGCTATGCTTGTCACGGAGGAGAGCTGCACGAGAACCACAGTCCCCTCCTTTTTCCTCTCCGGGAATCTTTTTTAGCATATATTGCTTGCGGATCTTGACGCTTGTTCCTCGAAAGGCTGCGTGAAGGCCTCTTCTGCGTTAAGCTAAACGCCCCTGCCGGACAAGGGAACGGTGGGGAAGGAGCTTCGGGAAGGAGGAGACAAATGGCGGTAGAGCCGGAGTCGATACGTAACGTTTGTCTGATCGGGCACAGGGGGAGCGGGAAGACCGCCCTCGGGGAGGCGATGCTGGGGCTT
>JBPCLT010000139.1:0-14547 GCA_051003015.1 Rubrobacteraceae bacterium | reverse complement strand
AGTTTACCGCATAACCTGCGGGACTATCGTCGAGGCCCGATATATGATGCGACCGGAGCCGAAGGAAGGAGTTTCATGGATGTGGACTCTCCGTTATCCCGGACGTTGCTGGGTCTGATTTTCATCGTCGCCGGGATGCTGCATTTCCGCGCTCCCTGGGCTTACGAGCGGATCATGCCTCCTTGCCTGCCGCTGCGCCGCGAGCTAGTCTATCTGAGCGGGGCGGCTGAAGTTTCGGGCGGTCTGGGTCTGCTCACGGAACGAACCCGGCGTCCGGCGGGGATTTGGCTGATCTTGCTTCTCCTCGCGGTCTGGCCCGCCAACGTCCAGATGCTCCTCGATGCCCGCGCCGCCGGTAAACCACGATGGCGGGTGGCGCTTTTATGGGCGCGATTGCCATTGCAACTCGTACTCATATACTGGGCGTGGCGCGCCTCTCGCGGCGATGTTCGAGCGTGGGACTCCGCCTCCCGATGGTAGTGTAGACTCCGGCTGACACGTTTCTACAGACGCGGAGGAGCGCGGTGGAGAACGAACCGAGCGCGGAGCGGAACAAGCATGTCTACCGGCGGTTTGTCGAGCTTCTGAACGCGCAGGACTTCGACGCGCTGCCCGAGGTCGTGGACCCGGCCCGGTACCGTGAGATCTGCGTCGGATTCACGCCCGGTTGGGTGAGCCTTCCCGAAGCCGTGGCCTCTCTGAGACAGGTCCTCACCGGCATCCCCGACCTGAACGCCCATATAGACGATGTCGTGTCCGAGGGCGACAGGGTCTGTGCGCGCCTGACTGTCCGCGGCACGAACACCGGTCGCTTCTACGGCATCCCGGCCACTGGCGGCGCATACGAAGTCAACATGTTCGACTACGCTGCCATCGAGGACGGCAGGATCGTGGAGCGCATCCAGCAGAGCGACACCCTCAGCCAGATGCGCCAGATGTACGCGCCCGCCGCGAAGCGGGCCGGGATGTTCGCCGGCGGCCTGCTCGCCGCGTACCTGGCCCTCGCCACGGCGAAGCGGATGGCGCGACGGTCCTGAGCTTGTCCTCCGAAGCCACCTTGCTTGCGGGCGCCGCATGAGCGCCGGCGCGGGACGGTGGGACGCGCCAGGGGATCGCCGCGCGTGGCGGCGTCCGGCCCGAACGGGTGCTATGCGGGTCGAGAGGGTATCCAGCATCGGGCGGGTGGATGAGGCGGCGTGGCGCGCTCTGGAGCCGCCGGACTTCCCTTTCTTCGACCACGAGTTCCTGTGCGCGCTGGAGTGTTCCGGCAGCGTCGGTCCCGGAACCGGATGGTCGCCGGTCTACCTGATCTGCAAGCAAGAGGAAAGAGTCGTCGGAGCTTTGCCCGTGTACCTGAGGACGGATTCCTACGGCGAGTACGTCTTCGATTGGGCCTGGGCGAACGCCTACCACGAACACGGGATGCCGTACTATCCGAAGCTCGTCTCCGCCGTGCCCTTCACGCCCGCCACGGGTCCGAAGTTCCTCCTTCGGCCCGACGCGGATCGCGCGCCAGTGACGAGCGCATTGCTGGATGCGGCCCGAGAAATGGGCGAAGAGAGCCGCGTCAGCTCGTCGCACGCGCTTTTTCTTCCCGAGCAGGACCTCGCCGAGTTCGAGGGGCGGGGGTTCGCGGTGCGGCACTCGTTGCAGTTTCACTGGCGCAACCGCGGCTACGGCGGGTTCCAGGATTACCTTGACGCGATGACGAGCAAACGCCGCCGCCAGGTCGCGCGCGAGCGCCGTCAGCTCGGCGGGGTGGAGATCGAACGCCTCACAGGTGACGTTCTTCTCCCGGAACATGCGGCCTTGATGTACGGGTTCTACCTCGACACTTACGACAGGAAGTGGGGCAGCCCGTACCTCACGGAGCGGTTCTTCCACGAGGTCTTCCAGACGATGAGGGACCGTATCATGCTCGCCGTCGCCCGCGACGAAGTGACGCGCCGTCCGGTGGCTGGGTCGCTCTTTTTCTTCAAGGGCCCTCCCCTCTACGGAAGCTACTGGGGAGCTTCCAGAGACGTGCGTAATTTGCACTTCGAGCTCTGCTACTACCAGGGAATAGAGTTCGCCATCGAGCGTGGGATGACGCTCTTCGAGGCCGGGGCACAGGGGGAGCACAAGCTGGCGCGTGGTTTCCTTCCGACCGTGACGTACAGCGCGCATGAGATACTGCATCCCGCCTTCCGGCGCGCCATCGAGAACTACATCGCCGAGGAGCGGCGCATGATCTCCTACGAACTCGCCGAGTACATGGCCCACGACCCGTACAAACGCTGAAGCCAGCCCGGAGAAGGTTCTCTAGCGGCCGAAGAGCAACAAGTAAGCCAGGTATGCGAAAGCAGCTGCCAGAAGCAACGCTGCGGCGATGACCAGCACCTGTCCCGCCCAGGAATGGTTCCACACATCTCGAACGAACTGCCAGAACCGTCCCAGGCGAATCTCGGCCCAGTCGAGGAGGCGGGCGGCGGGGAGGAACTCGCCCGCGATCAGGGCGAACCCTATGATGGCGGTGCCCCAGCCGAGAGCGGGCAGCAGACCGCCCACCGCGCTCGCGGCCACGAGCACGACCCCGAGTGTGAGGTTGAGGATTTTGCGGACCCCCAAAGGCCCGTGACCGAATTTCTGGCGGCGATGGTAACGGTCCTGGAAGCGTTTTCCCGGCCTGCCCTTGCTGAACTCCCGCCAGTGCCGCCGAGCGTACTTCTTGATGCGTTCGATCATGGTTCCGAATACTCCCTCATGCCTGAGTCTATTTAAACACGTTACGCCGGAGACGATGCTCCGGTTGCGCGCCGAACAGCCGGGAGGAGCCGTCCATTCCGCCCACGAGAGGCGGAAGAGCTTGCATGGTCTCGAAACAGTCTGGAACCTATCTCTTCCAGGCCCGCCGTGAGCAACCCCTGTTTGCCGTGCATCCGACGCCCCGATGCGGTATACCGGAATCACAGAAAACATACGAAAAGAGGGATGATGGAGAGGAACAACGGTTCGTCACGCACGGAGGTCGCAACGCTCGGGGGTGGGTGCTTCTGGTGTCTGGAGGCGGTCTACGGCGAGTTGCGGGGAGTGGAGAAGGTGGAATCCGGGTATTCGGGCGGGCACGTTCCGAACCCGACGTACCGTCAGGTGTGTTCCGAGACGACGGGGCACGCTGAGGTCGTGCAACTAACGTTCGACCCGGAGGTGGTGTCGTTCCGGGAGGTGCTGGAGGTCTTCTTCACCATTCACGACCCGACGACTCTGAACCGCCAGGGCGCCGACGTGGGCGAATCGTACCGCTCCGCGGTCTTCTACCACGACGAGGATCAGCGGCGCGTCACCGAAGAGGTCATCTCGGAGCTGGAAGCGAAGGGCATCTGGGACGCCCCCATCGTCACGCAGGTGACGCCGTTCGAGGAGTTCTACGTCGCCGAGGACTACCATCAGGAGTATTTCCAGAACAACGCATATCAGCCATACTGCCAGGTCATCATCGCGCCAAAGGTCGCCAAATTCCGCAAACAGCACCTTAACCGGCTGAAGGCGTAGTCTCGTTCCAGCGACGGTGCATGTCTTGAGAAGAGCCCTCTTCGTCGCCGTGATGGCCGTGGTCCTCTGCTCCTGTGGCGCGCAGCCCACGGCCCCGGCCGGCGGAGGCGGAGAGAATGACGGTGAGCGTGCCGCCTCGGTGGAGGAATCCGTCCCGGAGACGACCGCCGCGCCGGAGGAAAGCACGACCGAAGAGACCACCGAGGCTACCGCACCAAAGATCACTGTTGAGCCGGAGCCGGAGGTACGGGAAGGTCCCGCGAGCCGGAACACGGTTACCCGACCGGCGGTCGGGACGAACGGGATGGTCAGTTCGGCGCACCCGCTGGCTACGCGGGCGGGGCTGGATGTCATGGAGGATGGGGGCAACGCTTTCGATGCGGCGGTGGCGGTCGCCGCCTCCCTGAACGTCGTCGAGCCCATGATGAGCGGCATCGGAGGGTACGGGGCCATCGTCATCTACGACGCCGGGGCGGGGGAGACGCGCTTCCTTGAGACCGGGAGCCGGACGCCCGTCTCGCTCGACCCTTCCGTGTTCCGCCCGCCGATGCCAGGCTACGAGGCGAACCGCTGCGGTGCGCGGGCCGTCGCCACGCCAGGCAACCTGAATGCCTGGGAGACGATGTGGGAGGAGTACGGGGAAGCTGATTGGCGTCCCCTGTTCGAACCGGCAATCGGGTACGCCGACAAAGGCTTCCCCATTGACAGGGAGACGGCGGCCTGGCTCGGCTCCGAGTACGCCGCGTTCCCCGCCAACGCGCAGGAGATATACGGCCCCGACGGAGTCCCACTGACCGCCGGTGAACGTCTGGTGCAGGACGACCTGGCCGACTCTTTGCGCCTCATCTCGGAAGAAGGTTCGGACGCCGTCTACGGAGGGCGTCTGGGCGAGGCGATGGTCTCGGCTGTGCAAAGCGAGGGTGGCTTCCTGGCCGAGGAGGACCTGCGCCGCAACCGCGCCGAGTGGCGGGAGACCATCGGCCTGGACTACCGCGACCATCGGGTGGTCACCGCCGCGCCGCCGTCCACCGCGTGGGCCGCGCTCTTGCGGCAGGGGGCGATGGACCGCTACGGCGTGGGGACGGCGGGTCACAACACCACCGCCTACGTCCACGCCGCGACCGAGATCTCCAAACGAGTCTCCACGACAACCCGCCGGCTCGCCGCCGACCCGGAGAAGGCTCCGACGCCGCCCGGCCGTCTGCTCTCCGATGCGTACCTTGAGCGCGAGGCCGCGCGGGTGGACCCGTACGCGGCGGCGCCCTACGACCCTCCTTCGCAGTTCGACACAGCCTCGACGTGTTCTCCTACCGGATACCAGCCGACCGGATATCCTGATACCCAGCAGCACACCACGCACTTCGTCGTCGCCGACCGGGAGGGAAACGTCGTCTCCTCGACCCAGACTCTTGGCAACGTCTTCGGGAGCAAGGTCATGCCGGAGGGGACGGGCATCTGGCTCAACGACGCGCTCGCATGGTCGCGCTTCGAGCCCATTGGCAACGTCTTCGACGTGTACCCTGGCCGCCAGTCCCTCTACGCGCTCTGCCCGACCATCGTAATGCGGGACGGACGGCCCAGGATCGCGCTCGGCACCCCAGGCGGACGCACCATCCAGCAGACGACGCCGCAGATGATCTCCAACCTCCTCGACTTCGACATGGACGTTCAAGAGGCCGTCTCAGCCCCGCGTTTCAGTCACGTAGTCCCTGACCTGCTCGTGGTCGAGGAGGGCATATCACCATCCGTCACCAGCGGCCTCTCGGCCCTCGGCCACGAAGTAGTCCCCGCCGAGTATCCTCTCGGAAACGCTCACGCCCTGACAATAGAGTACGGCCCTGACGGAGAGACCACCCGCTTCACCGGCGCAGCCGACCCGCGCGGCGGAGGCTCCGCCGCCGGTTACTGAGTATGCCTGGGTCCTTCGAAGAGGGATATCCGAACATTGCCGCATGGGTGCGAGACGGTTGGATCGAGATGGGCCGCGACGACTGCAATCGCTCGTTCATCCGAGTACTCGACATCGGCGGCATGATCTGGGAAGGAAAGCAAGAATACGAAACGATAGACGAGGCCCTGGCCGAAGCCGAAGCCGCGATCACGGCATGGTTGGAGGAGAACGGGTGAGCGGCGATCTCATAGCGGGCGCGGAAGTATCGCCCTTCCATACCCCACTCTTTCAACAGACAGCTTTTTGCTGAAAGCTGATGGCTGAAAGCTGATGGCTGATGGCGTCAGGAGGGCTGCCAGCCTCCGGGATCGTAGTGCAGTTCGTACACCTGCTCGAAGTCCGCTATGTAGTCGAACATATCCTCGATAGTCGGGGCTTCGCCTTTCAGGCCCTTCTGCCAGGCTTTCTTGTCCACCGTCCCGAATACCATGTACTCGTTGCCGATCATTGCCGGGTTCCGCTGTTCGAAGATGATGGCTAACTCTTGCTCCAGCTCGTCTTGATGGACGATGATGAACTGGCACCTGGTGCAGAACCGGCAGGTCTTTCCGAGCGCGATGGGGTCGGTCCCGTCCACGTGGATGAACAACACGAACTTGCGCGGGTGAGTCCGCCGGTCACACTTCGGGCATTTGCTGAAGCGCGTCCCCTCGTGCGGGTTGAGCCCGAAGGAGTACCGTGGCGGCAACTTCCCCAACCTCGTCTCTTCAGGCATCTCAGTCCTTTCTCGAATCGGAGCCATTCGAGCCCAGCCCGAAGAGGTCCGTCTCCTGCTGGCCCGTCTGGAGAGCTTCGATGAGCCCTTCGAGGCTGCCCATCTCCACCCGCATGCCGCCCTCCCCGGCGGGTGGCGGGTCGAGGGCGACGTACTCTGCCTGTCCGCGACACCCTTCGAGGACGGCCAATAGCCCCGCGCCTGAGACCTCGACGGGCTTCCATCCGGGTCCGAAGTCCGCCGAGTCGAGGAAGGCTTCGGCCCTCTCCACGGAGCCGAAGAGTAGCAACGAGGGACGGTCGTCTATCAGGATCACGAGCGGGTCCGCGCCCGGCGCCGCCTCCTGGAAGAGAAGCACGTATGGCGGCTGGGGCATGTCCCTGGCTGGCATCAGGAGGGCCTGGGGGCCATCGTGACCAGGAGTACGAGGTCCTCCTCGGTGGCGTTGCGGACGCCGTGCGGCTCTCCGGCGGAGGCCATAACCGCGTTGCCGGGGCCGAGCGCCCGCTCCTCTTCGCCGACGGTGAAGGCACCGGTACCCTCGACGACGTAGTAGACCTTGTCCGAGTCCTCGTGCGAGTGGACTTTCTGGCTCTGCCCCGGCAGCAGACAGTACACGTCGTAGAACAGACGCTCCGAATCGAAGAGGCTATTCTTCCGCATCTTCTCCTCCGAGAAGGAGATGTGGTCCGAGATCTTCTCGCTATTCACGTATCCTCCGAACACTATAAGCGTCCATTACACGTCTACTTTACCCGCTCTCCGGCTTGCCATGCGCCGCGGATGGTGCAAAATGCTCCAGGTAAAGCTGGCGAGGCCGGACTTTCGGCAGTCAATGGAGGATGCGACGTGAGATTCCCCACGGTGGAGTTGCGGTTGCCGGGTTGGATCGAGGAGCTCGTGCCCCCGGATAGGATCTACCCGACCCCGGAGGACCGGATGCGGCTCGCCGTCGAGCTATCCAGGGAGAACGTACGCCGTGGGACAGGGGGGCCGTTCGGGGCGGCGATCTTCGAGCGAGATACCGGCAGGCTCGTCGCGCCCGGCGTCAACCTGGTCGTCACGGCGGGATGCTCGGCGTTCCACGCGGAGATGGTGGCGATCATGGTAGCGCAGCGGAGCACGGGGAGCTTCGACCTCGGTGCGCCAGGGATGCCCGCCTGCGAACTGGTCGCCAGCACCGAGCCGTGCGCCATGTGCCTCGGCGCCACCCCCTGGTCCGGCGTGCGCGGCCTCCTCTGCGGCGCCCGCGACGAGGACGCCGGGGCCATAGGCTTCGACGAAGGCCCGAAACCGCCCCACTGGACCCGCAGGCTCGAAGAGCGCGGCATCACCGTAGTCCAGGACGTGCTGCGTGAAGAGGCCGTCGCCGTGCTCCGCGAGTACGCCGCGACCGGGGGTGAGATCTACAACTCCCGTCAGGGAGAAGGTCCACCATGATCCTGAAACCCGATGTCTAAACCACGAACTCCTTCGGAAACTCCGTGAGGTTGCGGCAGCCGTCCTCGGTGACGACGACGAGATCCTCGATGCGGACGCCTCCGATTCGTGGATCATAGACGCCGGGCTCGACGGAGACGACGTCACCCGGAATTAGCTCCTCGTCGGCAGTGGAGACGCGGGGAGCCTCGTGGATCTCCAACCCCACCCCATGCCCGGTGCCGTGGAAGAAGCCCTCAGTGAGCGGCTTGCCTTCCTCCCGGTCGTGCTTGTCGGTCTTGTATCCCCGCTCGTGCAGGATGTCCGAGACCTTGCCATGCACATCCTTGCCGTTGACGCCGGCCCGGATGGTGGCAAGCGCGGCCTCCTGACTCTCCAGGACCGCATCGTACATATTTCGCAATTCTGGGGATAGCTCGCCCTTGACGAACGTGCGGGTCATGTCCGAGTAATAGCGACTCGAGAGGTCCATCGGGAAGATGTCAACGATTATGGACTCCCCGGCCTTCAGCGGACCGTGGCCGCGCTCGTGCGGGTCCGCGCCTTGTGGGCCACCGGCGGTGATCGTGCCGTCCGCCGCGCATCCCCGGCGCAGTAACTCAACGTCGCTCTCGGCTCGCAGCAGTTCGCTCGTCAGAGTCTCGCCGCGCCATTGGAGGACGCCGCCATCGCTGATCTCCGATTCCCGGAGGATCGCAACCGCGTGGGCGCAGGCTGCCTCAACCGCTCTTTGAGTCTTCTCGATGTGGGAGATCTCCCGCTCCGTCTTGGCGCGGCGCAGGCCGTCGAAGAGCTGGCGGTCGGGTGTGACCTCAAGTCCGCGGGCGCGCAGCGCGTCCGCGTAGGCGACGGCCATGCCGGTAGGCACGACGATGGGGGAGTCTGCTGCGCCGAGCCTCTCCAGCAGGTTCGAGATGGCGATGGCGTAGGCTTTGGCGCCGCTCTTCAGTTCGCGGGCGAGACGGATGATCTCCAGTTCCTCGTAGGAGAGCAACTCGTCAACGGGCGCCTCCTTGTCGGCCCGCCCGTACTCCAGGGATGAGACGGCCAGATACGTCTTCCCGGCCACGCGCAGGCAGAGTACGGGGTCAGGCGCCAGGAACCCCGAGAGATGGTAGGCGTCCGCGTCGTGCTGTGGTGCGCCTATTACGAGGAGGTTTTGTCCTTCGTCCTTCATGCGTCTCCCTTCGTGAAGCCGGGTCCTCTCCGGCGGCCCATTCTACTACCGGCCGGGCAATCACCGGTCACTATACCCGGCTGATACTCGGATATAATCCGGCCCGGATGAAGAACGGAAGGGACATGCGGGGCCGTATCGAAGACGCGCTGGACAAGGTGCGCCCGGCCATGCACGCCGATGGCGGAGACGCCCGCATCGTGGACTGCGACGAGGACAAAGGCTCGGTCAGCATAGAGATGATCGGGGCTTGCAGCGGCTGCCCGCTCTCCCAACTCGACTTCGTCTACGCCATAGAAAGCCTCATCCGCCGCGAAGTCCCCGAAGTACGCGAGATTCTGGCCGTCTAGGTTTCAGGCGTCAGGTTTTTTGGATGGCGGAAACCGGGATGATGACTGCGCCGGGCTTCGTACCGAACCTGGACGATCTCTTCTTGTTCGACGGGAGACGGGCTTTTCGAATCACGACTTACGAATCACGACTTACGTGTAATCAGCCGTCGAGAAGGTGACGGTAGCTTTCGGGATGCCGACCGAGGAAGTCGGCGAGGGACATCGGAGGGTGGCCGGTTAGCTCGCCCACCGCGCCGCTCACCACGTCGAGCTCGCCGGCCGCTATCGCCCTGTATGAAGTGACCCAGCCTTCGACTTCCCACTCGGGCGCGCCGTAGTCCTTGCGCGAGTCATACCGAATCCGGGTGAACGGTTCTCGGAACGTCATGCCGCCTGGGGCCACCAGTGGTAGTTGGTGAGATCCCTGGTGGCCTTGGGCTGGTCGAGCAGTTGGACGCAACGCTCCACCAGGGCCTCTTCCAGCTCTTCGATCTCCTTGAAGAGTCGGTTGGCCACCGCCTCGTTGGTTAGCGGCCACAGCCTCTCGGAGGGTTGTAGCTCGGGCGAGCCGGAGGGCAGGAACTCCAGGTGTACCCCTTCGGGGACCTCGACCTCTCCTCCCGTGTGCCAGCCAGCCCTATCCACCACCAAAAGGATGCGCTTGTCCTTGCCCGCTCCCACCTCTTTGGCGAACTCGCGCAGGGCCATCGAGAACAACTCCACGTTTACCGTGGGTAGGATCAGCCAGAAAACCTCCCCACTCTCGGGTCGCACGAAGCCGTAGAGGTAGGTCCACTCGTAGCCCCTCTCGAACCGGGCGACGGGCCTCCTTCCCACCGGCGCCCACACCCGCCTCGTCACCGGCTTTAGGCCCAGCCGAGCCTCGTCTTCGGCCCAAAGCTCCACCTCCTCGGCCTCCGGATGGGCCTTCTTGAGCTCCTCCAGCCTTACCGGGAGACTTTTTTGAAAGCCTCCCGCTCCTCCAGGTCGGCCCCCGTGGCGTTTGAGGGCCTGGGAACCTGGGGGCTCATACCCACCTTTCTCAGGTACTCGAAGCCCCGCTGGGCATGCACCCTCTCCATCCCGCTCTTCTCCTCGATCCAACGCGCCACCTTCGGCCCACTCCACATCCCTCCGCCCGGCGGCGACCCTTCCAGGAGAGCCTCCCGAAGCTCCGCTTGACCCTCCTCGTCTAACAACGCCCTCTCTTTAACGCCGGGGTTGGCGTGGCGACGGTCGCCGAGCCCCTCGACCCCTTCGGAGGCGTAACGCCGGGCGATCTCCCTCGTCCATTTCTCCGAATAGCCCACCATCCTGGCCACCTCCCGGATCGAATCCCCCTGCGCCATGCGCCAGACCATCAACAAGTGGGTGCGCAGCACCGGATCGCTCGCCTTGCGGTAGAGACCCTCCAACCGCGTGGCCTCCGACTCCTCCAAGTTTCGTTTCTCATTCATGCCGGAAGTATACAGCCGGATTCGGTATCATACGCCTCTTCAAGCGTCTCGGCCTGGTAGGAGATACTGCGTCCGGTGATCCGGGAGAGCTCTTTGGCGGCCTGGGACAACGTGATGGCCTCCGGCCCGGTTATATCGTAGGTGCTTCCGTCGTGGCCGTCGCCGGTCAGGACCGCGACTGCGGCGTCGGCGATGTCGTCGCGCGCCACAGCCGCCACCCGTCCATCGCCCGCGGGACCGCGGATCACGCCGTCGGAGCCCGCCATGCCGGGTATGAAGTCCAGGTAGAGGCTGTCGCGCAGGAACGTGAAGCGGGCGCCGCAGTCGCGTATGTGCTTCTCGGTGTGCCAGTGGTCCCGGGCGAACGTGAAGGTGGCTTCTGGTGAGACCCCGATGAAGGACAGATACACGATACGCCCGACGCCGGACGCCGCCGCAGCGTCCACGGCGTCTCTGTGCTGCCGCACCCGGTCATGGGCCTCGCCGCCCGAGACCATGAAGAAGGTCTCCACGCCTTCCAGGACCTTCCGCATCGCTTCGGGATCTCCGTAAGAGGCTTCGGCGGTCTCCGCGCCCGGAAGGTTTGGAGCGCGGCTCGCGTCGCGGACTACCAGCCGCTGGCTATGTCCCAGGTTCGCAAGACGGGCCGCCACCCGCCCACCCACGGCCCCGGTCGCGCCGGAGACCGCGAATGGAACGTCCCTCTTTCCTGGCGTGCTCATGGCGGCAAGTTACCATGGAACGGCGCGCCGGAAACCTCCGCGGTCATCAGGCATCCGCAAAGACCTGACGACTGAAGCCTGAAACTCACTGCCGTTCCTGATGTTCGGCGCGCAGGAGGCCCGGTGGCAACGTTTGGCGGGTGGCGGAGAGTGCTTCTATGGCGCGTTTGCGGGCGCGGCGCAGTTTGAGGCGCCGGAGGAGGGGGGCGTTCGGCGATTGCTCGTTCACGAGGTGGGTCAGTGTGATCATATCGTTCACGCAAGCCCGGTAGCCCAGGGCGCACATCTCCAGGCGCACCTCGGAATGCGAACCCTCCTGAAGGGCGCGCCGGATCTCGGCCGTCCGTTCTACGATGGAGTTGGAGATCTCCTCGGGAGAGTCCGCTCGTGGGGGAGGGCTACGATGGTGCGCGATCCTCTCCGGCGAGAGCCGCCACGCCCAGCGCGAGACTCTGTCCTTCCGGGAATGCAGGACGAGCGCGAGGATCACCGTCAGCGGAACCCCTGGCGCGAGCAACCACACCACGGGGTTCGGCGCGACGAACAGCAGCACGATCAGGGCCACGGTCTCGACCGCCAGTATCAGCGCGACGTACCACTTGAACATCTCTCGACGCTACCTCTCACCACGAGTCTTGGACCCCATAGTCTAAGTTTCGCATTGCAGTTTCGCAAGATAGTTCTGCCCCTTTTGCCCCGCCTGTATAATCTTCATCGTGCGCGAAGCCCCGGAATTCGACCCGAAGCGCCCCGGCAGCGCCGCGCCGGTGATACGAGCCGTCCTTTTTGAACCGCGCAGTTTCTATCGTGGCTTCTCAGCGAATGGTCCAGTGAAGGGACCCGCGTTCTTCGTCCTTCTCATCAGCGCCGTCTCCGCCTTGCTTTACGTTCTGTTCGGTCTGCTCCTCGGCGTGATCCTCGGCGAGGTGAACCTGGGCAGTACTGGCTTGGCGGCGCTTCAGGCCGGGATCTTCGCCCTGCTCTCGCCGGTCCTCGTCGGGGTGGTGGCGGCTGTGTATCTGCTCTCCATCAGGACGTTTCTGGGACGAGTGTCGGATATTCGGGAGGTCTACCGGATGCTCGCTTACGCTTGCTCGGCCATGATCCTGGCGTGGGTACCGGTTCTGAACGCCCTCGCCTTCACCTACGTTTTGATGGTCCTCATGGGGATCGCCGTGAAGACGGTGTACAAGATTCCCACGCTCACGGCGGTGGTTATCTGCCTGGTCGGCTTCGTGCCCGTGGCCCTGGCGTTTATCTGGGTCCAGGCCGCGCTCGCCGGGCTCCTCTTCGGCTGACGTACCGGCTACGGTTTTGCGTCAACGCCGCGTGCTCGGCGAGATCTCGTTCTATCCTCGCCCGCAGTCCCTCTGTCTGGCCTTCCGCTCCCGTAGGATTTCTGCCGTAGCGTCTCCGCAGGAGATAACACGAAATGGTGAGATACGCGCCGCGCACCGAGAGTTCCACCGGCACGGTCATCTCCCTCGGGAACACGCGGTAAGCCAGGTCCTCCCTCGGCCCCAGGATCGGCGCTTTCATCCCGCGAGTCCGCCGCATCGCCAGCCTGCGCTCCCATCGCTCTCGCAGCCGCCGCATCTCCTCCGTGTCCGGGGCGACGTTAAGGGGTCCGGTCTCGAACGGGTCCTCCGGCGTGAACCCGAACGACTCCTCGAAGATGCGCGCCGTTCTGTTCGCGCCACGAAACCGCAGGTACTCGTACTCGGAGCGCAGCAAGACGAGCTGCGCGTCGTAGTACGCGCCCAGACCGTTCCGCGCCGGCCGCCTCGGGTCTAGCCCCTCCTCCACCAGCGCCCGCTCCACGGCCCCGCGCCGCCTCGCGCCCCGTACCCGCTCCCACAGGAGCAGGCCGCCGCCCGCCAGGGCCCCCGCCGTCACCGGGACGGCCGCCGCCATAAACGCGGTCCACGGCGAAGCGGGCGTCCCTGCCCATCCCGTCCCGAAGAAGAACCCCGTGGTCAGGACTAGCGTCCCAACCCCGAGCACAGCCGTATAGCCTAGCATCACCGCCCGGTTCCACCCGCCCTCCGCCGCGGCGTACACACGTCCCAGTTCTTGCCACAGCGCGAGGGCGCGGTCCCCGCTCGCGTCCCGTGTATCTACTTTCCGCACATGCTAGATTTTACTCCCCATGACCGCGCCATATCCCCCGGCACTCGCCTCCACCCTGACCAACGTCCTCAACCCATTCTTCATCTTCACTGCGCTCTTCGCGCTCGTTGCTTTCACGGAGAGCCCCGTACCCGAAGCCCTGCTCTACCTTGCCGTGGAGTTGCTTGCGGCGGCGGCCGTCGCGCTGTACGTCCTCTTCATGCGGCGTCGCCGGCGGGTAGGGGGATTCTGGATCCCGGCCCGCGCCGAACGCCTCGCGCCCGCCATCTTCCTGCTCGCCGCCTTCGTCGGTCTGCTCGCCGCCCTGTGGCTGCTCGACGCGCCCGGCGTCCTCTTTCGGACGACGCTCTCGATGGGCCTGGCTGCCGCGACAGTCGCCGCTGTCACACTGTTTTGGAAGGCCAGCGCCCACGCCGCAGTCGCCGGGCACGCCGCCGTGGCGGGACCCCTGGTCCTCGGTCCACCGGGGCTCGTCTTCGTGTTCGTGCTCCCGCTCGTCCTCTACGCCAGGATTGGTCCCTGGGCGCACACGCCTCCGCAGGCGCTCGCGGGCGCAGCAACAGGAGCGGCATTCGCAATCCTGTTCCTAGCATAGGCTCTCTTTCGCCGCACTCAGTTCCCACCGTTGCTCTAACGCTGTAACCTGTCGCTCAGTGGCTAGTGTCCTGACATGATCGGTTTGCGACAATACTCCTTCTCGGGTATCTTGTCTGCAACCACCCGTCCAGGTGGCCGCGCAGCAGCGAACATGAGGAGGCGTACCCATGCCGAGGAGGAGAAAGAACCCCCTGAGCTTGACCGGAGACGACCGTCTCCGGCTGGAGAGCTTGATCGCCCGCGGCCACGCTCCGGCGCGCCAGTTGACCCATGCGCGCATCCTGCTCAAGGCCGACGAGGGCGAGGGTGCTCCCGAACGGGCTTTGCCTGGCGATGCCTGGCCCGACACCAAGATCGCGGACGCCCTGGAGGTAAGCCGCTCGACGGTCGCTCGGGTGCGCGAGAGGTTCGCCTGGGAGGGCCTTGAGGCGGCTCTCGTCCATCGCAGGCCGAAAAACACCAAGCCCAAAAAGCTCGATGGCTTACAGGAAGCAC
>JBPCLT010000138.1:0-5843 GCA_051003015.1 Rubrobacteraceae bacterium | reverse complement strand
CCCATCCCGAAATCTTCTGCAAGGGTGAGGGGAGCTTCTTTGGTCGGGATCAGGAAATAGAGGAGATCCCAGTGTACAAGGCCCCGACCCCGAGCCTCCAGAACGCCATCCTGAACTGCGAGGGCATCAGGACCTGGCACGACTTTACCTGGAACGGCTGGGGCAAGGACGACACGGACGAGGACCTCCGCAACCTGATGCGCCTGACGGTGGACTACTTCATGGACAAGGACTCCGCCGCCTCCGGCAAGCGCATCGTCGGGGACAAGAGCCCGTTGCACACGGATCACGTGGATGAAATCCACGGCCTCTACCCCGAGGCCAGGGTGATCCACATCTACCGCGACGGCCGCGACGTGGCCGTCTCCCTGATGCACCATTTCTGGCGCCTCTCGAAAGACAAAGGCGGCATCTTCGACCTCGAACCAGAGGAACTCGAGAAGCGCGACGCCTACGGGGAAGACCCCGAAGGTTTCCTTGCTTCGGGAAACAGTATCTTCACCGAGGAGCGGCTGCGGCAGATGGCCGTGCGCTGGAGCCGGCGGGCCGCCAAAGCCTCCGGCGACGGCCAAAAGCTCTTCGGCGAGGGCTTCTTCCAGCTAAGTTACGAGGACCTCCTGGCGAAGCCCGAGGAGAACCTGAAGGCGATGTTCGACCTCCTCGGCGCCCGATCCGACGAGGCTACCGTCAGCCGGTGCGTGGAGAAGAACAGTTTCGAGAAGCTGGCGCGGCGGAAGGCTGGCAGCGAGGATTCCGCCTCCTTCTTCCGCAAGGGCGTGGCCGGTGACTGGCGCGGCGTGTTCACGGAGCAGGACCGCCGGATCTACGAGGACATAGCCGGTGGCACCCTGCGGGAGATGGGGTATTCGCTTGACTGACCGGAAGAAGCCCGGATGCCGGTTCTGAGGAACCGCGTGGTCTTCGAGGTGGCGCGTGGGATCAAAGCGTTCCTCGGCTTCGAGGCTGGCCTGACTCGCGGGGAAGTCCCTCCGGCTCCTGACGGGAGAATCGAACGATCCCGGCGGGAAACGGAGCCATCCAGGGATGACCGGGCGGGCAGCCGGGCGAGCGGCCTGGACCCTGGCAAGATAGTCTGGATCTTCGGCACCGGGCGCAGTGGCTCGACGTGGCTGATGAACATGATGGCGGAGATGCCCCATTCCTCTTTCTGGAACGAGCCGAAGGTGGGGAACCTCTTCGGGCGGTTCCACGAGGGCGCGCAGGTTGGGGAGCGCAACTCCGCGAACTACATCCTCGGGGAGCCGGCGCGAGAGGGGTGGATACCCTTGATCCGGAACTTCGTCCTCGGCTCAATAAGCCATCGCCGTCCGCGCATCGGCCCGAACAGCTACCTGATCGTCAAGGAACCAAACGCCTCAGTGGGCGCAACGCTCCTGATGGAGGCCCTGCCGGAGAGCCGCATGGTCCTCCTCCTCCGCGACCCCCGCGACGTGGTCGCCTCCGCCGTGGACGCTATGCGCGGGGGGAGCTGGCTCTTCGAGCGCCGGAGCCGCGGAGATGAGAGCCGGGAATCCCTGGCGGACAACGACCCCGACGAGGCCGTGAAGCGCCGCGCCCGCACCTACCGGCGGGACATCGGCCACGCCAAAGAGGCGTTCGACGCCCACGCGGGACGCAAGGCGCTCGTCCGCTACGAAGACCTGCGCCGCGAACCCTTCGAGACGCTGAGGCGGGTCTACGAGAATCTGGAGATCCCCTTCGATGAGGAGGACCTGCGGGTGGCGGTGGAGAAGCACTCGTGGGAGAGCATCGCGGATGAGGAGAAAGGGGAGGGCAAGAAGCTCCGCAAGGCCAGCCCCGGAGGATGGCGCGATGACCTGACCCCGGAGCAGGCGCGGATGATCGAGGAGATCACCGGCCCCCTGCTGCGGGAGTTCTACCCGTGACGAAAGGCGCTCCCGCATGCCCGCGCTGAGGAACCGCGTGGTCCTGGCGGCGCGGGGAATGAAGGCGTTCCTCGGCGTCGAAGTTGGCCTCGCTCGCGGCGAGGCGCTCGAAGACCTCCACCGTCAGGTGGCGGAGAAGGAAAAAGAGATCTCACGCCTCCAGGGAAAGGTCGCCGCTGGCGGTAGCCGGATGCCCGGCGTCCGGGCTGGTGGCGTGGACCCTGAGAAGATCGTCTGGATCTTCGGTGTGGCCCGCGTGGGCTCCACCTGGCTGGCCTCGATGATGGGAGAACCGGCCGGTCACACCGTCTGGAACGAGCCGCGAGTCGGCTCGCTCTTCGGGGACTTCTACTACGGACGGGGGGCGCATCGCGGCGGACGTCACGGCATCCTCGGCGGTTCGGAGGAGGGGCGGTCCCGGACCATCCGCGCCTTCATCCTCGCCGCCGCCGGGGCGAAGTTTGGCAGGAGGATGAACGGCGGATACCTGGTCATCAAGGAGCCCAACGGCTCCAACGGCGCGCCCTTGCTGGTCCGGGCGCTGCCGGAGAGCCGTGTGATCTTCATGGTCCGCGACCCGCGCGACGTGGTCGCCTCCAGTCTCGGGGCGGCGACCGGGGGCGGCTGGTACGCCGAGGCCCGCAAACGGCGCGGAGCCTCCAAAGAGCAGAGTCCGGAAGAGATAGTCGAGACCCGCGCGAAACGCTACGTGGAGTACATCGGCCGTTCCAGGGAAGCCTACGAATCCCACGAAGGCCCGAAGACGCTGTTGCGCTATGAAGACCTGCGGGCCGACACTCCGGGGACCATGAAGCGCCTCTACTCGGACCTGAAGATGTCCGTCGGCGAAGAGGAGATATCTCGGGCCGTCGGAGAGCATTCGTGGGAGAACATTCCGGATGAGGAGAAAGGGCCGGACAGGTTCTACCGCAAGGCCACGCCTGGAGGATGGCGCGAGGACCTGACCCCCGAGCAGGCGCAGACCGTCGAGCGGATCACCGCTCCCCTGCTCGAAGAGTTCTACCCTGGCTGAACCGCCGCCGACGGGGTTCTGTGAGATTATGCTAAAACCGTGGCGGGAGAAGCCTGTCGTGGGGACGAGGTCCCGCGACTTCCTGGCGCAACATCGAAACTGACGGGAGGATGCCGGGCTTGAACGACGGAAAGAATAGCGGGAACGCTCAGAGTTTGAAGGCGTTTCTCGGCTCTCGGGCGCATGGCATCTACAACAGGTTGTCGGGAGGAAGGATCTCCACCCTGGAAGACCAACTCAGCCGCTCGCGCGAGCGGCTGGAGAAAGTCCGCCGGCGGCTGGAGAAGAAGGACCAGAAGATCTCCACTCTTCAAGCGCAGCTCGACCAGGCGTCCGGCGAAGACCGTGCGCCGGTGTTCTTCGTGGTGGGCCTGGGAAAATCCGGCACGGGATGGCTCATGAAGCTCCTCGACACCCACCCGGAAGTGCTGTGCCGGGGAGAAGGCAAGTTCTTCGGGCAGGAGTGGACCGAGAAGACGCTGGAGCGGATAAGAGCGGGCGAAGAGAGGACCGCGAACCGTCCGCCGGGTTCCCTCTACGGCGCGGTGACGGGCTCAGAGGCCCTGCGGTTCTGGATCGAGCGTTCCATCTGGACCAAGAACGACGACCCGGACGAACGCCTGAACCGCCTGGCGGGCCTCGTCACCGAGCACTTCCTCCACGAAAGGCTACACGCGACCGGCAAGCGAATGGCCGGGGACAAGACGCCGCTCCAGAGTCCCGATGTCGTCAGGGAGACGAGCCTCTCCAACCCGGACGCGAAGATCATCCACATCGTGAGGGACGGGCGGGACCAGGCCGTCTCCATGATGCACCAGCATTGGAAGGGCGCGCAGGACCAGGGCAGCTTCTACCGGCTGAAGCCCGAAGAGGTGGCGAAGCGCGACGAGTTCTACCGGACGCGCAGGGTGCCGCTGGAGGTGGACGGCGGGGGTATCTTCACGGAGGAGCGTCTCGGGTCCTTCGCCGAACGCTGGAAGGAGCGGGTGGGCCAGACCGTGGAGGACGGCTCTGCCCTGTTCAGGGACCGCTACGCCGAGGTGAAGTACGAAGACCTGCTGGAGCGCCCAGTGGAGGAGGCCCGCAGGCTCTTCGGTTTTCTCGGGGCCGATGCCGGCGAAGAAGTCGCGCGCCGGTGCGTCGAGGAGACCAGCTTCGAGGCGCTCTCCGGGAGGGAGCGGGGCGGCGAGGACTACGGCCTGGACTTCAGGAAGCACCGCAAGGGCATCGCGGGTGACTGGAAGAACGTCTTCACCGAGCGGGACAAGGCTGTCTACAAGGAAGTCGCCGGAGAACTCCTGATAGAACTCGGCTACGCGGAGGACAACGACTGGTAACGCCGGACGGTTCGGGCCGCCGCGAGCCTCGCTGTGCAGCGTGGGATCTTTGTGAGAGCATGAAGGGATGAAGGTCTCGGTGGTCATACGGACGTTCGACAGCGAGCGGACGATAGGAGAGGTCCTCGAAGCGGTGTCCTCCCAGCGACTCGCTGACCGCGAGGTCGTGATCGTGGACTCCGGCTCCACGGACGGGACGCCGGAGATCATCAACCGCCACCCGCACGTGTTCGTAGCCTATTCGAAAGAGACGTTCACGTACGGCGGCTCCCTGAACGCCGGTATCTCCGCCGCGAAGGGCGAGTACGTGGTGTGCCTCTCCAGCCACTGCGTGCCGCTTCGGGACGACTGGCTGGACGGGCTCGTCAGGGCGATGGACGCGGACGAAAGCTTGGCCGGAGCCTGGGGGCCGCTGGTCTTCGAGCGCCGGGATGGACTTGCGCGGGATCCAAGCGTCGAGGTCATGGACCTGGAGGGGTTCTACAGGGAACCGAACCGGGGTTTGCAGAACTCAAACAGTGTCATCCGGCGGAGTTTGTGGGAGGAGCGGCCGTTCTCCGAGGAGGTCCCGACGGCAGAGGATCAGGAATGGGCGCATCACTTCCTCTCACGGGGCTATCGCACGGCCCTGGTCCGGGGCGCGCCCGCACTGTACAGCATCCCGCACGGTCCCCTCCGCTACGGACGCAAGATGTCCCGTGAGTTCCTGGTCCTGAACGACATGTTCGGCTACGAGTCCAGTGTCACTGCGTTCGACCTCCTTCGGCGGCTGGCGCGTTTGATCGGGGCGGTCGCCCTGGGCCGAAGGTCTCCGTGGACCAGCTTGAAGGTCTTCGCCGGCATGGCCGGAGGCTGGCACGCCGCCCGAACCGCGCGCCGCAAGCGCAAGGAGAACTCTTGATGGAGAAAGTCCGGCGTCTGATGGCCGCCAGGTACAGGGAAGTCTATCTGAGGCTCGAAGACCTCCGGGAGCGGTTCGCCGGACGCTCCGGGAACGAGAGATCCCGCGGTCTCAGGCCGGAGAACCTGGTTTGGATCTTCGGCTCCGGACGCTCTGGCTCTACGTGGCTCAGGTCCATGATGGGTGAGATGGAGCGCCACCGCGTGTGGGAGGAGCCGATGGTCGGCCGGCTCTTCGGCTCTTTCTACAACGACGCCCAGGAGGGCCAGCTCCGCTCCGCCAGCTTCATCATGGGCGAGCCGACGAGACGAGGATGGACCCGCTCCATCCGCAACTTCGTCCTCGATGGCGCCCGCTACGCGCAGCCCAGGCTCGGCCCCGATGACTACCTGGTCGTCAAGGAGCCAAACGGCTCAATGGGCGCGCCGCTCCTCATGGAGGCGTTGCCCGAGAGCCGCATGGTGTTGTTGATCCGGGACCCCCGCGACGTGGTGTCCTCGGTCCTCGACGGCGCGCGGCGCGGTAGTTGGCTCTACGAGTGGGGCGAGAAGGGCGGCTGGAAGGAGAACGCCCTCGCCGACGAGGACCCTGACGGCTTCGTGAAGCGCCGGGCCCGCACATATCTCCACCACGCCGGCGCCGCGAAGCGGGCCTTCGACGCCCAC
>JBPCLT010000137.1:0-9319 GCA_051003015.1 Rubrobacteraceae bacterium | reverse complement strand
GCGGTCTCTTCGGGGACGGGTCGACGGAGCGAGGATGCAGGCACATGGCGGAGGCCTCCGAGTCGCTGGATTACGGTCGTAGAGGCCAGTATGCGCCTGCACCGACGAATTCGCCATCAGTATCACTATAGGTGCGCTTCAGATATCTGTCAAACAAATACCCTGATGGGAGGAAAGGGTTCAGATCCGCTGTGCTCCGAGCCGTTCCGGAGGTCGTCAGGAGAGCTGTTGCCGGAATGAGCGGGTCAGGTTTCCGGGGTATTGGGTTCTCCTCAGAGCCAGTTGTCGAAGGCTTGGGGGATTTGCTCTCGTGTCTTGCCGGATGTGAGTAGCAGGGTGAGGAGCATCCTCGCCTTCAAGCCATCGAGAGGTCCGGCGCAGATGAGACCGCGCGAGAGTAGATCCATCTCAGAGCCGGGGAAACCGTAGGTGGAGCGAAGGACCTCGCCTGACCCGGTGCGCGAGGCGAGGATGACGGGCATCTTTCCGGCCAAGTCTTGCATGGCGTCCACCATGACGGAGGGGACATGTCCGCCACCCATGGTTTCCACTACGAGCCCCGAATAGCCCTGCGGCTCCACGGCCGAGAGGAGCCGCCCGTCATCTCCCAGCGCGATGGTGAGGAGTGCGACGGGATGGTCCGGTGGGTTTTCGGGAAGCTTTATCCCGCGTCTGCTCCCTGGACGCAGCGCGATCCTGATCCTGCCCTCGGAGACCCAGCCTATCGGGGCCACCGGATCGGAGCGGAAGGTCGCCGGGTTCTGCGTGTGCGTCTTGCGCACGAAGCGGGCGGCGTGGATCTCGTCGTTCAGGACGACCACCGCCCCCAGACTACGAGCTGCTTCACTCGCCGCGACCTGGATGGAGGCCAGCAGGTTCGCCGGACCGTCCGCGCCGGGCAGGGTAGGATTGCGCATCGCGCCGGTCACCACCACGGGAGCTTCGCGGTCCACCAGGAGATCCAGGGCAAACGAGGTCTCCTCTATGGTGTCCGTTCCCTGCGTGACCACGACTCCGCTCGCACCCTCGTCAACGCAACGCTCGACCTCCGAGGCCAACCCGGCGAGGTCCCGAACCGTAAGCTCCCCTGAAGGCGCCTGGCGGAACGAAACCGCTGATACGTCAGCGACCTCCGCGATCCGGGGCACGTCAGCCACCAACGCTTCTCCGGTCAAAGTGGGCTTTACTCCCTCTTCCCCGGAGCCTGTCGAAGAGATGGTGCCCCCAAGCGAAAATACCCGTACCTTCGGCAGCGCCAACGTTCCCCCTAACCTCATAGTAGTTTCTTTATTGTCTGACAATTATGTTACCGGGGTGCGTGACGCCGATCAAACCGGGTCAAGGACGCGCCGGCGGCTCTCCGGCCATCGTGTTGAGCGTGAGGGACTGCTTCTGTACAATCGGTTTGTCAGACAAAAGGGAGAAAGGTGGGGTATGGCGGAGAAGGAGATCTTCTGTTCGTTCGGCATAGACATAGACGCGGTCGCCGGGTGGCTCGGCTCCTATGGCGGAGAGGACTCGCCGGATGACATCTCGCGGGGCATGTTCTCGGGTGAGGTCGGTGTTCCGCGCCTCTTGAACCTCTTTGAGAAGTACGACTTGAGGACGACGTGGTTCATCCCCGGCCACTCCATCGAGACGTTTCCGGATCAAGTGCGGATGGTCGTTGACGCGGGACACGAGATCGGCTCCCACGGATACTCCCACGAGAACCCGGTCGCCATGACCCCGCAGCAGGAGCGGGACGTGCTGGAGAAGAGCATCGAGCTCATCGAGGGCCTCACCGGCAGGGTGCCCGTGGGCAACGTCGCGCCGTGGTGGGAGGTCTCCAACGTCTCCAACGACCTGCTTCTAGAGTATGGCTACAAGTACGATCACTCCCTCCAGCACCGGGATTTCACGCCTTACTGGGCGCGCAAGGGCGACAGTTGGACCAAGATAGATTATTCGAAGCCAGCCGCCGAGTGGATGAAGCCGCTGGTTCGCGGCGAGGAGATAGACCTCGTCAAGATACCGGGCAACTGGTACCTCGACGACCTGCCCCCGATGATGTTCATAAAGACCTCTCCGGCCACGCACGGTTTCGTCAACCCGCGCGACATCGAGCAGATGTGGCGCGACCAGTTCGACTGGGTCCTCCGCGAGATGGACTACGCCGCGTTCTGTTTCACCATCCACCCCGATGTATCGGGCAGGCCGCAGGTCCTGTTGATGCTGGAGCGCCTGATCGAATACATCAACGGCCAAGAAGGCGTCAGGTGGGCGACGATGGAGGAGATCGCCGACGACTTCATCCAACGTCATCCCAGATAGTAGCGTGCGAGCCGGACGATGTGCGTTCTTTGCGGGGAGTTCGTGGCGCGGCCTCACTGGACGGATCGGTACGTGGAAGACCGTGTTCGTTCGGGGGAGAGTGGCATCGGAGACTACCAGCGCCATCGCCGGCGCGACCGTATACGCCGGGCATCTCTCGCCAACGAGGTTCTCGGTCACTACGGCCTGCGCGTGAGCGACTGGAGCGGGAGCAAGTACATGTTGAGCGACCGGAAAGGCCGCTCGGAGCCGGTGCAGGACCTCGGCTCGCTGTGGCCCGTGGCGCAGCGGCTCGCCGGGTGTATACCGGATCCCCTCGCCCCGGCGCTGCAAGAGGCGCTACATGCGGCGGAAGAAAGCTCCGAAGGCTCCGGGCGTGGAGAATAAAGTCGTCAGGCGGCCCGTCACGGTGGTGACCGGCTTCCTCGGTAGCGGCAAGACGACCCTGCTCTCCAAAGTGCTTGCGGAGCCGGCGATGGCTAACACGGCCGTTCTCGTCAACGAGTTCGGCGAGGTTGGCCTGGACCATCATTTGCTGCGCCGGGTGGACGAGCGCACGGTCCTGCTCGGAAACGGCTGCGTCTGCTGCACGACCCGGGAGGATCTGGCATCCGCTCTCATGGAGCTGCTCGGCATGGACGAGCGGGGCGAGATACCGCGCCTTGACCGCGTCGTGATCGAGACGACCGGGCTCGCCGACCCGGCTCCCATACTGCATACGATCTTCACCGACACCGTTCTACAGCATCATTTCTCGGTTGACCTCGTCCTGACCACCGTGGATGCGGTCAACGGACATCCGCACCTCGACCGCAACCCCGAGTCCGTCAAGCAGGCCGCTACGGCCGATAAGGTCATCGTCACCAAGACAGACCTGGCCGAACCGGGCGCGGTCGGGCCTTTGATCTCCCGCCTGAACGCCCTGAACCCGTCCGCGCAAATACTCGAGGCCGCTTTCGGCGACGTGGACCTCCAAGACCTCTTGCGCCCGAACGGGATGGAGACAGCGATGGATTTCGTGGAATTGTCTGGAGAGCCTCACCATACGCAAGATACCCACTCCGTCTCGGTTACGTTCGACGGGGCCGTTGACTGGGCGGCGTTTGGGATCTGGTTCAGCATGCTGCTGCATGCGCGGGGCGAGGACGTATTGCGCGTGAAGGGGTTCCTGGACGTTGGGGAAACGGGACCGGTGGTGCTAAACGGCGTTCAGCACGTTATCCATCCCCCTGAGCATCTGGACGAGTGGCCCGACGAAGACCGCCGCTCGCGCATCGTGTTCATCACGAAGGGCATTCGGGCCGATGAGTTGCTGGCCTCTCTACAGGCTTTCCGTAATTTGCTAGGAGCGCGGCCTATCCCGCTGCGAACCGCGCAAAGCCCGGCCATGCCGGGGTTACGATAACCTCTAGGTCCCTCGCACGGAGCAATAGCAAGGAAGCGCCACGAGCCTCGATCTACCAGCAGGGTGATCCACAAGGTGCGAACGGTGCCTCAAGAACGTTTGTCTCGACGGAAGGTTCTTCCGAAGATACTCACATTGACGAATGTTTCATGGATGTGAGTATCGTTGTTTTGAGTAGGTTGGAACACGGACGATGAGCGGCTTCGTCGGCGGGCGCGGTTACATGGCGGTCCTGGAGGCCGAGCTGGACAGGGTGCGGCAGACGGGCTGCGGCCGTTTCCGCTCAAGGATCAGGCGAGATCGTACCCGAGGCTCGAGGCGATCCTTTCTAGAGGGAGAAGCAGGGCCGCGTCGGAGAGCGGTCTGTTGAGGTCCGGGGCCGCCGGCAGCGCGCGGGCGGCGCGCTCGTACAGGGCCACGGCCGGCCTGTTCCCGTTCATCGAGGAGGTGTAGAGGAGACCGGAGACGCCGGGGTAGGCCTTGTGGGTCGCCCTCGACCAGCGCCGGCACCTCGGGCGGGGTCCCGAGTTTATGTTGGTCGAGGCCCCGGCCCTCGTCGGCCACCTGCCCCTCAGGCTCAGCAACGGCACGTCGTCCACGAGGGAGAAGGCGACGAGCTGGGGGTCGCGCAGGCGCGTGTCCACCAGTCGCCCCTCCTGGAACGCCTCCGCGACGCAGGTGGCGACGGCGTCCTCCCGGACTGCGGCGTACAGGATCGCGCGTTCTTGAATCCTCGGGGGTTCGAAGTGGTGGTCGAAGCGGGCGCTCGGGAGCGGCCCGAAGTCCCTGAATTGATTCCACCCGCCCGGATGCCCGCCGCCCCGGAAGTAGATACGGTAGAGCCTTGTGCCCGCCGGGAGCACCTCCACGTCCGGGGGTATGCCCCGCATGGCGGCGGCGGGTGGAGGCTCCGGGAGCTTGGCCACCCGTCCCCTAGAGCTCTCCGGCGAGTGGCACGAGTACCCCCGGCGCCCCGCCCGAAAGCAGCCATTCCCTCGGGGAGACGGCTCTCTCCTCTTCTTCGTCCAGATAAAGATCCGGGTTGGGCAGGGTGAACCAGTTCGAGAGCGCAACAGGGTGCAGGGACCTGTCCACGTGCCTCAGCACCTCGCCCATGCCGGGCACTTCCCCGCCGCCCTCGAACTGGAAGGCCGGGAACCTGTTCTCCCTGCCCGCTTTCATGCCGAAGAGCGTCTTCTCCTTGAGCCTCTGGCGGACGCGGCTCTCGCCGGTCCCGAGCAACCCGGCGGCCTCTCTGGTGGTGAGGGCGGTGGCGAGCATGGCCGCGTACCTGGCCGCCGTGCGCGCCAGGGGATCCGGCTCCCCCGCCGCGGGCGGCGAAAGATCCAATCCCCCACCCTCGAGCACCGCCGCCTCCCCGCGCGAGAACTCCCCTGCCGGCTCCGTCACCCACCGGCCCGTCGGCAGGGAGGCGACGACCCCGAAGGCGAAGCGCCGCGCGTCCTCCTCGATCTCCTCTCCGCTTCTCCTGATGCCCCTGTCCCGCAGCTCCTGCTCGGTCAACTCCATCGCCCCGTCCTTAAACTAACACTTCATCACACCGTCTGTTTGCGTTAGTAGACAGAGTATACGACAGAAGGCAGGGAAGCGAAACGCCCTGGCGTTGCCTTTACTTCTTTCGAGCGCTGTCCGGTTTCCGATGGTGCGGGAGGATTTTCCGGTAAGGTCGCCCTCGTGCCGAAGCAACCTGACCGATCGCGCCTGACGTTCTTCCGAAGAGGGGTGGCGCTCCGACCGCGGGATCGTCGTCGGCGGTCGGGGCTTAGACCGGCCTCGGTTCTACAGTGTCGCGCGGGCATCTACGAGACGACCCTGCAGAGTGTGCTGGTCGGGCAGAAGCGTGCGGTGTCGGCAGATCGCTCGCTCTCGAGCAGGGCCTCGGGGGAGACGCACTACGCGGTTCCGGACTCCTACCTCCGCTTCTGGCTCCGCTTCGTAGGTTCCAACATGGCCGAGATAGAGCGTGCTCTTCGGTGATCGTGCCGCCCGGATCGGTCTTTGCCAGGATCTTCTCAACACCTGTGTTGCTCGCGCCCGAGTCGCGCGGTTAGCATAGGTGCATACTGATACCGGATCCTTAGAACGAACCTTCACGGGGAGTGTGCAGATGAGCGATGTCGGTCGACGCTTCGCGTACCGGGAGCGGGCCCGCTCTCCCGGTGAGCCCGTGCGACCCGTCGAGGTGGTGAAGGAGGGACCGCCACGCTCGAACAACGCGAAGGTCCGCCGGCTCGACGGCGAGTACGAGGGCTTGGTAGGAGTGGATACCCAAGGTCAGGCTCATAGCGCCGTGGGAGGATGCCGAGGCGCTCTTGGAGGACGAGCGCCGGATGTTCGAGGCGCTCGACGCCACGGGAGATGTCTACGACACCGTGCCCTATAAGGCCGTCCAAAAGGCGATGCTGGCGCTGCAGATGGTCAACGAGGAGTTTTGCGATGGACATAAAGCCCGTCGCAAAACTCCTCGTGCTTAAGACGCAACCTTAGGTGGGACGCAATGGCATGTCCCTTGCGTTTGGTGATAATGTGCGTGCTTGCTGACGAGTTTCCAGAGCATGAGAGGGAGAAACCTTGGCTAGCGTCCTGCACCGCGATGCGACGATCATTGACGGTTTGATCATTTCCCGGTGGGGTCCGGAGGTTTTCCGGGCGATGAATCAGGGCGGGCTGACCGCCGCAAACTGCACGTGCTCTGTGTGGGCGGGCTTCACGGAAACCATGAAGGCCGTGGCACAGTGGAAGAAATGGTTTCAGGAACATTCAGACGTACTTACTCAAGTGTACAAGACCGACGACATCCGGCGCGCAAAGCGAGAGGGTAAAGTCGGGGTAGTTCTCGGCTTCCAGAATACGACTGCCTTCGATGATCACGTCCCCTGTGTTCAAGTATTCAAGGAACTGGGGATTGGCATTGCGCAGTTGACTTACAATACCGCCAACAGTGTCGGGAGCGGGTGTTATGAGGGACGAGACGGCGGCCTGACGGACTTCGGTCGCGAAGTCGTTTCCGAGATGAATCGCGTCGGAATGCTCGTCGATCTCAGCCATGTGGGACACAAAACCTCGGAGGATGCGATCCTGGCGTCACGAAAACCGGTGGCCTATTCTCACTGTTTGCCTGCGGCGCTCAAGGATCATCCGCGCAACAAGAGCGACGCCCAACTGAAACTGATCGCTGACCATGATGGTTTCGTCGGCGTGACGATGTTTCCCCCTTTCCTCGCCCGAGGTAATGAGTCGACGATCGATGACTACCTCGACGCCGTGGACCATGTCATTAACGTCGCCGGTGAGGATCAGGTGGGAATTGGCACCGACTTTACCCAGGGTCATGACGACGAATTCTTTCACTACATCACCCACGACAAGGGCCGCTTTCGCGAACTCACTGACTTCGGATCGGTCGTCATGCCCGAGGGTATCCGGCAAATCGAGGATTTCCCGAACATAACCACGGCCATGGAGCGGCGAGGATAGGCAGAGCCGCGTATACGCAAGGTGATGGGGGACAATTGGCTCCGGTTGCTCGAGGAGGTCTGGGGAAATTGACGCAGCAGCTACCAGTGCCAGTACGGGTAGACCCCGATACTGGAGAATGGTCCGTGGACGGCATCCCGATGATTCTAGTTCCCCGCCATTTCTTCGTGAACAATCTCGAAGCAGTCGAGCGGCTGGTGGGGAATGAAATGAGCGGCAACTTGTTCCGTGAGCCGGGCGACAGGTCGGCTCGTGAATGGTGCGCCAAGGAAGCAGTTACCCATGATTTGAGCGGATCCGAGGTCTTCCGTCACTACATGATGCGCCTGTCTCAGCGAGGTTGGGGTCAATTCTCTATACAGGAGCTAAACCTTACAGCGGGCCATGCAAGAGTTCGGGTTGATAATTCGGTCTTTGCGGCGGAACATGGATCCGGAACGGGACGCAAAGTCTGCTACATGTTCGAGGGGTGGATGGAAGGCGCGCTCGGCTACGTCGAGAATAATCGGGATCAGGCTCGGCAATTACGTTGCCAGGAGATTCAGTGCGTTGCGGCGGGCGCGGAGTATTGTCTCTTTGAGGTTGCGCCCGCGAAGACGGAGAGCTAAGAACCTAGCTGCGGCTCGAAACGAGAACCTCTCGACGTGCCGTGGATCACCAATCCTTGTCCGCGGCTGCCGCTGATCAGAGTTGTTCCACTCCGACACGAGTAGCCGGGTGAAGATGCGCTTCACGCCAGGCCCCAGCCACCCCCTCCCGGCGTATGGATGGTGATGAGGTCGCCGGGCTCCAACGCCTTGAAAGTCTTCGCCGGTAGATCCTCTCCGTTCAGGAGGTTCTTTCCCGGCTTGCCAGACTCGCCGCTCCCGCCACCTCGTGGGGCGTGGCGGCGGCGATCGGTGAGAAGCGAGAGGCTGGCCGGCTCGAGGACCCGTATAGAGCGTACGATGCCGTCCCCACCAAGGTGCTCCCCTATGCCGCCAGAGCCGTAGAGAAGCTCGTAACTCTCGACGCGCATGGGATATTCGAGCTCGAAGGCTTCGATCGGGGTGTTCAGGGTGTTGCTCATTCCCACATGGACGCCAGAGGGACCATTTCCTCGTTCACTCGCGCCCTGCCCACCACCGATGGTCTCCACGTAGGTCCACGCCGAGTTTCCCATGGTCACGACGTTCATCGTGCCCTGTCCCTGCGCGGGCAGGGAGGCAATCTGTGAAAGAGCGAGCATCACCGTATCCGCGATCCGTGAGCTCGTCTCGACGTTTCCAGCCACGACTGCCGAAGGGTAACTCGCGTTCACCAGGCTGCTCTCTGGCGTCTCTATACTGAGCGGGGCGTAGGTCCCGGCGTTGGCGGGTACGTCCCCCGAGAGAAGAACGCGGAGTGCGAAGTAACAGGCTGAACGGGTGACCGCCAACGGGCAGTTTACGTTGCCCGCTGTGGCGCCCGCGGTACCCGAGAAGTCTACGATCATAGATTCCTCCTCTATCCTCACCGTCACCCTGATGGGGATGTCTTCTTCGGTGATGCCGTCACCTTCCAGCACGTCCTCAGCGCGGTACTCGCCGTTGGGAAGATCTCGGATTACCTCGCGCGTTCTCTGCTCAGTGTAGGAGATGACATCCTCGAAGGCGTCCAGCACTGTCTGCCTGCCCCGTCGGTCTATCAACTCCGAGATCCTCCTTTCGGCGAGCTGGTTTGCCGCTACCTGTGCTTGCAAATCCCCACGCCGGATAGCGGGGGTGCGAACGTTAGCCAAAATGAGGTCCAGGATCTCTTGTACGTACTCTCCGTTTCGCACGAGGCGCACCGGTGGAATGACCAGCCCTTCCTGGTGGATTTCGCGCGAGACAGCAGGCATCGAGCCAGGGCTCATCCCACCCACGTCGGAGTGGTGCGCTCGCGTGACGGCGTAACCGAGGATCTCACCTTCTGGCGCTACCGTCGAAACAAGCGTTATGTCCGGCAGGTGCGTGCCGCCCGAGTAGGGGTCGTTCAAGGCGAAAACGTCACCGGGCCGGGGGTGGGGGGGGGGGGACGCCGCCCCCACCCCCGGCACCCCGCCACAAGGCGCGGGGAGGTGCTTCCCCCGCGCCCCCACCC
>JBPCLT010000136.1:0-4136 GCA_051003015.1 Rubrobacteraceae bacterium | reverse complement strand
CCGCGCGCGACGTTTACGAGGTACGCGGTGGGCTTCATCTTCTCTAAAGCGACCTCGCCGATCAAGCCCATAGTCTGCGGCGTGCGCGGGACGTGCAGGGAGACGAAGTCCGACTGCTCCAAGACCTCGTCCACGCTCTCGGCGCGGGCGACGTTCATGTCGCGCATCCGGTCTTCGGAGACGTACGGGTCGTAGGCGAGGACCCGCATCCTCATCCCCAGAGCACCGCGCGCCACGATGCGGCCCACGTGCCCCAGGCCCACGAGCCCGAGCGTCTTCTCGGCGACCTCTACGCCCTTGAACTTGCTCCGCTTCCACTCGCCGTCGCGCAGCGACTCGTCGGCGGCCGGGATGTGCCGGGCCGCCGCGAGCATCAAGCCTAAAGTGTGCTCGCCCGCCGCTATCGTGTTGCTCTCGGGGGCGTTGGCGACGATGATGCCCCTCTTCGTCGCCGCCTCGATGTCGATGTTGTCCACGCCGATGCCGGCCCGGCCTATCGCCTTGAGGTTTTCGGCCCTCTCGATGACCTCGGCCGTGACCTGCGTGGCGCTCCGGATGATCAGGCCATCGTACTCGCCGATCCTCTCCAGAAGCTCCTCGGGGCTCATCCCGAGAAGTACGTCTACCTCGAACTCCTGCTTTAGTAGCTCGACCCCGCTCTCGGCGAGGGCCTCGGTTATGAGTACCTTCACTAGACCGTCACCCCGCTCTTCGAGAAGACCCTTTGTGCGGCCCCGACGCCGCGACCGAGCTCCACGGGGTAGTCCATAGACTCCAGGGCCAGCTCCGCGGCGGCTATCGTGGCGATGATGTCGTAGGAATCGAAGTAACCGCAGTGGCCTATACGTAAGATCCTGCCCTCCATCGGACCCTGCCCGCCGGCGACCTGTATCCCGTGCTCCCGGAACATCAGCCGCACGAGGGTCTTGCCATCGACCCCATCCGGCACCCACGCCGCCGTAACGGCCGCGTTCAGGTCCTCGTCCGGCCCGAAGAGCTTGAGGCCCATGCCCTTGATCCCCTCGCGCGAGCCCCGGCCCAGAAGCACGTGCCGCTGGAAGACCTCCTCGACACCCTCGGCCAGAATCTGCTGCAGCGCGACGTCGAGCTGGATGATGATGCTCACCGCCGGCGTCCACGCCGTCTGCGGCGGGGTCTTGGCGTAGGCCTTCTTGGCCGCCGTGAAGTCGAAGTAGTAGCGCGGCATGCGGCTCTCCTCGTGCATCCGCATCGCCCGTTCGCTCACGCTCACGAAGCCCAATCCCGGGGGCGTCATCAGCGCCTTCTGCGAGCCCGCGACAACCACGTCCACGCCCCACTCGTCGGTGCGCAACGGGCAAGCCCCCAGGCCCGAGACGGCGTCCACTATCGAGGCGACGTTCTCCGTCGCCCGGGCGAAGCCCTCGATGTCGTTCACGGTGCCGGTGGAGGTCTCGGAGAGGACGCACATGGCAGCCTTGATGCTGGGATCGTTCGCCAGGGCGTCGGCAACCTCGTCGTTGTCGGCCTTCACGCCCCAGTCGTACTTCAGCTCGGTGACCTCCAGGCTGAACGCCTGGCTCATCTTCACCCAGCGGTTCCCGAAGTTGCCGTTGTTCACCACCAGCACCCGGTCACCCGGCGAGAAGAGGTTCTGGATCGCACCCTCGAAAGCCCCCGTCCCACTCGCGGCATAGGTAAAGACGTCGTTCTCGGTCAGAAAGACGCGCTTCAGGTTCTCGTTTACGCGGGTAAAGACCTCGCCGAACTCCTGCGTACGATGGTGGATTATAGGTAGAGCCCCCGCCGCCGACACCTCCGGCGGTATGGGAGTGGGCCCAGGCGACATCAAGCGATACTTGTTCATCATGGGTACGAAAATTCCTCTCTTGCCACAGACAACTTGAGCCTACTTATTCTAGACATAATCGTCCGCGATGGCTACATTCTGGGGCAGACAATCTACAATCTGTTGCTTTCTCGACAGCAAAGAGCCGTTTGTGCCCCATCGGCATGCTTCGAATGGTCCGAATATCGAGTTCGCGAGCATTACGGTTCTCGAATGGGTGGCTTCGGCGAGAGGTGTGCACGGGTATCTTCGATGCTCGCCTCGCCGAAACGCCAGTGGTTCGCAAGAGAAGACGTTAACCGAACCCCGCCCCTTCTAAGGAAGGAAGAGCGGTACGAGCGTACCGGGCGGTGTAACCGAAGCCGGAAGAGGCCGGGGCCGGGAAGGGCTCCCGATGGCGGATCTCATCGGCCTTGGCGCCGGTACGGATGAGACTTTCCACAAGGTCCAGCCGCAAGGCATCTCCATCCCGCAGACGACCGACGACGCCATCCGCTGTAGCCTCTGGCGTTGCAAGCGAAGCCCAGACTCCCACAGTAGTGTTCTCTGGGGGAAGCCCGTCGGTGAGCACCGGAACGTTCAGGTCGGTCTCGCGCAGGGTGCCGCCCAAACGGTCGAGCCGGAGCAGTCCCGGCCCTCCGCGAGGCCCGCAGCCGACCACGACGAGCAGGTCGGAAGGATCGACCGCGCCGCTCTCCACCGTCCGGACGGCGGCTTCCTCGGAGGAGCAGAAGCGGCAATCGCCGGAGATCTCCGTTAACCCTTCGTTCACCCGGCAGACGATCTCGGTACCCGAAGCCCGGCCCCGGACGAAGACCAGGCGCGAACCGGCCGCTTCCGGGGCCGGGGGCGTGGGCGGGAGGTTCTCCCTGAGCCCACCCGTCACGGTCCTGGTGTCGTGCAGGACGTCGCCCAGGTGGGCGAAGAGTCCGGCGGTCCCGTAGGTTTCTAACCAGGGGGAGTCGGCGACCTCGGGACTCTCGGGGGCGAGGACCCGGATCATTTGGGGGAAGCCGACCACCCCGGCCTCTCGCGCGATGGTGGCGAGGTGGACGAGCAGCTCCGGCCCGGCCCCCGAGGCCAGGCCCGCACGCAGCGCATTCGCCAGGGAGAAGCCCTCTACCAGCTCGCTTGGACGCGGCCGGCCGGTCCTGGCTAACTCCACGGCGATCTCGGCGGCATCCCCGGTGAGGGGCGCGAAGCCCAGGGCCGCGAGGGCAACGGAGAAGGGGTCCTCAGCCGGCACGACGACCGCCGGTAGATCCAGTCGCAGCGCGGCTATCAGCAGGCCCGCGAGCTCCGCCGGCTCCGGGGCGCTCAGGAGCAGGGCGTCGAGCTCGTTGTTCGAGCAGAAAACCTCCGCCCAGTCGGCGACCCACTCGCGACGAAGCGCGACGCCGCCGGTGGGCAGGTCCATCGGCAAACCCAGCACCATCGGCTCCGCGCCTGCCTCCAGGATGGAGCCCACGTACCGGAGCGCCTCCGAGGGGACCGGAACGAAGATGCGAAGCGCGCGACCTCGCGGCGCGTCGCCGTTCGGCACGCGGCTACTGGCCGTTAAGTCTCTCCGCGAGGAGCTGGCGTACCCGGCCGCCGTCGGCGTTGCCGCGGGTCGCTCTCATCACCTGGCCCACGAGGAAACCAACGACCTTATTGTCCCCGGCCCGGACCCGCTCGGCCTCGCTCGGGTTAGCCGCGATGACCTCGTCGACCACGCCGGAGAGTTCGTCGCCGCCCACCGAGGCGAGTCCCTCGCGCTCGACGACGGCGGAGGGAGAATCGCCGGTCTCGAAGACGGTGGCGAGCACGCCCCTCGCGGCAGAGCGGGAGACGGCGCCGTTCTCGACGAGGCCGATCAACTCGGCGAGATGCCCGGGAGTTACCTTCGACTCGGATACATCGATCCCCGCCTCGTTCAGGCGCGCCCGTAGCTCGCCGGTCGTCCAGTTGGCGGCCTGCTTGGGGTCGGCCTCCGCGGCGACCTCCTCGTAGAAGGAGGCGAGATCGTTGTCCGCAATGAGGACGCCCGCGTCGTACTCGGAGAGCCCGTACTGCTCGACGAAACGTGCCCTTCTCTCCTCGGGAAGCTCCGGAAGACGACTCTTTATCTGGCTGATCCAGGCGGCGGTCAACTCGAGCGGCAGCAGGTCGGGCTCGGGGAAGTAGCGGTAGTCGTGGGCATACTCCTTGCTCCTCAACTCGTGGACCTCGTCGGTCTCGGGGTCGTAGTGCATCGTCGCCTGCTCCACGCGGCCGCCGCTCTCGAGGATCTGCTGCTGGCGCTCGAGCTCGCGCGCGAGGCCCCGCT
>JBPCLT010000135.1:0-7011 GCA_051003015.1 Rubrobacteraceae bacterium | reverse complement strand
CTGTGGGTCCCGCTCCAACGCGCTTTCCCTCCTGTCTCGGGTGAAGGTATTCTATCAACTGCGGGTATACTGTTGCCCATGCCTTATGGGATGAGCGTTCGGGGAAGCGCTTGAGCTTCGCGCTCGTGGGCTTCGGGATCTTTCAAGCCGTCTTGTACCTGCTGTTCATCCGGGCCGTGGACCTGTACGAGCGCGAGCCGCTCCGGTACGTCGTGCCGGTGTTCGTGTGGGGATTCACGGTCGCGGTCGGCATATCGCTCCTCTTCAACACCCTCGCATCCATGACTTTGAGCGCGATGGCCGGCGCGCAGACGGCGAATGTGATCACCGCCGTCGTGGTCGCGCCCGTCGTCGAGGAGAGCGCCAAGGGCCTCGCCCTTATTATAATTTTCGCCGTCGCCTACGCGATGTCCCGGCGCCGCGGCGAGATCGAGTTCTCCGGCGTGATGGATGGGATCGTCTACGGCTCGGCGGTCGGGTTCGGTTTCGCCATCGCAGAAGACCTCCTTTACTACGCGCAGTTCGGGGCGGAGACCTTCGTGGTGCGGAGGGTGTTCGGAGGGTTCGCGCATGCTGCGTTTACGTCGCTAACGGGGATCGGGATAGGTTTGATCTCCTGGGTCCGCTACGGCGCGCTGAAGGTGATGCTGCCCATCCTGGGCCTGCTGGCGGCCATGATGCTGCACTCCCTGTTCAACCTGACGGCGACCCTGTTCGGGCCGCTCGCCTACGTCGTGATGTTCCTGGTCCTGCTCATCTACGCCGTTCTCATAATCGCGTGGCTTGCTGTCGAGCGCCGGACCATCCGCAGCGAGCTGAGAGATGAGGTGAGGGACGGCACCATAAGCCCGGACGAGTACGAGATACTGCCGACCTACTTCCGGCGAACCGGCTACTACCTGGGCCTCTTCTTCTCCGGGCGGCTGCTTACCTGGAGCCGGGCCCAAAGGCTGCACCGGGCCGCCGTGGACCTGGCATTCGCCAAACGCCTCGCCCGCAACACCCACGCCGCGCCGCAGGATATCCGCGCCCAGAGACTCCGGGGACGCATACGTGATATCCGGGCCACCGCCTCCCCCGCGAAACCCTGACTCCCCCGCTGAAAGCCTCCGGATTGCTATTGGCCGGCGGACAGAGCCGCCGAATGGGCCACGACAAACTCCCTCTGGAGGTAGGCGGCGTGCCCCTGATCCGCCGTGTCCATGACGTGCTGGCATCAAGGTGCGATGAGGTCGTGGCCGCCAGCGGCGTGGGCCATGTACCGGACATGGAAAACGTCCGCCGCGTCCCTGACCTCCGGCCGGGGAGAGGTCCCCTGGCGGGCATGGAGGCCGGTTTGGAGGCCGCCAGCTACCCGCTCGTATTCGTGGCGGCGGGCGACATGCCGTTCTTGCCTGGGGATCTCGTCGAGTTTCTGCTTGGCCGGGTCGCCGCCGGTGTATCCGCCGCCGTCCCGATGCGCTGTGGAAGGCGGCATCCCCTGTGCGCGGCCTACGACCGGAGGATATTGCCGGTGGTGTCCTCTGCCCTCGACGAGGGGATCGGGGCGGTGCGGATTCTCCTGGATATTCTGGATGGCGTGGAGTATGTGGACAGGGACTTGCGGCGGTTCGGAGATCCGGATCACTACCTGATGAACGTCAACTCACCGGAAGACCTGGACCGTGCCCGGGCTGCGTCGCGCGGAAGCCGGGAGTGAGGCCGCCGGGATCAAGAGGGTTGCTCCGCGACCTCGCCCGGCTCTTGGCCGTGTACCGGGGAGGTCCCCCGGAGTCGTTCACCGGGGATGCAAAGTCCGCCCCGAGGGTGGCGGTGGTCCTGGGGACGCAGGTGCTCTCCGGTGGCAGGCCCAGCCGGACGCTGGACGCCCGCGTGCGGCATGCAGCGGGGCTGTACGTGGCCGGGGAGTTGGACCTCCTGATACCGACCGGCGGGGTTGGGGGGCATCCGCCGAGCGAGGCGGAGGTCATGTCCCGTATCCTGCGGGCGGAAGGCGTCCCCGAAGATGCTATCGTGCGTGAGGACGCAGCCACGAGCACGTGGGACTCGGCGGTGCTTGTGGCGGGGCTCGCGAGGCGGCGGGGGATAGGGAGGGTGCTGGTTGTCACTGACCCTTTGCATTGCGTGCGAACCGTCGCGGCGTTTCGGGAGATGACGCTCGCCGTGTGGGCGGAGCCCGTATACCGTAGCCCGATGTGGCGGGAGGCATGGCCGCGCCGTGGTCAGCTAATTCGGGAGGCTGGAGCGTTGATATGGTACAGGATGAGGCACGGGGTAGGGGCGCGCTCCCGGCGGTAGCCGTCGGGGTGCTTGCGGTATCGGCGGCGGCCGTCATGATCCGGCTGTCCGAAGCACCGGCTCTCGCCGTCGCCTTCTGGCGCTGCGCCCTGGGAGTCGTGGTCCTTTTACCTCCGGCCTTGGCGCGGAAGGAGAAGTTTCCGACGGGGAAGACGCTGTACGTCGGCATCGCCTCGGGGGTGGCGCTTGGGGCGCACTTCGGGTTCTGGATAGCCTCCCTCGACTATACGAGCGTGGCGGCGAGCGTGGTGCTTGTCAGCAACACGCCGGTCTTCGTGGCGATACTGGCTTATTTGCTCTTCGGGGAGAAGACTTCACCGCTGTCCTTCGCCGGCATCCTGGTCGCGCTCGCGGGGACGGCGGTGATTGCGCAGGACGGCTCGGCGGGGTCGGCGGCTACCTTCGGGAACGTGTTAGCGATTCTGGGCGCCCTCACGTTTACCGTCTACGTCCTCGTTGGACGCGCCCAGCGTTCGGCGGCGGAGCCTGTGGGTGTCCTGCCGTACTCCATCGTCCTCTATTCAGCGGCCGCGGTCTCGCTCTTGCCTGCCGCGCTTATCTCGGGGGATAGGCTCTGGGGTTACTCTGGAGAGACGTGGTTCTGGCTGTGGGCGATCACGCTCGGGCCTCAGATCCTGGGCCACACCGTCTTCAACTGGGCTTTGGGCTACGTCGAGGCCGCCGTAGTCTCCGGTGCTGTCCTGGCCGAGCCTGTGGTCGCCTCATTCCTCGCGTGGCTGATCCTGGCCGAACGGCCCGGCCTCTCCACGCTCCTCGGAGGCGCCGTCGTACTGGTTGGGCTGTCCCTGTTGCTGCGTGGACGGCGGATTCCCCCGCCAGCCAATCCGGTAGGTGAGCCGCGAATCGTGAGTCGGGAGTAGTGGGTCGAGAACATGGCTCGCGACTCGCCATTCTTCGGCATCCTCGATTCCCGAAGTTGACCGCGAGTCTCTCACAGACCGTTTCTCCGGGATGTTGTATTCTGGCTGCGCGGATGATTTCGAGGCGCGAGAGGAGGGTTTTGGGACCGCTCAGGACAGGGTTTCGGTATGGAGTCGTGGCTGTGCTCGTGGCGCTGGCGGCGGACCAGCGCTTCCTCTTCATCAGCCCGAGGGGGACGCCGGATTGGATCCTCACCGCCATCGAGGAGTACCGCACCCAGCTCGCCCTGGCGACTTTCATCTTCCTCGGCATCCTCGCCGCCATCCGCATGAACCCGGATCGCCTGGAGGAAGGCGTGCCGTACCGCGCCCTGCTCCTGCGCGACGGCGCATTAGCGGCCACCGTGGTAGCCGTCATGGTTGGAACAACGCTCTTCTTGCTCACCGCCCTCAACGCGACCGTTTTCGCGGAGACGATTCGAGATTACGCGAACGACGCCGCCCCGAGCATCGTAGCCTACAACGAAAAAGTGGCGAACCGGCTCGATGATCCACCCCCGGTGCCTGGCGTCGCCGAGATCGAACAGGGCCTCCAGCCCCCGGCGCTCGGGGACCTGGGACGCTCCATCGCCAACTTCGTGCTGCGGGCGCTCTTGATGGGGACCGCGGGCGCCGTCGTTGGCCTTTTACGTGGTCGAGGCGACCCCGGCAGCGAGTCAACCGGCCCGTCCGGCGGGAAACCTCAGAACCCTCGATGAACCTACGCTCCCGCCAGGTCGCAGGCGCGCTCCTTCTGGATTCACTCTTCGGCGAGCCACCGGCGAGACTGCATCCGGTCGTCTGGATGGGACGGACCATCTCGCTCGCCGAGCGAAGAGCCTTCGCCTGGAAGAGCCCGAGGGAACGCCTGATCTTCGGCTCGGTCCTCGCCTTCTCGCTTCCCGTTTTCGTCTTCGCCGTGGCCGGAGCCGCGATCCGCCTGACGCCAAAGCCGCTCCGCTGGCTGCCCGAAACCGTCCTCCTGTCGAGTGCGCTTTCAATGCGCGGCCTGGATCACGCCGCAACAGCCGTCGAGCGCGAACTGGAGCGCGGGGATCTGGATGCGGCCCGTGCTCGAGTCGGCGAGATGGTGGGACGGGACACCGAGGCTCTGTCCGGGAAGGAGGTCGCGCGGGCCGCAGTCGAGTCGGTCGCGGAGAACACGAGCGACGGCGTCGTCGCGCCCATGCTGTACGGGCTGCTATTCGGGGCGTCCGGCGCGCTCACATACAAGGCCATCAACACCCTGGATTCGATGGTCGGCTACCGCGAAGCTCCCTACACCGAGCTTGGCCGAGCCTCCGCCCGCCTCGACGACCTCGCCAACCTCGTCCCTGCCCGCCTGACGGTCCTCGCCGCCGCGATAGCCTCCGGCCGTCCCGCGGCAACTTTTTCATCCGCCCGCCGCTATGGCCCTCTCACCAGCAGTCCCAACGCCGGATGGGCCGAGGCCGCCTTCGCCGGAGCCCTCGGCCTGCAACTCGGCGGCACGAATTCGTACGGTGGCGTGGCGCGCGAAGGCCAGATCCTGGGCGATGGTCGTCTACCGCGACCGGAAGACATACGGCGCGCGGTCTCGCTCATGCGCCGACTGTGCGTCCTCTTCGCGGGAGTGATTCTCGTATCGGAGGCTGTTCGCCGTGGCTGAGGGGTGGGCTGACCATGCCGGAGGACGCCACCACGGCGCGCACGGCGGGCTAGCGTCTCATTCGCTAAATATCCCCGAGGACATCCTGGACTTCAGCCAGAACGTGAACCCGCTTGGACCGCCAGACGGCGCGCTCGAAGCCGCCCGCCAGGCCGTCATGGAAGAGTCGGGAAGCTATCCAGCGCTGGACTACCCGGATCTTTGCGAGGCGCTCTCACAATACCTCGGGGTCTCCGCCGCTTCCATCCTGCCAACCAACGGCGGGGCCGAGGCTCTCTTCCTCGCCACCCGCGCCGCCGCCGGGAATCCGGGCCGGAAGGCGCTCGTCCTGGAGCCTACTTTCTCCGAGTACGCGGCCGCCGCCCGGACGGCTGGACTGGAGCCCGTACGCCGGATCTCCCGCCGCCCCGAGGACGGTTTCTCCTTCGACCCCACCGCCCTCGACGACCTGGAAAACGTCGCCGCCGTGTTCCTGTGCAACCCCAACAACCCCACCGGGGATGTCCTTTCACGAGACGAAGTGTTGGACGTGGCGGCGAGGGTACACGAGGCGGGAGCGGTTCTCATCGTGGACGAGGCGTTCGCGGACTTTGTCCCCGGCGTGAGCGTCGCGGCGGAGGTGGATGAACAGCTCTACGTCGCGCGTTCGCTCACCAAGTTCTTCGCCATGCCGGGCTTACGTCTGGGAGCTTTGATCTCCGCGAACCCCGAACTCGCGCAATCCTTCCAGCCGTCGTGGTCCGTCAACGCCCCGGCCGCCGCTGCGGGAGCCGTAGCCGCCCGCGACCGGGATTTCGCCGAACGCTCCGTATCAGTGGTGAGACGTTTGCGCGGCGACCTCCACGTTGCCCTGAATGTTCTGCCGGAGATCAAGGCTTTCCCCGGCGCGGCGAATTTCTTGCTGGCTCGCGGGCCGGAAGGTTTGGTTGGCAGGCTCGCGCGGCGTGGGGTGTTGGTGCGGGGGTGTGCGCCATTCCCCGGTCTCGGGCCGGAGTATTTTCGGGTGGCGGTTCGGGGCGATGAGGAGAACGGTGCCCTGATCTCCGCTCTGCGGGAGGAATCGTAGCCGTCCACGCGCTCATCCTCGGTGGAGCCCGAAGCGGCAAGAGCGCGCTCGCGGAGCGGATGGCCGCGGACTTCGGAGACAGGGTGCTTTACGTAGCCACGGCCGACGTGTCCGGCGACGAAGACCTGGCGCGACGGGTCCGGGAACACCGGGAGCGCCGGCCCGCCGGTTGGGGAACGGTCGAAGCTGGTGCTGACCTCGCGGCGGCTCTGGAGGGCGCCGAAGACTGGGACGCGGCGCTCGTGGACTCGTTGACGCTGTGGGTGTCGGCCCGGATGACCGCCGGAGAGAGCGAGGAAGAGACCTTGCGAAGCCTCAACGGGTTCCTCGAAGCAGCCGAAAGGCTACAGACGCCATTCATCCTGGTTAGCGACGAGGTTGGACTTGGAGTGGTGCCGGAGAGTGCGGCAGGAAGGCGTTTCCGGGACCTCCTGGGATCGGTCAACCAGCGGGTCGCGGCGGCGGCTGAGCAAGTCCATCTCTGCGTGGCCGGGGTGGGAGTCAGGATCAAGTAGCGTGCGCGCGCTGCTCTCATTCTTCACGATCCTACCCGTTCGCGGGGCCACCCTCGAGGGCGCGGCCCGGAGCATTCATCTCCTCCCGCTCGTCGGTGTCGTCACGGCGCTCCCCGGCGTTTTCTTCGTTCTATCGGGATACGCCATTCCTTCCGGGGTGGCGGCCACCCTCGCGCTCGGAGCCGTGCTTCTGGCGGCGGGATTCCACCACGCCGATGGCGTCATGGATGTGGGCGACGCCCTCATGGTCCGGGGAACGCAGGCGCGCAGGCGCGAGGCGCTCAAGGATACGCGGGCCGGTGTCGGGGCGGCCGGTGCGCTCTTCATCGTCTACGCTCCGGCCCTCGCCGCCCTCGCCGCGTTCGTGGCCGCGTCCCCGGTTCGGGCAGCCCTCGCGCTCCTCGTTTCGGAGGTCGCGGCCCGCTCGGCGATGCTATTCGCGCTGGCTTTTGGAACACCGGCGGAAAAAACATCCTCCTCCGTCCCGTTCGTCCGGGCATTGCAAGGTCCGAACAGGGGCGTGGGGCTAGCGATCTCGCTCGCGCTGCCGTCCTTGCTCGCGCT
>JBPCLT010000134.1:0-9943 GCA_051003015.1 Rubrobacteraceae bacterium | reverse complement strand
AAGGTGGCTTTGGTGGCGTGCATGAGGAAGCTGCTCTCTATCCTCAACGCCTTGATGCGCGATCGCGCTACTTGGAGGTCTCCTCATGCCCTGACTCCTTGACTTTCAAGACGGTTGCTTCGTTCAGGATCTTCTGGTGGGATCAGTCGTCGTTGGGTCCGTCCTTGTCGTTGGGACTTTCGTGATCGGCCAGCGTGCCGAGGACGTTGAGGCCACGGTCGAGGTGTACGTCAACCTGGCTGCCGTCGTCGCGGGTGATCTCGATCTCGTAGTAGCCCTCTTCGTCGCCGATCTCCGTGCCACTCACGCGGCCTCCGTTGGCGTGGTCGAGCGCTGCGCTCTTAGCCTTCTCGACGTTGGGTCCCGCGACCTGCTCCGGGGAGTCGCCGCCGGTGGCGTTAGCGATTCCGGCGCCGCCCGCGCCGAGGACCAGGATGGCCGCGGCCGCCGCGCCGGCGAGCTTCTTTCTGTTCATCGTCTCTCCTCCGTACGTCGTGTTGACTGACCTCTCTTTGGAATCGGCGGTGACTCTACATCCCGGACCCTCCTTTTCTTCGTGCGTTTCGAAAGGGAGTATCCCGCCACAGCTTGAGAGATGGCTGAGAACCAGCTTAGAGTTACATTAGAGTTGGCTCGGTAAAGTCGCCGAAGGATCGTCGGCTTCATCGGAGCCTCAGATAACCACCTGGGTAAAACCGGTCAGGAGTGTGGCTGGCGCGGGAGGAGGAGCGTGAACGTCGAACCCTTGCCTGGGATGCTCTTCACCCATATCTCGCCGCCGTGGGACTCGGCGATCTGGCGGGCTATGGAGAGCCCCAGGCCCGCGCCGCCGTCGGCACGGGAAAAGTCAGCGCGGTGGAAACGCTCGAAGATGAGCGGCAGTTGATCCTCCGGGACGCCGACGCCCGTATCCGAGACCTCGAGAACAGCCAGGTCGCTCTCCTCCCGCAACCTCACCGCGATGCTTCCACCCTCCGGCGTGTACTTCACGGCGTTGTCCAGGAGAATGGAGGCAACCTGGAAGACGCGCTCCCGATCGAAGGTGGCCGGTACCCCGCGCTTCGGGTGGACATACTCGACGGACACTTTCCCGTCGGCGGCGTCCCGGGCCGCTTGCGCCGCCTCTTCGGCGACGGCGGCGAGGTCATGGCGTCCGATCTCCAGATTCGCGCCCTCGTCGCCGCGGGTGAGGATAAGGAGGGACTCGACGAGGTTCCGCATCCTCCCGGCTTCCCGGCGGATGATGCGGGCGCTCTGCTTCGCCCTCTCCAGGTCCTCCTGGAGCGCCCACTCGTCCAGCATCCTGGCGTGACCGCTTATGGCGGTGAGCGGCGTGCGCAACTCGTGGCTGGCGTCGGCGGCGAAGCGCCGCTGGCGATCCAGAACCTCCTCCCTGCGGACGAAGGCGGCTTCGAGGCGAGAGAGGAGAGCGTTTATCGTGGTGGCGAGACGCCCGATCTCATCCTTCGGGTTCGCCACGGGCAGCCGCCTGGAGAGGTCGTCCTCGCCCATCCCCCGAGCGGCGCCCGTCACGTCATTGATCGGCTTCAAGGCCGCACCCGCAAGGAAGTAGGCGCCGCCGATGGATAGAAGCAGGGCCGCCCCGATACCGGCGGCCAGCACGGTCCCGAAGACCCCGAGGGTCTCTTCGGCCGGCTCGTAAGACCCGCCGGCTTCGACCACTCGCGCCGGATCTTCCGGCGAGTCAACCGGGACCGCGTGGACGTAGTAGTTGTCCCCCGAGAACTCGGCCCTCCCTGAGGCGGCCTCCCCGGAGCCGAGTGCTTCCCGCCACGCGCCGCCGGCCTCACCTCCAGACGGGACGTTTACCGTCTGAAGGATCTCTCCGCTCGAATCCCGGACGACTATGAAGACCCCGTCGAGGATGAACTGGTCGTCGTCGCCCGCATCGTCGCTCAGGTTCTCCCCAGCCTCAACGATCCGGGCGGCGGCGGTAGCGCGGCTCTGAACGGTGTCCTCGATGCCCGCAAACAGCGCGCCTCTACTCAACAAGTAGAGCGCGAGGCCCAGGAAGAGCAGTATCGCGCCGATCACCAGCGCGATGAACAGCGTCAGGCGATACCGGATCGGCAAGAGTTCCTAAATCCCTTTCAGGGCGTACCCCGCGCCCCTGATGGTGTGGATGAGCCTCCGTTCCCCCGGCGCGTCCACCTTCTTCCTGAGGTATGCGATGTAGACCTCGACGACGTTGGTGGTGACGCCGAACTCCTGATTCCACACCCGGCTGAGGAGGAACTCCCGCGAGAGAACCCGCCTGGGATTGCGGGCCATGAACTCCAGAAGATCATACTCGCGGGCGGTCAGCTCTATCTCCCGCTCCCCGCGCCGCACCTCGCGGGTGGCGGTGTTCACCTCAAGGTCCGCGACCTTGAGCACCTCCTCGCCCTCCACCCGGCGCAGCAACGCCCTCATCCGAGCCAGAAGCTCTTCGATCTCGAACGGCTTGGTCACGTAGTCGTCGGCGCCGAGGTCGAGGCTGTGTACCTTATCCAGAGTTGTGTCGCGGGCCGTGAGCATGATGACCGGCATCCGGCTGCCCCCGTGCCTGAGACGTTTCAGGACCCCTACGCCGTCCAAACCGGGGAGCATGATGTCCAGGACGACAATCTCGGGGACGAACTCCCGAGCCTCCCTCAGACCGGAAGGACCATCGAAGGCGCACCTGACGCGGAAGCCGAGACGCTCCAATTCAGGCTCGACGAAGCTGGCGATGGAGTGATCGTCCTCCACGAGCAACACGCGCGTTCCCGCTCTCATCTTCTCCTCGTCACCCCCGTGCCGGTATTCTACGCTCGCGCTCCTCCACGGGCGCGCTCCGTTCTCTCGAAACCTCGACCACCAAGCATAAGCTGCGTTCCTGAGAGACGGATTAGAGTTTCGAGTCTACCGTGCCGGGCGCCGGAATCAGGACGCGGGAGCACTATCGAGAAGAGGACGGGCGCGTTGTTCGCGCCCGTCCTCTGAAACCTGATGCCTTATTCTGGCAGCACCACCACAGCGTCGCCGATGGGCCGCTCGCCGGTCGTATCGGAAGGTCGCGTGACGAGCCGCTCACCCAACGTCATGCCCGTGGAGCCGCCTCCGTCGAGGTTGACGGCCTCCTCCGCTCCGAGGGAGTCCATCACGGCGGCGCTCTCCTCGAAGCTGGCGCCGACGCTGTAGCCGGGACGGCGGCCGTCCACGGCGACGAGGAGCAAGTCCCCCTTCCGCGTCACGCCCGCGAGGGTGCGCGGGTTACGGCGCTCGCCGAAGCGGTAGTAGAACTCCGGGTCCTCGGGATATACGAAGCCCTCGGCGAAAGCGGTGATCTGCTCTCCCCCGCCCTCCACGAGCCGCGGACCACCGTTGACGACGCCAGTCCCGCCGTCGAGCGCCGCCCCGCCGTCGAGCGCCGCCCCGTCGCCGGAGACGTTTTCGGAGATGCGGACGGTATCGCCCGGTCTCGCGTGGGCGCGCAGCCAGCCGGCGCCATTGCCGGTGCCGGAGAGGACGGAGCCATCCGGCGGGATGGGACCGCCGCGGCCCTCGCGCAGCGCGGTCACGCGGCCGGAGACGTCGAGGACAGCCTCCGCGCCGTCACCTGGCTCGGTGGACGCGCCGAAGATGGGGGTGAATTGGATCAGCTCGCTCCCGTCCGTGCAGGTGAAGTCGTGCTTGGGAGCCTCGGTCGGCACGTCGCCACCATCGCCGCCGCAGCCCCGGATCAAACCGGGTTTCCGGTTCTTGCCGTCCACGACGCGCTTCGCGCCATCCGAAGAAGTGGCGGAGATGGTATCCGAGAGCGCGGCGACGTCTGCTCCTTCGCCGTCGCCTTCGGGGAGGACGAGGCTCGTGCGGCCGTCAACCGCCTCGCTGACGAGATCGCCGTCGAGGACGGAGATGCCGGCGAGGTCGCCGGGTGTGCCATCGGCAGCCCCGATCACGAAGTACCCGCCGTTTATGGCGGCGAGGGAGTCCGTGCGGGCTGAGATCGAGGTCAGAAGCTCGCGCTCCGGCACGACCTCCGTCGCAAGCTCCGGCTCCAGCGTGCCGTCGTAGCGATCCGGGTCCACCTTCAGTATGTGAACCACCCACGGCCCCGTTGTCTCCGTGCCATCCTCCCCGGTATAGACGGTGCGAAGACCCGTGTATCCATTCGCGGTGAGCTCGGCGCGGAGGGCGTCCGCTTCGGCCTGCGTGGCGAAGGAGCCGGTGCGGACCAGGTAGCCGAGTGGTCCGCGCTCCGGGTCGTCGGGGGCGCGGTCGGAGACCTCGACGATCACGGGCTCGTAGCCGTCGGAACGTAGCCGCGCGGCGACGTTCTCCGCCGCCTTTCGGTCCTCCTCGAACGCCACGTCAACGGTATAGAAGTCCTTCTTCGACTCCCGGCCACGCTCTACCTTCGTGTAGACGACGCCAGGGGCGACCCGCTCCGTGGTCCGGGTCTCCTGGAGGCCGGGCTTGCCGAGCGGGAGACCGCCGGACGGTTTCTCCGGCGCGGCGGTGGCAGCCTCCGGCGCGAAGCCCGGCATGAGGCAGATCACGCCCAAAACCAGGGCGGCCAGGACACAGAGTACGTTCTTGCGGAAGCTCATCGTCCTCCCGTTCCGGATCTCTATCCTATGGCGCAACGTTCTCCTCGACGATCTCCGGCTCGAAAGAGAAGACTTCGTCGTCGCGGGTGTCCACGGTGGCACGGACCCAGTGTACATCGGCGTCGCCGAAAGTCTCGACGCGGGTGAAGTTCAGGACGCGGTTGTCCTCGCTGCCCTCTTCGGCGTAGAGGGGCTTGTCTATGCGGAAGTAGTGGCTATCGCCATGTACGAGGACGACCGGCTTCCCGAAGGCGATGGTCTCGCGTCTCAGGGTCTCCCTGAACCCGGTGAAGCCGGAGGGTGCGGCGGTGTCCTCCTCGAAGATGTTGGCCTGGATCACGATCATCACCGCCTCGCTGCCGTTCGCTTTCGCCTCGTCGAAAGTTTCGGCAAGCCACTCCAGGTTGGCGGCGTTGCGGGCCTCGTATTCGGCCTCGTTGCCGACGGCGGGCGTCTCGGTGGTCGGACGGTTGTTGTTGGAGCCGACGACGTGCATGGTGGCGAAGGTGACGCCGCCACGCTTCCAGCGGGCGTTCTCCGGGTAATCCGCGCTCTGACGTTGCAGCGAGATCTCCTTTTCGCCCAACGAATTACCGTCCGAGAAGAACGTCTCCCGCACGAGCGCCAGGCGGTTTAGCGGATCGGCCTCCTCGGGCGTGGGGTTCGGCGGACGGTGGCAGTCGGTCCACTCGTTGTCGCCGGGAGTGTAGACGAACGGGTTCTTCGAGCTCTCGAAGCGGCGGTACTCCCTGCTGTACACGTCGTCGGCGCAGGCGGTGGAGCCGCTCTTGATGTCGCCGTCGTGGGTGACGAAGGCGAGCTTCTCGCCGTTCAACTCGTCGAGGAGGTTCTCGGCCTCTTGCTGCTGCTCCGGCGCGTAGGGGAAGTCCCCGATCAGGCCGACATCGAACGGCTTGCTGCTGGAAGCTCTCTCCTTCGGCCCGGCGAACGCGGAGGTGGACGCGAAGGCGGCCACGAGAACCAGGATGAAGGCCGCGGTCAGGTAGCTTTTGCGCACGGTGGTCTTTCCTTTCTCGATGGGCGTCGCGGAGTCCGCGTCCGCCGCTACTTCCGGCCGGCGAAGATCGGGTTGGTCAATGCTGCCATCGCGCCGCCGGGTTTCCGCACCTCGACGCGCGCGTACTCGGTGTTCCTGGCGCGGGTGGTGTAGGTCACGGTCTCGTCGCCGTCCGGGATGGGCGCCGCCTTCACGACGCCGCCTTCGCCGAAGGACCCCGGTCTGCGTCCGGTCATCGTCCGCCTCCGATGGAGTTGTTCCAGTAGACGTAGGGTTCGGTGGGATGGGGGTCGTTCGCCAGCAGGAACGACTCCAGTTCGGCCAGGTGATCGGTGTTGACGTAGTCCACCTCGACGGCGAGAAGCTCCCGCCACACGGCCTCGCGGGCCTCCGGTATCTCCGGCGTCGCCCAGAAGCGCACGCGCTGGCCGTTGGCATGGGCGGTATTCACTATGTCGTGTAGCTTCTCGCGCTCCGCCTCTGGCATCGGCCCGATGCCCTGCCAGGTGAAATTCTTCGTCCAATTGTCGCTGATGAGAGGCACGAAATTCTGATTGGTGGAGGTACCGAGGTCGGAGAGGCGGCCGTCATAGGCTGCGTAGCGGACGCGCTGGGCCTCCATGTACACTCTCGGACGGTTGCCTGAGACAATGGCGGTGACGGCGCCATCTTTTACGCGGCCGTTCTCGAACGCCGTCATCATCCGCCGGTACTTTCGCAGTTCTTCGTGCAGTGCCCGGTACGTCGCAACGTCCTCGGACTTGATGTCCACGAGAAGCGTGAAGTAGTCGGGGTCGCCCTCGTGGACCGAGCCGCCGTTGGCCTTGACCTCGCGCCACAGCGGTTCGAGGTAGAGGGATTCCAGGGTCCGCCCCTGCTGGACGAGCTCCCGGTCATGGGCGACGAGCAACTCGCCGTCCACCAGCCAAACGTCCGCCTCGACGCTCTTGAACCCGTGGCCGAGCGCGTCGTGGAGGGGACGCTCGTGCTCGTAGTCATTGTGCGCGTGCGCCCTCTCCAGAGGCACGACTTCCCGGCTCTCTTGAGACGCCGCGCCTCGGGCGGAGAAACCGACGACGGCAACCGCCACGGCAATCGCTACGGCAACCGCCAGCAGCAAGGCCCCGCACACCCGGAGCAAGCGCGAAGCGCCGGCCCCGCCACCGAGCCTTCCGGCCACCACCGGCCGGCCTCCGAAGAACGTCTGCTTACCTACCATCGTTATTACCTCCTCGCGCGTAGGACCTTCCACGATCCGGGACGCCATCCTTGTCCCTCCAGGCGTCCTCCCGCCCCTCGACGGAGACTCCGATGGTAAGTGTAGGGATAAAAGATGGCCCGTAGGTTAACTGCCGCGAAAATCTGCGTTAAAAGCCTATCCAAAATCTGACGGACCTGCATCAATTAACACATCGCCTATCTTTCAGGCGAGACCAATCACGACCGAGAGGACGAGGCTATGCGCGAAGGACAGTATCGGCCAGAACGTCGCGGCGGGCAGCAAGCTGAAGGCGCGAGTCTCCCGCCGTCACGCGGTCGCTGCTGATGAAAGGTCCTCGCCGAGCGTGGCGCAGAACCGCTCTACTTCGTCCCCGGTGTTGAAGTAGTGGACCGAAGCCCGCACCATCTCGCCCAGGCCCCGCGCTTCGGAGTCGAGGCGGGTGGATGCCGGCGGTGAGACGGAGACGTTGATGGCGTGACCAGAGAGCGCGCTCTTTATCTCGTCCGGGCTCTTGCCTTGCGCGGTAAAGGTCACGATGCCGCAACGCTCCTCCCCGATGTCGCGCACCACCACGCCCGGTATGTCGGTGAGCCGGACACGCAGGCTCTCCGCCAGGCCGTAGACCCGGTCGCGTATAGCTTCGAGACCGAGATCCAGGGCGTAATCCAGCGCGACGCCGAGGCCGATCTTGCCTGCGAAGTTGGTCTCCCAGTTCTCGAACCGCCTGGCGTCGGGCCGGATCTCGAACCGGTCGCGGGCCGTCCATTCGGCCGCATGCAGGTCGAGGAACGGCGGCTCTAGCCGCTCCAACACTTCGCGCCTGACGTACAGGAACCCGGTTCCCCTGGGGCCGCGCAGGTACTTCCGTCCAGTGGCCGAGAGCATGTCGCAGCCGATCTCCGCGACGTCGAGCGGCATCTGTCCGGCCGACTGGCAGGCGTCGAGCAGGTACAGGCAGCCGGCCTCGCGGGCTACTTCTCCGACCCTCTCCGCCGGGTTGACGAGGCCGCCGTTGGTGGGCACGTGCGTCATGGCGATCAGCTTCACCCGCCCATCCATCATGTCCCGCAGGGCGGCGATGGAGGTCTGACCGTGCTCGTCGTTGGGCACCGGCTCGACGACGGCGCCCGTCTTGCGGGCCACCTGCAAGAAGGCTATATAGTTGCTGGCGTACTCGGCCTGGGCGGTGAGGATGCGGTCTTCTGGCTCGAAAGGGATCGAATAGAAGGCCATGTCCCACGCCCGCGTCGCGTTCTCGACAACCGCGATCTCATCCGTCCCGCACCCGAGCATCCGCGCGGACGCGCCGTAGACACGCTCCAGGGCTTCCTCTTCGCGCGCGGCGGCCTCGTAGCCCCCGATCCTCGCTTCCAGTTCCAAATGCCCCACGGTTGCCCGGAGCACGGGATCGGGCATCAGCGAAGAGCCCGCGTTGCTGAAGTGCAAGACTTCCTCGCAACCCGGCGTGTCCCTTCTGGCTTTATCAACGTCCAAAATCTTTGGCTCGGACACGGACAACCCCTTTCTCGCACGATAAAGATAGCAAGGAAGGCAAGGGGGTGCGGGCGTTCGCATCCGGCCCAGTCTCACACGCGGGTGGCGTGCGGCGGAGCCGGATGCGAGTCTATGCTCGGGCTTCTATCAGTGGCCGAAGGACGGCTCCGCGTCTTCGGCGGAGTAGCCTTCTTCTCCGGGGTCTGCCGGGGAGACGATAAACGAGGTCAGGACGGCGCTCACCAGGTAGAGGGCGGAGTAGGTGATCACGACTCCCCCGTAGCCTATGAGCGGGGAGAGAGCCGTGGGGATGGCGAGACCAATGAACGCGGCGCCACCGGCGCCGGTGTTGAGGATCGCCAGCGCCGCCCCCTTGTCATGCCGCTCCACCATTGAGGGCATCAGGGCGGAGAGCGGGACGAAACCGGCGAGCAGGACGCCGTAGAGCATGCCGAGCACGACCGCAACGGCGTAGCTTTCCGTGAGCAGCGCCCCGAAGTACCACAAGGGCACGGCTATCGCGCAGCCAACACAACCGAAGAACGTCACCGTGCGCCGCCACCCGAAGTAGTCGCCGACTATCCCGAAGAACAGGTTGGCGCCTATGTTGGCGCCGTAGACCAGAGAGACGAGAACGGAATACTGTCCCCCGCTCATGAAGCCATCGTAAGGTCCTTCCGCGGTGGCCGTCACGAAGACGAACGGCATGAAGAAGAAGAACCCGTACTGCGGCGAGGTGTTGACGATACGCACCACGAGGCCCATGACGGTTCTGGGATCGCGCCACAAGATGTCAATGCCTTCGAGGAGCCGCTTGTAGCTCCTCGGGTTCTCGACATGCTCGTCGGCTATCGGCTGCAAGCCTTGTGCCTCGCGCACGAAGAACGAGCCTATAACGCCGCCGATGGCGACTATGACGAGCGAGAGCCAGAAGGTGTTGTACACGCCGATGAGAGGGACGGAGGCGGCGGCCACGACGGCGCCCAGGGTCGGGAGGCCGCCGGTGAAGGCGAACCAGAACCAGCCGGCAGCCGAGCCCCTCATGCGAACCGGGGTAACCGTCTGGGCCCAGACCAGGAACCCGAAGGCGAAGAGCGGGTACGAGAGACCTCTTATACCGTAGATCAGGCCGACGAGAAAGAGGCTCCCGGAATCAATGGCGAAGAGTAGGAACAATATCTCGAAGACGACCCAGATCGCCGCGCCGAGCTGCATGACCCGTTGGGGACCCCATATCGCCGATAGCGTGCCGGAGAACCACGAGGCTATGATGACGCCGAGGCCGTAGACGGTGCCGGTGATCAAAGACGCCTGACCGCCGTTGAGCCCTCCCTCATCGACCAGATAGCCGGGGAGACGGCTGATCTCGACGCCGTCGCCGATCATGAAGATAAACACCGCGACGAAACCCCAGAAGATCGGCCTGGGCATGCCCATGCGCTCGACCCGGCGCCCGAAGGCCCCGTATTCGGATTGTGCTCCCTGACTGATGCTGTTGGCGAATTCGCTGAGGGCGGCGCATACTTTCGGGCGTAGCATTCAAACCTCGCCCAGCCGGAGGTGAAAACCGTGTCGCTCAAGCCCCAACCCATCGGCCCCGTCCCCGAAGAAACC
>JBPCLT010000133.1:0-4633 GCA_051003015.1 Rubrobacteraceae bacterium | reverse complement strand
CCCTCGCCGACCGTCTCTCGGAGGCGTTCGCCGAACACATGCACGAGCGCGTCCGCAAGGAATTCTGGGGCTACGCGGCGGACGAGGCTCTGGATAGCGAGGGTCTAATCAAGGAAGAGTACAGGGGCATACGGCCCGCCCCAGGCTATCCGGCCTGTCCCGAGCACACCGAGAAAGGGACGCTCTGGGACCTGGTGGACGCGGAGGAGAATTCCGGCATCTCGATCACGGAGAGCTATGCGATGAGCCCGCCGTCTGCGGTCAGCGGCTTCTACTTCTCGCACCCCGAGTCGCGGTACTTTGGAGTATCGGAGATCGGGCGTGATCAGGTTTCGGACTACGCCGGGCGCAAGGGCATGACGCAGAGTGAGGCCGAGAGATGGCTCGCTCCGAACCTGGCCTACGACCCCGAACAGTAAGGGCGAAGGAGACGCGGGCTGTGGTTGACCGGTTCGGGAGAGCCGCCTACACTCCGGCGGTGGATGGCGGATAGAGGGAGGCTTCAAAGAATGCTACTGGAGAAGTACACGACCACCGTAGTGGGCGCCCACAGCGTCCCGCGCTGGTACGAGGCGCTGGAGAAGCAGGTCGAGGCTGGCGCTCTGTCCCAGGGCGAAATGGCCGACGCGCAGTTCCGGGCGAGCCAGGCGGCAATATCCGACCAGGACGCCGCGGGCATAGACGTGGTAACGGGCGGTGAGATGCACCGGCGCACCAACAACCGTCACGCGCCCCCCAACGCCATGCTCAACTTCTTCTGGCAGAAGATACCCGGTTTCTCGGGCGAGACGCGGCCCAAGCCGATCACGCCGAAAGACGAGAACGTGACCCACCCTGGCGCGGTCCTAACGGGCAAGGTCGGGTACGGGGACCTCGGGCTCGTTGACGAGTTCCGGATGGTGTCCAGGTTCGCCCGCGGGGAACCGAAGGTGACCATGACAGGCCCGCACATGCTGGCGAAGGTGGCCCACGACGAGCACTACGGCGACATCGCGGCCTTCATGATGGACCTCGCTGAGGTCATCAACCGGAACTTCAAGGCGCTGGAGGAGGCGGGATGCCGGCACGTCCAGATAGACGAGCCGCTCTTCGCCGCCGTGGATAGGCCCGAGGTCGAGGCGGCGGTAGAGGCCGTCAATCGGGCTTTCGATGGAGTCGGCATGAGCAAATGGGTGCATATTTGCCAGGGCAATTACTCGGTCAGCGAGGAGTTCGATTCGGGAGACCAGATCGGGCACCGCTACTTCGACTTCGGCGACTATCCGGCCGACGCCATCGTCCGCATTGATTGCGACGCGCTGATGGTTGAGTACGACTTCGCCGGCCGCTACGAAGGTGTGCTGAACAACCAGCAACTCGCCATCGGCGCGGCGGACGTGCAGAGCAAGGAGGTCGAATCGCCGGAGCAGATCGTTGAGCGCGTCGAGGCGCAGGGCTGGCTCACTCCGGAGCAAACACTCATCACCAGCTCGTGCGGGATGAACCACCTGCCCCGCGAGGTGGCGTTCGGCAAGCTGAAGGCAATGGCCGACGCCGGTGCCGCGCTGCGTGGCGGCCGCGTCCCGGCCCCGTCCTAGGCTGGCTCGTCGGGCAGCAGCGGTAGCCACATCCCGGTGATCGAGTCTATTCGGCCGACGCCAAGGGTGACGCCGGAGAACCGTTCGTTGTAGGCTGCGAGCGCGCCCTGGGCTTCCTCGGGGAGCTCGCCATAGTCAGCGACCTCCGGCTCGCGGCGCGTCACGAGGTGGTCATGGAGGATGCCGCGCAATTGTGGTTCGGTCAGGTCTGGCGAGGGGTTGAGGGTGAAATACAGGTCCTCCCTACCCGTCGCCAGGAGAGGTACATCGAAAAGTTGGGGTTGGATGAACCCCAGGTACAGGCTCAGGTCCGGGAGCGGGATGCCATAGTACGCTTTGATCAGCTCGCGCCGATCCGGCGGCCGGCCGTGTTCCGCGGCGAACTCGACGCTCAGGCGCGCGATGGCCGGGTAGGGTTCATCGGCGAAGAGTCCTATCATGAGCAGAGGACCATCCCCCGAAGCGGTTGCGGCCGCTAGGCTCTCGCAAACCCGCAGCGCCGGACGTAGGGCCGGGGTGTCCAGCGCCTCTTCGTAATCTCCGTAAAAACGGACCCGCAACCCGGCTTCGAACATCTCCCGGTAGACCTCGTCTTCCGCCAGCCTGGAGAGACCGCCGAGGACGTAGTCCTTGTAGACCTCTCCCCGCTTCAGCAGTACCCCCCCGAAGAGCGGCACCATCATCACGCTCACGCCGTGGGCGAAGACCATCCGGTGCGACTCGGCCTGCCGGCGCGCCAGGGTCGTCAGGTAATCCCGGTCGTCGCCGGGGTGTCTGCGCCGGTGCAAGAGGTACCAGCGGCGCGTACCGTTGAAAGGCCAACCCATGACGACGGGGCGTCCGTAAACCTCCACCCAGCGCGCCACCCGTTCCGAAGACCATTCCAGCCACTCCGGCAACGATGGCGTAGGGAGCGCGTGCGATTGCGATCGCACGCGCGGATGCACTTTCTCCTTCCCTGGTTCGTCACGGCTCATTAATACAGGGTTTATCGGCGGGGATCGTGGCAGCCTTTAGTCGGCCGCCGTTGAAGGCTGGTTCGTGAGAGTATACGATTCGACTTCGATCCGGAGGGCCTGAAAGACCGTGGGCGAGGGGGTTCGGTGGTGACATTACGTACGGCGATCAGGGACTAAGGCGCCCGCATGCGCCTCTCAGCCTACCTGGATTTCACCGCCGCGGAGCTACTGCGGTCGGAGCTCTCCTATCTCACGCAGGCGACGGATTACGACACCTCCTGGGCGGCGCGGCTCAGGAACGGCGACGGCTCCCTGGCGTATCCGGGTTTGCTCGAAGGCATCGTGAGCCGCCAGCACCCGGACGGAAGCTGGGGCGGGAGCGCACCCTACGCTTACGACCGGATGCTGACCACCCTATCGGTCGTGCTGCTCCTGGCGCGGGTCGGGCACAGAGAGCGGGATCAGGAGCAAAGGGCGGCCGGAGAGCGGTACATCTGGCTGAACGCCGCCACGCTGGAGCGCGAGGCGCACCGCACGGTGGGGTTCGAGATGATCCTGCCTACCCTGCTGCTGGAAGGCGGGGATTTGGGCCTCGACCTGCCCTACGCCCAGCTCCGCCACTACGACGAAGAGCGGCGGAAGAAGCTTAGCCTGCTGCCCACGGAGGCGCTCTTCGAGTGCCGCACGACCGCCCTGTTCTCGCTCGAAGCCTTCGCCGGCAGGGCCGATCTGGACGGCGTCACGGCGCTGCTTTCCGCGGATGGGTCCGTGGCCGGTTCGCCCTCATCCACGGCCTGGTTCCTGGGACAGACGCCGGACTGGCGGGAGCGTCACCCGAGGAGCGCCGCGTACCTCGAGGGGCTGATGTCCCGCTACGACGCGGGTCTGCCAACGATGGCCCCCTACGACGTGTTCGCGCGGGCCTGGGTACTCTACTACCTGGATCGCGGCGGCCTGCTAGGCGGTCACGAGGACCTGTCGAAGCCCCACTATGAACACCTGCTGAAACGCTGGGAACCCGGCGGCGTGGGCTGGTCATCCAACGCCTTCCCAGACTCCGACGACACCGCGATGGTGGCTTTGGCGCTCCACCGCGGCGGTTATGAGGTGGACGGCAGCCCCCTGCTCGCCTACGAGCGAGACGGACACTTCGCGGTCTTCGAACACGAGCGGGACCCCTCCATCAGCGCCAATCTGCACATCCTGGAGGCGCTGGAGACGCTGCCGGAGCGGGACCGGGCGCGGGCGCGGGACAAGATCCTGGATTATATCCTCGGTGAGAGGCTCCACGGCTCCTTCTGGAACGATAAGTGGCATGCCTCGGTCTACTATCCGACCAGCCAGGCTCTGACGGCCCTCCTGCCGCACGCCGCGAACCGGATGGATGAGACTCTGCACTGGCTCTTCGCGACACAGCGGCCCGACGGTTCGTGGGGACAGTACGGGCCCACCACGGAAGAGACGGCCCTCGTCCTGCTCACCCTGCTGCTCTACCATCGCGAAGCGCGGCCGCTACCCACGAAGCCCTTGCGGAAGGCCGCACGCTACCTTCTGGACAACGAAAAGCCCTTCCAGGAGCATTACCCGGAGCTCTGGATCGCCAAGGTGCTCTTCGCGCCTACGTTCGTGATCCGGAGCATCATACTCGCCGCCCTGGGCCTCTACCGGGACACCTTCGGAGACCTCGTGTAAGCCGGAGAGACGATATCGTCCGGCCCGGAACCTAAAGTCTTTCCGCCATCCGTCCGATAATCCCAGCAGAGCCTATCCGCAAGCGGGTTGGAAGGAGCGGCGAATATCAAGGACCAGGCATTAGACCGGGCGATACTCGAGATCAAGCACCACGACCCCGACCTTCGGCGCAAGGGACAGGTGCTGGCCGTCATCCTGCTTGTGATGGCGGCCGGCGTCGTCGTGCTGGCGGCCTTCAACCTCGCAGCGGGGCAGGAATACACGGTCGCGAACATCACCTTCTTCCTGCTTGTGGCGGGGCTCTTCGCTGTCAACCGGGCGGGCTATGTGACCGCCGCCGGCGCGCTCACCGTATCGTTCATCACCGCCGGCTCGCTGCTACTCCTATCGGAAGACACCACACTA
>JBPCLT010000132.1:0-6692 GCA_051003015.1 Rubrobacteraceae bacterium | reverse complement strand
CTACGATGATCTGTGGCCATCGTCACTCCCTCTCGATCGGTTGACTTACGACACCAACCATCTTGGAGGACGATGGCCCTTCTTCGCTAGCGGGCCGCCTATTTACAGAAGTTTATGGACACAACCCGAGAACGTTCGACAGCAGTTGATGCGGAAGTTGATCCAGGTGTCAGAAATAGAGGTTGTTGGTGTTTAACGAAGAGAACACCGTCGAGCAGATGATCCTCGATGCCCTGAGCAGTGGTGCTCCAGCAGGCGCGGTCGGGGAGGAACGGACGCGTTACGCCGGAGAGATCGCACGCTGGCGATTCGTTCCTGCTGGACAGCTCCAGCGGTGCTGGTGGCGTCGATGGTGCGGGACGCCCTGATCCGGCTGAACCCGGAGATCGGGGCGAGCCCGGACCTGGCGGACGACGTGATCTACAAGCTGCGGGCCATCTTCCTCTCCGTGCGGGCCGAGGGGCTGGTGCGGGCGAACGAGCTTTTCGCCGGGTGGCTGCGGGGCGAGAGGTCCATGCCTTTCGGGGAGCGCGGCGAGCACACCCAGGTCCGTCTCGTGGACTTCGACGACCTCGTCAACAACGACTACGTGGTCACGAGCCAGTGGGTCTATCCGTCGCGGGAAGGCGGGAGCCGCTTCGACGTGGTGCTGCTGGTCAACGGCATCCCGCTGGTCATCGGCGAGGTCAAGACGCCGGTGCGCCCTGCGGTGAGCTGGCTGGACGGAGCAGCGGACATCCACGACGGCTACGAGCACAGCGTCCCGCAAATGTTCGTCCCCAACGTCTTCTCCTTCGCCACCGAAGGCAGAGCATACCGCTACGGCTCGGTCAGGATGCCCGTGGATATCTGGGGGCCGTGGCATGCGGGGGAGAGCGCCAGCGAGGGGACGCTCGCGGACGTGCGGCGGTCGGTGCGGGTCATGTTGCGGCCTGGGATCGTTCTGGACATTTTGCGTAGCTTCACGCTGTTCGCCACGGACAGGAAGCACCGGCGCATCAAGGTCATCTGCCGCTACCAGCAGTACGAGGGGGCCAACCTGATGGTCTCCCGCGTGGTGGAAGGTCGGACGCGGAAGGGTTTGATCTGGCACTTCCAGGGCTCCGGCAAGTCCCTGCTAATGGTCTTCGCCTCGCAGAAGCTCAGGATGCACCAGGCCCTCGGCAACCCGACCGTGATGATCGTGGTTGACCGCATAGACTTGGACACCCAGATCTCCGCTACCTTCAACGCCTCGGACGTGCCGAACATGGTCGGCGCGGCCACCCGCCAGGAGCTGCAAAGTCTCCTGGCCGCGGACACGCGCAAGATCATCATCACCACCATCCACAAGTTCGCTGAGGCTGAGGGCCGCCTGAACGACCGCTCCAACATCATCGTCATGGTGGACGAGGCCCACCGCACCCAGGAGGGCGACCTGGGACGCAGGATGCGCGAGGCCCTGCCCAACGCCTTCCTCTTCGGGTTGACGGGCACCCCCATAAACAAGCGCGACCGCAACACCTTCTGGGCCTTCGGCGCTGATGAGGACGATGGAGGCTACATGAGCCGCTACTCGTTCCAGGACTCCATCCGGGATCATGCCACGCTGCCGTTGCACTTCGAGGCGGTTGACGTGAGGCTCCGCATAGACCGGAAGGCCATAGACGAGGCGTACCGTGAGATCACCGGCGAACTCGCCGAGCAGGACCGGGACGATCTCGCCCGTCGGGCTGCGAGGATGGCCGTCCTGATCAAAGCTCCCGAGCGCGTGCGGGCAATCTGCGAACACATCACCGACCACTACCACGAGAAGGTGGAGCCAAACGGCTTCAAGGCCCAGGTCGTCACCTTCGACCGCGAGTGCTGCGTCCTCTACAAGAAGGTCATGGACGACCTCGTCGGGCCGGAAGCCTCGGCAATCGTCATGCACACCCAGGGCGGCAAAGCCGACCAGTACGCGGAGTGGAAGCTCTCCAGGGACGAGGAAGAGAAGGTACTCGACCGCTTCCGGGATCCGCTTGACCCTTTGCGGTTCCTGATCGTCACCTCCAAGCTCCTGACCGGCTTCGACGCGCCGATCCTGCAGGCGATGTACCTGGACAAGCCGATGCGCGACCACAACCTGCTCCAGGCCATATGCCGCACCAACCGCGTCTACCCTGGCAAGACGCACGGCTTGATCGTGGACTACCTCGGCGTCTTCGACGAGGTAGCGAACGCCCTCGACTTCGACGAGAAGGCCGTCCAGCAGGTCATCACCAACCTCGACGAGCTGAAGCAGAAGCTGCCTGAACAACTCGCCGCATGCCTCGCGTTCTTCCCGGATGTGGACCGTGCCGTGGGCGGCTACGAGGGTCTGATGGCCGCCCAGGAATGCCTGCCGGATAACGAGACCCGCGACCGTTTCGCGGAGCAATACTCGGTGCTCTCCCGCCTGTGGGAAGCCCTCTCGCCAGACCCCGTCCTGGAGCCCCACGAGATGGATTACAGGTGGCTCACCCAGGTGTACGAGTCCGTCAAGCCGCCGAGCGGCAACGGCAAGCTGCTCTGGCACGCGCTCGGGGCAAAGACTCTGGAACTGGTCCACGGGAACACGTACATCGAGGCCGTGCGCGACGACCTCGAGACCCTGGTGATGGACGCCGAGGTGCTGGAAGATTTGCTCGGCACCGACGACCCGGGAGGGAAATCGAAGGAGATCGAGATAAAGCTGATCTCCCGCCTCAACCGGCACAAAAACATCCCGGAGTTCGTCGCCCTAGGCGAGCGGCTGAAGAAGCTCCAGGAGAGGCACGAGCAGGGACAATTGCACAGCCTCATGTTCCTCAAGGAGCTCCTGACGCTGGCGAAAGAGGTCGTCGAGGCCGAGCAGCACGTGGACCCGCTGGACGAGCAGGCGAGGGCGAAGGCCGCGCTGACCGAGTTGTTCGCGGAGGTGAGCAACGGCGACACGCCGGTGATAGTGGGGCGGATAGTCACCGACATTGATAACATCGTTCGAGTCGTCCGTTTCCCCGGCTGGCAGGGCACGAAGGCGGGAGAGCGAGACGTGCGGAAGGCGCTCCGCAAGGTGGTCTACGTGGACTACAGGATCAAGGACCAGGACCTCTTCGACCGGGCCTTCGGCTACATCCGGCAATATTACTGATTTTGAGGCGGGAAAGCCTTTGTGTCGAGCAGGTCCAAACATCAGACAGCCCGGTGGAGCAGAGTGATCCTGACACAATAAAGGAGGCGTGATGGCGAGCAAGAGGATGACGGGGGAGTGGAGGGTGGATCGCGCGGCGTACGCGGACGGCGCCGCCTTCGTCGAGGGAACCTTCGTCCTGGTCGCCGAGGCGCGCGTCCCGATCCTCGACTGGGGTTTCCTGCGCTCGGACGCCACCTACGACGTGGCCCATGTCTGGCGGGGCGCTTTCTTCAGACTCGAAGACCACCTCGACCGCTTCGAGCGTTCGATGGACAGGCTCCCTCGCCATAGAGACGTAGCGCTTCACCGAGGAGAGCGAGACCCCGAAGGCGCGGGCGGCCTCGCTCTTTGCCATGCCTCGCCCGGATACCGCTTCGACGATCTTCTCCCTGAGGTCCCGCGAGTGTGCGTTCATCCGTCCATGATGCCTGATGGGTCAGCTACGTTGCGACCCGCTGTAGGTCGCACGCACAGACGCCCCGCGAAGCCATTTCGAAAAGATAAGTGGTCAAACGGATGACACAGGCCGACCTTCAGGTCGATTTCAAGAGGAAAAACTCCTGCAAATACAGGAGTTAGAGGGGCGCGCTCGGCAGGACTCGAACCTGCGACCTTCTGATTCGTAGTCAGACGCTCTATCCGGCTGAGCTACGAGCGCATGTAAACATCCATGATATCGTCCGGGGAAGCTTTACTCAAGGCGCGTGTGCTTATCGGGTGTTTTTGGAGATATACTGCGGGGGATGATTCTGGAGAATATGGGGAGAAGTTTGAGGAACATCGGGAGCCAGGCGCTTTGAGTGCGGTAGTTCTGTTGGTGATCGGGGACGACGAGGAGCGGCTGCACCTCCGGCGGGCGTTGTCGGGGGAGGGATGGAGGGTGCTGCCGGCCGGCTCTGGATCGCAGGCGCGTCAGATCTCCGGCCGGGAGGACTTCGAGATCGCGGTCGTGGACAACCGTCTGCCCGACGAGCGGGGCTTCCAGGTGATAGCGGGCGTGCAGAAACCAAACGTCTCCACCGTGGCCCTGCTACGCGATGAGGACACGATGGACCGCATCGTGGGCATCGAACTTGGCGCGGACTACTATATGAGGTCTCCGGTCAACCCCAGGGAGTTGGTCGCGAGGGTGAAGCAGATCCTTCGGAAACGCGAGATCGCCGGCGAGCTGGCGGGGGCTTCGGGCAGGATCCAGGTGGGGGATTTGGTGATTGATCCGGATCGGGTCGAGGTCAGCAAGGGCGGCCGGGAGGTCCTCCTCTCCCCCCGCGAGTTCAAGCTCCTCTACACACTCGCCAGTAGCCCCGGCAGGGTCTTCCCCCGCGGGGCGCTACTCCGCCAGGTCTGGGGAGAAGACGAGTACATAGACGAGCGCACCGTAAACGTCTACGTCCAGCGCCTCCGCAACAAGCTCGGCGACAACCCCTCGGAGCCCAAGCTCATAGAGACCGTCCGCGGCTTCGGCTACCGCCTCGTCAAGCAGAGCTAGCCAGGGTCAAATCAGGCGGGAGAGCGGCGGATCAGGGCTCCGCCACGGATCGTCTCTCCGGCCCTGACGTCATAGCCGTGGCCGACTATGCAGTCCTCCAGATACGCGCCGTCGCCCACGCTCGCGCCGGGCAGGAGGATGCTGCTTTTGATGGTCGTGTTCGGCCGCACCCAGCAGTCTCTCCCCACCGTCACGTCTCCGGCCAGCACGACGCCGCGCCCGATCACTGCGTCACGGCCCACGAGTACGTGCCCCTCCAGGCTGGCTGAAGGGTGGATCTGAGCGTCCTCCCCAACCCACAACGACTCGCCGCGCTTCTCGCCTGGTATCTTCACCCGCACCCTTCCCGAGAGCACATCGTACTGGGCCTCCCGATAAGCCTGCAACGTCCCGATGTCCGACCAGTAGAAATCCCCCTGATAGCCCACGAACCGCTCCTCGTTCTCCAGGAACTTTGGGAACACGTCCTGGGCGAAGTCGAAGAATGTTTCCTCCGGGACATACTCCAGGACGCGCGGCTCGAAGACGTAGATGCCGGTGTTGGCGAGCGTGCTGATCGCATCCCTCGGGTTGGGCTTCTCCTGAAATCCCAGGATGTTCCCCTCGCCATCCACCTCCACAACCCCGAACTCCGAGGTGTCGAAGACCCGGCGCAGCGCGATGGTCGCCAGAGCCCCCTTCTCCTTGTGAAAGGCGACGAGTTCCCCGAGGTCCACGTCCGTCAAAGCGTCGCCCGAGACCACGGCGAAGGTGTCGTCGAACTTCTCCGCCAGCCGCTTGACACCCCCGGCCGTCCCGAGCAATTGTTCTTCCCGTTCCAGATGGACCTTCATGCCGTTTACCCGCGACTCCTCGCCGTAGGCCCCGAGCAGGGCGTCGGCCAGGTAGAACACGTTGACGTGGACCTCATCGAAGCCGTGTCCGGCCAAAAGGTCGAAGATGTGCTCGATGATGGGTGTGTCAACTACCGGGGCCATCGGTTTGGGGACCTCGCCAGTGAGCGGGAATAGCCGGGTGCCCTTGCCCGCCGCTAGCGCCATAGCTTTCATCGTCTCTTCACCATTCCCTGCCTTCGTTGACTCGTGATTTTCTCCGCCCGGATAGTACAGCCGTTGCACGTCAGTTCGCCTGAAGCAGCGTGCAGGCTGCCGGGCCGTGATCTATATTCTCTATCATGCATGCGGGCACTCTACAGGAACTCTTCCCCACGGCCAAGCTCGACGAACCTCTCGCACGCTACACAGCCTGGAAGATAGGCGGCCCCGCCGACGCGCTGTTGGAGCCCCGCAGCGCCGAAGAGATGATCTCCGCCGTGCGGAAAGCCCGTCTTCATGGCGTCCCCGTCACCATCCTCGGGGGCGGCACGAACGTCCTCGTCCTCGACGGCGGCATCCGCGGCCTCACCATACGGCTCGCCAAGTCGCTTACAAATGTCGAGTTCGACGGCAACCGCGTAACCGCCGACGCTGGCGTCCTCTATCCGGTCCTCGCCAATACTACCGCCGCTCGCGGACTCGCCGGGCTGGAGTTCGCCACCGGCATCCCAGGCACCGTCGGCGGCGCCGTGTATATGAACGCCGGAGCCTACGGCTCAGAAACCGTCGAAGTCCTCGACTGGGCCGACGTTCTCGCGGACGAAGAAATCGTCAGGATGACGAACGAAGACCTGGAACTCTCCTATCGTCACAGCCTCCTGCACGAGCGTCCGGGTTGGATCTTGCTCCGCGCCGGATATACTCTCGCGCCCGGAGACCCAACCACGCTCAGAGCCCGCGTAAAGGAGTTCCGCGCCCAACGCATGAACGGCTCCCCCAACCGTCCGAGCTGCGGCTCCACCTTCAAGCGCCCGCCGGGAGATTTCCCCGGCCGCGTCATAGAAGCCGCCGGCCTGAAAGGCGCGAGGATCGGGCAACTGGAAGTATCGCCCATCCACGCCAACTACCTCGTCAACCTCGGCGGCGGCACGGCGGAGGATGCCCTGAAACTCATCGAACTGGTACGCGAGACGGTTCGAGAGAAACTCGGCGTGGA
>JBPCLT010000131.1:0-4797 GCA_051003015.1 Rubrobacteraceae bacterium | reverse complement strand
CGACCTGCCGGGTTTGATGCGGCGCGCGGGCCGGATGCCGCTGCCGCCATACATCCGGCCGACCGGCGCGGCGGAGGGCGCGTACCAGACGGTCTATGCGAGGACCCCCGGCTCCGCCGCCGCCCCGACCGCCGGGTTCCACTTCACCCACGATACGCTGAAGGCGGTGGAGCGGACAGGCGCCGTGGTCTCACACGTCACCCTCCACGTCGGGACCGGCACCTTCACCCCGGTTCGGACGGAGCGTCTGGAGGACCATAGGATGCACGCCGAACACTACTCAGTGCCAGAGTCCTCGGCCCGAACCATCGAGAAAGCCGACCGGGTGGTAGCAGTGGGGACGACCGTGGCGCGCACGCTGGAGAGCTGGGCCGCGAGCGGTGAACGGGAGGGGGAGTCCACGCTGTTCGTGTATCCAGGTTTCCGGTGGCGGGCCGTGGACGCCTTGATCACCAACTTCCACCTTCCCCGCTCAACGCTGCTCGCGATGGTGATGAGTTTCGCCGGCAGGGAACTGGTGGAGGAAGCCTACCGGGCTGCGGTCGAGAAACGCTACCGTTTCTACTCTTTCGGAGACGCCATGCTCATCCTGAACGGCGGACGGACCGGGAGCAGTGTTTCCCACGATTCACGGCCATTGGAGGGGAGATAGGCGCGCCGGTCACCATGGAGGTCGCGGCGCGTGACGGGGAGGCCCGCGCCGGGATACTTCGCACGCCGCATGGCGCTGTCGAGACGCCGGCTTTCATGCCCGTCGGGACGAAGGGGACGGTCAAGGGGCTGACGCCGGGTGATCTGCGGTCCATCGGGGCGGGAGTCGTGCTCGGGAACACGTACCATCTGTATCTGCGGCCTGGGGCCGACCTCGTGCGGGAGGCCGGAGGGTTGCATGCTTTCAGCGGCTGGGACGGACCGATGCTCACCGACTCCGGCGGCTACCAGGTATTCTCGCTGGCGAAGACGCGCAGCATCTCCGAGGAGGGCGTCGAGTTCGCCTCCGTCTACGACGGTTCGCTCCATACGTTCACCCCGGAGCTTGCTACGAAGGTTCAGGAGGACCTCGGGGCGGACGTGGCGATGGTATTGGACGAGTGTCCGCCGGCGGGCGTGGACCGCGAGTACCAGGCGGGGTCTCTGCGGCGGACGGCGCGGTGGGCTGAGCGTTGCAAGGCGGTGCATGGGAGAGGTGATCAGGCGCTATTCGGCATCGTGCAGGGCGGGCTATTCGCGGATTTGCGCCGCGAGAGCCTGGAGCGGACGGTCGGTATCGGCTTCGACGGGTACGCGGTCGGCGGACTATCAGTCGGGGAATCGCGGGAGGAGATGCTTGAGACGCTCGCGGTTGTGGCTTCCGAGCTTCCCGCGGACAAACCCCGCTACTTTATGGGCATCGGGGACCCGGTCGGCGTTCTCCAGGTCATCTCTTTGGGCGTGGACATGTTCGACTGCGTGCTCCCGACCCGCCTCGCCCGCCACGGCGCGGCCCTCACCGCCGATGGGCGCATCAACCTCAGGAACACCCGGTTCCGGCGCGACCTCGGGACGCTCGACCCGGAGTGCGGCTGCGAGGCGTGCGCGGGCTATAGCCGGGCATATCTGGCGCATCTGGTGCGCGAGGACGAGTTGCTCGGGCATCGTCTCATCACGTTGCACAACGTGTACTTCATGACGGACCTCTGCCGCAAGGCGAGAGAGGCCATCGTGGAGGGGCGGTTCGAGGAATGGTCGCGGTCATGGATCGAACGTTTCCACGGAAGCTAGCCGGTCGCGGGCTGCCCGTCACGGACTCTATCCGATGCTCCGCCGTATCCTGACAGAACCTGGCGCGACGACAGCGAAGGTTCCGGGAGTGAGTTCGGCGGCTCGCTCTTCCAGAGTGGAGGCTACCATCCGAGCTTTGTACTCGGGCGTCAGTCCCGCCAGACGTATCAGGATCACCCCCGAGGAGATCCGGCGCTGGCGGAACACCAGTTCTCCAAAGTCCTTGTCCGCGGTCAGTAGCAGACGCGACTCGCGATTTGCCGCCTCGAGCACAGCCTCGTCCGGGATGCCGGGCTCCATCTCCGCTATGTACAGGATGTCGTGACCTTCTCGCCGGAGACGGTCTACGATCTGCCGGTCAACGCCCTCGTCGGCGAGGAGGTTCAAATCTCCGCGTCGCGTACCGGGTAAACCACGTCCGCGCGGAGAGCCTGGCCCGCAAAAGCCAACGCCGCGCGAACGCCCTCTTCAGTTAGCCGGGGATGCTCTCCGACGACCTGCTCCACCGTCTCTCCCGCCGCGAGTTTCTCCAGGATCAACTCCACCGTGACGCGGGTGCCAGCGACGGTGGGCTTGCCCATCATTACCTTCGGGTCGGAAGTAATAAGGTCTTCTCGCAGCACGATGGATCTCCTTCCGGATGCGTTCCTGACGAAGATTCTACCGTCAGGCTCACCATTTTGAGGCTGTCGGCGGCGAGGACGGTTGCATCCACCAGCGAAGAACCGGGGACCCGGTCCAGAGTCTAGTTTTTGATCCGCGAGAGCAGCCGCGAAAAGACGAGCGCCTCCTCCCACACCCGCCCGCTATCTTCCAGGCCCCAGTATGCCGCCAGCACCGACTGCGCCAGCGCCCATCCGCGCAGACGGTCCCGGTCCAGCCCCAGTTCCCCGGACAACTGATCCAATCGGCGTTCGAGGACGCGGCCGGCGTTTGGATCGTGCGCGAGATCCGGAGGCTCCCGTAGCAGCGTCGCCGCGTCGTAGGCCGGCTCGCCTACCACACCTTTCGGGTCTATCGCCAGCCAGGGTTCGCGCCGGGCGGAGAGGACGTTCTCGTGGTGAAAGTCTCCGTGCAGCAAGATCGGCTCCGCTTGCGACGGGATGAGCGCCGCGAACAGTTCCTCGGCCCTTTCGACCAGCGCGGCTGGCATCGGCCCCGTTCCGCCGTCATACCGCCGCCGCAGGCGGTCGAGACCCCGCGCCCAATCCGACACGAGAGGAAACTGATGCTCCAGCGGCGCGGGACGCCACATCCGCCGCAGCACGTTTGCGGCGATGGACGTTGCTTCCTCGTCGTTTTCCACGATGGTGAGCGCCGCGCCTGGCTGGCAACTCTCCAGCAGCATCGCGCCCCGGTCCCGGTCCAGCCGGATCAACCGGCAGATGCCGCGCCCATCGAACAACCGCAATGCCTCCGCTTCCGTCCCGAACTCTTTGTCTTGCGGGAAAGACATCTTCAGGACGGTTGGCGTGCCATCGGCCAGAGTCGCCGGGGTAACCCAGTTCGCCCAGATTCCGGGGAACGGAGGACCGGCTTCCAGCGACCAGCGATGCTCCACGTCGGCTATCAGCGCGGGCAGACGTTCCAGCCACTCAATGCCGGCCTGACCCCGCATCGCGGTCGTGGCCTGGATCAGGCTTTCGGGGACGTGTATCGGCGCATCCATGTCGAGCCTCCTCCTGCGATAAGGGTCCTGATGGCGGATTGGGCGCGGAGGAGAGCGGGCGCGTGAGCGGGAGTGTACTGTGAGCCTGCGTCAGAGCATGGCCGGAATATAGCCGCCGGGCGAGGGTGACGCAAACCGGCGTGGAACGCGGCGACGATCTCCGGCGCCTGACTTTTGGCGGCGAGATGAGCTAAAATCATGCCCCGATCTCATGGGCAGCCGTCGAAACAACCTCATCGTAATGGGCCTCGTCGTCGTCTTGCTTGGCGTGGCTACCTACCTGATCTTCATCCGGCAGCCGGTCACCGAATCCACGCAACTCGGTCTCGACTTGCAGGGCGGGGTGAGCGCGCAACTGAAGGGGTCGCAGACCGGCGGCGGGAGGGTGACCCGCGAGGAGATGGAGCTGGCGTCCAACCTGATCCGCCAGCGCATAGACCGTCTCGGCGTGGCCGAACCCGACGTGCGGGTGCAGGGTGACGATCAGATCACGGTTCAGATCCCCGGCGTCGAGAACCCCGAAGAGGTCATAGACATTATCGGCAGCACCGCCCAGCTCGGCTTCTACCGGGTGCTCGACTCGGAGATCCAGCAGGGCATTCCACAGGACGAGGTCAAGGAAGCGCGCACTGAGATCGAAGAAGACCTCAAAGACGACGACGCTTTCCAGGATGGCGATGCGAAGATCCTTTTCGAGGAGAGCCCGATGCCAGGAGGCGGCGGCGGGACGTACGTAGCCGGATACGTGCTCAACGAGACCCCGGACATGACCGGAGACGCGATCCAGCAGGACGGGGCCACCGTGGAGCCCAACCCGACGAGCGGCAAGCGGCAGGTCAGCATCCAGCTAACCGGCGACGGCGGCAGACAGTTCGGGGATCTGACACAGGAGATCGTCAGCGAGGCGGCCCCCACCGGGCAGCCGGGCCTGCTCGCCATCTCCCTCGACGAAGACATAATCAGCGCCCCGCAGGTGACCGAGCCGATCATCGGCGGACAGGTCTCCATCTCCAACGACGGACTGCCGGAAGGACTCCCTGAAGACGAGGCCACGCAGCTGGAGACCGTGCTCAACACCGGCGCTCTCCCCGTGAGCATGGAGGTCATCGCGCAGAACGAGGTCGGGCCGACGCTCGGCACGGCCTCGTTGAGGAGCGGGCTCACTGCGGGGCTCGTGGGCTTCGCGCTCGTGCTGGTGTTGCTTTTGGTCATCTACCGGGCTCTCGGCCTCGTGGCGGATCTGGCGTTGTTGATCTACGGCTTCCTCTTGTGGGGAATCATTGTCGCCGTCCCGGTAACCATGACGTTGCCTGGGATAGCGGGCATCGTGCTTTCGGTCGGGATCGCGGCGGACGCGAACATCGTTA
>JBPCLT010000130.1:0-4343 GCA_051003015.1 Rubrobacteraceae bacterium | reverse complement strand
TGAGGTCGCCGTGCTGCCGCCCGTCTCGGGGGGCTGAGGCTTGTTCGCCGTCGTAGAGGAGGCGATAGACGTCGGCGCTCTCGTCACCGCCGCTCAGAGGCCGGACTGCGGCGCCGTCTCCACCTTCATCGGGACCACGCGGGTTGACGAGACCGATGGAGCTTCGGTCGAGTACCTGGAGTACGAGGCTTACCATCCGATGGCGGATCGGAAGCTGGAGGAGATAGGGGCGGAGATCCTGGCCCGGTGGGATGCGCGCCACGTCTCCATCGTGCATCGCATCGGGCGCGTGAACCCCGGCGAGGCGAGCGTGGTCATAGTCGTCGCCTCGCCACGCCGCGGCCCGGCCTTCGAGGCGAGCCGCTATGCCATCGAACGCATCAAGGAAGTCGTGCCGATCTGGAAGCGCGAGGTCTGGTCAGACGGGTACGCGTGGGTCGGCAGCCAGATCGGGACCCGTTCGTGAGCCTCGGATTCGATGGAGCTTCCTGCTCTCATCCGCTCCAAGCATGGAAGAGGCCGGGACTGCGAGTCAGTCCCGGCCCAATGAGCGTACCGGCCTGCGCTACGGGTTGCGGCGGCTCACCCTCTCGCAGTCTTTAGCCACGGAGTCGTTCCTCGTGGCGAGGACGCGATCCCTGCCGCCTCCGCAGTAGATCTCGTCAAAGGTGGCAACGCTCTCCCCGCGTAGACCGTCTATGACGTCGTCGCCGCCGCCGCCCCGGAGCACGTCGCTTCCGCCGCCGCCATCCATAGCATCGTCACCGTCGTTGCCCTTCACGCGGTCGCCACCAGGACCGCCGTACAGGCCCCTTGGCGTCGAACCAGCCCTGGAGCCTGGTTCATCGTTTCCGCTGCCGCCGAAGATCGCATCGTTTCCGGTACCGCCAGCGACCCTGTCCCTGTCGGCCGCGCCGTACAGGGCGTCGCCGCCCCCTTTGCCCTCGATCCGGTCGCTATTGCTCGTGCCCACGAGCGTCTCCGAGGCGTTCGTGCCTATCACTTTGGCCGCGATAGCCGCCCCCGCCGAGAGCGCCACCAACAGCGCCACCAAAGCCAGCATCGTTATCCCTTTTCGCCTCAATGTCCTCTTCCTCCCCTTTTCTTCGTGACTTTCGTCTTGCCCTACTCACACCGCCGGTCTCCTGCGCCATCCCACCGGCAATGTCGCGGAGGACACCTCCTTCCTTCCAGCCTGACCACGCATGCTCCAGGATTGTCCCGGACAGAGTGGGTGAAGCCCCGGAGATCCGCATTTTCGTGCGTCATTATACTTACTTCCCCCACCCCACGCGCAATTATGACTCGACTCCAGGGAGACTGCGAACTTCTCATGAGGTCCTCTCCAGCGCCTTCCGTACGAGCCCGAGCGCCTCTTCCGCGCAGCCCCACGAGAGCGTCACGCCCGATCCACCGTGCCCGTAATCGTGAACGCACGGGGTTCCATCATCCGGATCCTCCATCTCCAGGCGGACTTCCGGGCGCCCGGGCCGCAGACCAACCCGGTGCTCCAAAACCTCCGTTTCAGCGAGGCGCGGCTCCAACCGCGCGCAGCGGCGCAGAATAGCATCGGCGGTCGCCTGGTCCGGCGCGGTGTTCCAGTCTCCTTCCTGCGCGGTCCCCCCGAGGATGCAGTCCTCCGAGCGCGGCACGATGTATGTGACGCCTTCGGGACCGTCTTCATCGAGGATGAAACGCTCGATGCCTGGGTTGCGGACGCGGACGACCTGGCCGCGTATCGGGACCACGCCGCTATCCCCCGCCAGCTCCCGAGCCCCGATCCCCGCGCAGTTGACGACGGCCCGATACTCGTTCGCCACCTCTTCCAGAGACGAGACGTGCCGCTCTTCGACGCTCCCTCCGGCCGCGATGTAGCGGTCGAGGAGGTAGCCGAGGTAGACGGGCATCTCGATCACAGGCACGGTAAAAGCGTGTCCGTCTTCGTAGCCGGGCGGCAACTCGTCCCTCTCGCAACGCCTGACGTCGGGAACGGCATCCATCCACCACGGGTCGGGGGCGGGTTCGCGGTGCAACTCGAATCCTTCGCGCATGACCACGCCCGTCTTCGGGTCTTTGGCGAGCCTCACTAAGACCTCGAAGGTCCGCCCGCCCCAGGCCAGCACGCGGTCCTCGGGGTAGGCCCGGTACGGGTACCAGATCGCCGCCGCCACGCTGGATGTGGTCTCGTGCGGCATGGCAGCCGTACGGATGTGGGCATCGAAGCCCGATTCCCGCAAGAGAACGGCGGTCGAGAGCCCGATTACACCGCAGCCGATCACCACCACGTCCCGCAAAATACGTCCCTCCTCACTCCCAATTATCCTCACACTATAGCGTGGCCCACGCGACAACCGGCACACAGGAGAACGCTCCACACGAACGAATTTCCTCCACGGGGCCAACGACGGCGGCTATCGCGGAAGATAAAGTTCGTGTATCTTGATACGAACGATTGGGGACCCATCCGGGAGACGGAGAAGGTAACGCAGGACAGCGGGGACAGGACGAATCGTCGCGTCGGGCTCGAACAGGAATTCTTCCTGGTCGAGGAGTCCGGGCTCCCCTCCGTCCGGGCGGATGAGTTCCTGGAGGCGTGCGGAGATGCGACGGAGAGGCATGGGACTTGCGCGGCCTGCTTCGCCCCGGAGTTCGTCAAGGGCCTGGTGGAGGTCAGCACGCTCCCGGCACGGAGCCTCGCGGAGCTGGAGCGGGAGTACCTTGACAACCTCCGTCTGGCCCTGAGCGTCGCGCGGCCGCTGGGGCTCATACTCTACCCTCTGGGCGCCTACCCGCTGCCATTCGAGCCCGCCATGCGCGACGGGCTGGACTACGAGATGCAGGTCCGCGTGGTCGGCCACGAGAGGTTCATGCACGCAGGGAGATGTGCCGGAACACACCTGCATCTGGAGCTCGCGGACGGGGCGGTGGACCCGGCAACCGGGATCTCCGCGGGAGCGCCGGAGAGAGCGCGGATGGAGGCGCTCGGCCTGCACAACCTGGCGACGGCCCTCGACCCGGCCCTGGTCTTCCTCACCCGCTCGTGCCCGTTCTACGAGGGACGGGCGACGGGACTCTCTCCCCGCACGGTCCACTACCGGGGCGCCGCCGCCTTCGGCTGGGAGGGTGTCTACACGAAGCTGCCGCAGGTTGGCGGGCTTCTGCCCTACGGGGAGACCGTGGAGCATCTCGTGCGTCAGCAGTTCGACCGCCACGAAGCCTGGCTCGCGGCGATGGATCGCGCGGGCGTAGAACGCCGCCTCTTCTCCGAGGCCGGTGGGGATCTGCTCAGGCCCGCATGGAACCCGGTGCGGCTCAACCGCCAGGGCACGGTGGAGCTACGCGGCATGGATAGCAACTACCCAGACATCACCCTCACGGCGGCCGAACTAGTCATCGCAGTAGCGAACCGGGTCCGCCGGGAAAGCCTTTCGGTGACTCCGGACGACGGCGTTCGCGTGTTCGAGCTAGATGGAGACACGCTCCGGGTGCCGGGCTTCGAGTACCTGATCCACATGCTCCTCCACCGCGCCGTCGCGGGAGAGGCGGATGATCCGAAGATATCCGAGTATCTGGACTCCATCCTGGATTTCACCGGCGAATGCGGACGGCTCACGACACTCCGGCGCCACCGGCGCTCTATTGGCGCCTACCAGATCACGGAGTCCCGCATATTGCAAGAGTACGGTTCCGGCGACGGACGCATCTCCGAGGAGGACGGGCTGCGTCTGGTACTGGAGGCGTGCGGCGAGTTGGAGGCGCAGGTACTCGACCATAGCCGGGAAGACATGGCGGCGGCGGACATCTCCCGGATCTGACCGGGGTTATACTCGGCTAGATGGGCAAGGATCGCGGTTCTTCGGACATGGATTTCGGGATTCGGGTCGGCGCGGTGATCGTGCGTGACAGGGCATTTCTCCTGGCGCGCCATCGGAAGCCGGGTCTGGAGCCGTACTGGGTGTTGCCTGGAGGGCGTCTGGAGCCGGGAGAGACCATCCCGGAGTGCGCCGAGCGCGAGGTCGCCGAGGAGACTGGGCTTTCGGGCATCTTCGCGGGGATTCTGTACGTGAGCGAGTTCCTGCGGGATGGCCGCCACACAGTGGACGTGACGGCTCGGGTGGATGTTGACCCGGAGGCGGAGGCCATCCTCGGGAGCGACCCGGAGGCCGCACCGGGGTCGGAGCCGACGCTCTCGGAGTTGCGCTGGGTGAGCGTGGACGAGCTGCGTGAGATCGAACTCCTTCCGGCCGGGATAAAGTCCCGCCTCCTGACGGACGCCGCGAGCGGCTCGAGTGGCTCCGGCATCTACCTGGGAGCCGCCCGTGACGGGTGACCCTCAGGAGACA
>JBPCLT010000129.1:0-11314 GCA_051003015.1 Rubrobacteraceae bacterium | reverse complement strand
GAAGAACCCGCCGGAGGGCTGGAGCCCGGAAGGTTACGAGCCGGAGGCGACCGGCGGCGAGGACGGCGCGAACGCGGACTTCGAGCTCGGCGGCGCCCTCAAGTCCTGGCAGTGGTACGTGCTGTGGGCGATGCTTTTCTTGAACGTCTCCGCGGGCATCGCGATCATCGTCGAGGCCGACCCGATAGCGCAGGAGATAGGCGGGCTCTCCGCGGCGGCGGCGGCGACCCTGGTGATCCTTATCTCCATCGGCAACGGCGCGGGCCGGTTCCTCTGGGCCTGGCTCTCGGACGCCATCGGGCGCAAGTGGGTGTTCTTTGTGATGTACCTCCTGCAAGCGGTGCTGTTCCTGCTCCTGCCCATCCTCGGCGCGAGCTCGTTCTTCGTGCTCGCCGCCCTCTGCATCGTCATAGTGTCCTGCTACGGCGGCGGCTTCGGGACGATGCCCGCCTTCAACGCCGACTACTTCGGCCCGACCAACGTCGGCAAGATCTACGGTCTCATGATCACGGCCTGGGGCTTCGGCGGCGTGTTGGGCCCGATCCTGATCTCCTACATCATCGACTCTACGGGCAGTTACACGATCGCCTTCTACATAATTGCGGGCATGCTGCTGGTCAGCTCCATCCTCCCGATACTCATCCGGCCCCCCAAGAGGACGGACGAAGCTCCTGCCGCCGAAGGCGCCAGGGCTTAAGACACACCCTCCGAACCCCCCGTGCCTTCGGGTCGGGGGGTTCTTTCTGTCGGAAACACCGTACCCGTTCGTGTACGCCGAAGCGTATACGCTTGACTGTATAAAAGGCATCAAATATAGTGCTCGAACGGTTGGGAGAGCGTGGAAGGAGACTGGTGGAACGTAACGACGAGTGGCTCCGCGTCGAGCGGACTTCGGCTTTCAAGGAATTAATGCAAAGGAAGAGAGCCTTCATCTTACCGGCGATGATCTTTTTCTTCGTCTTTTACTTTACGCTGCCGTTTTTGACGGCCTTCACGACGGTGTTAAACGCCACGGCCTTCGGGCCGATATCCTGGGCATACGTGTACGCCTTCGCGCAGTTCGTCATGACCTGGGGCCTGGCCTACGCGTACATAGGCCAGGCGAACAAGTGGGACGACCTGGTGGACGATGCTCGTCGGGAGGCGGCGCAGGGAACCACCGAGGAGGGTAGGGCGTGAACAGCACGGACATCACCGCTTTCGCGTTCTTCATCCTGATCATCGCCATCACGCTCGTCATCACCTACTGGGCGGCCAAACAGAATACGGACACCAGCCACCACTACGTGGCGGGGGGCGAGATCAAGCCCTGGCAGAACGGCCTTGCCATCTCCGGAGACTACCTCTCGGCGGCGTCTTTCCTCGGCATAGCCGGGGCGATCGCCCTAGAAGGCTTCTCTGGTTTCTACCTGTCAATAGGTTTCCTGGTTGCGTTCCTGGTGGTCCTCCTGCTCGTGGCCGAGCCCTTGAGGAACCTCGGCAAATACACCGTCGGCGACGTGCTCACGGCGCGGTTCAACGCCCGCGGGGTACGCTCGGCCTCGGCGCTCAACACGTTGGCGATCAGCATGTTCTACATGATCGCGCAGCTCATCGGCGCGGGCGCGCTCATAAGCCTGCTGCTGCCCATCTCGTTCAACCTGTCGGTCATCATCGTCGGGATACTGATGACGATTTACGTCGTGGCCGGGGGGATGCTGGCTACCACCTGGATCCAGATCACCAAGGCCGTCTTGCTGATCCTCGGCTCCATCGGCCTGTCTATCGCCGTGCTCGCCCAGTTCGGCTTCAACCCGGTCGCGCTCTTCAGCGCGGTCGAGGCCGAGGTGGGCCGGGCGGCGATCATACCCGCTCCCCCCGCCGGGCTCGCGCCGGGGCTCGATGTGATCTCGCTCAACATCGCCCTGGTCCTCGGGACGGCGGGGCTTCCACACATCCTGATCCGCTTCCTCACGGTCCCTGACGCTAAGGCGGCCCGGCGCTCGATCATCGTGGCTACCTGGGTCATCGGCGGGTTCTATCTCCTGACCCCGATCCTCGGATACGGAGCCACGCTGCTGGTCGGCCGCGAGGCTATCAGCGCCGAAGACCCCGGCGGCAACCTGGCCGCGCCACTGCTCGCGGAAGCTCTCGGAGGCCCGATCTTCCTGGCGTTCATCGCGGCGGTCGCCTTCGCTACCATCGTGGCCGTGGTCGCGGGGCTCGTCATCGCCGCCTCCAGCGCCTTCGCCCACGACTTCTACACCAACGTGATCCGCGGCGGCGAGGTTGATGAACAGGAGCAATTCAAGGCCGCCCGCTATACGTCTTTCGGCATCTCGGTAGCCGCGATAATCCTGGCCCTGCTACTGCAAGGCGCAAACGTGGCGTTCCTGGTGGCCCTTGCCTTCGCCGTAGCCGCAAGCTCCAACGTCCCCGTCATCCTGCTCCTGATCTTCTGGAAGGGATTCAACACGGCAGGGGCGATCACCGGCATGTTGACCGGACTCATATCCTCGGTCGGGCTCGTGATCCTGAGCCCCACCATATTGGGCGACGCGGCGATCTTTCCCCTCGAAAGCCCGGCCCTGGTCTCCGTGCCGCTTGGCTTCCTGGGATGCTACCTGGGCACGAAATTCGGCGGCAAGAGCGCCGAGCGCGAGATGAGCGAGGGACGTCAGACGTCCTACGATGAGATCTACGTCCGCGCCAACACCGGCATCTCCAATATTGAACAGGAGATCCAGGCGTCCACCCCGCAAGAGGAACCCCGCGCGACGTAACGCCGGAAATACACTCTCCACCACCGAGCCTTCGCTTTACCGGCGAGGGCTCTTCTTTCGTGGTCCTACGTTATGCTGTGACCGCCAGCGGATTCGAGGGAGGATATTCGTGGAGATAACCGTTCGTCACGCCGAGCCGGAGGACTACGAGGCGCTGCACCGAATCTTCCAGGGTCCGCGGGTGATAGCTGGCACGCTACAGCTACCGTTTCCGACGCGCGCGAGATGGCGCGAACGGCTCTCGGAAATCTCCAGAGAAGGCTTCTTCCTGGTGGCTTGCGCGGACGATGAGGTGATCGGCAACCTCGGCCTGCATACCTCACCGGCCCGCTGGCGCGTGCGGCACACAGGTGAGATCGGCATGTCTGTCCGCGATGACTGGCAGGGCCGGGGGATCGGAACGGCGCTCATGGAAGCAGTCCTCGACCTCGCGGACAACTGGCTGAACCTGACGCGCATCGAGCTTACGGTATATACGGACAACGAAGCCGCCATCGCGCTCTACGAGAAGTTCGGGTTCGAGATAGAAGGAACCCACCGCCGCTTCGCCTTCCGCGACGGTGGGTACGTTGACGCCTACTCGATGGCCCGAATCCGGGGATGAGGAATTAGCTCAGGCTACGCCAGGGTCGCGTTTACCTGAATGTCCACGTTGCCGCGCAGGGCGTTTGAGACGGGACACGCCTGCTCGGCCTCCTCCTTGGCGCTACGGAAGCCCTCTTCGTCGAGGCCGGGGACTTTACCGCGCACGTCGAGGACCACTGTGGTGATCTTGATGCTCCCCACATCGAAGGTGCAGGTGGCGCTCACGTCGAGCTGTTCGGCCTCGTTGCCGCCTTCGGCGAGGACGTTCGAGAGGGATATCGCGTAGCAGCCGGCGTGGGCACCGGCGATGAGCTCCTCGGGCGAGGTGTCACCGTCGGGGCTCTCTGTGCGCGTCGCCCAGCTGATATTCACGCCCTTCAGAGCGCCGCTGCTCGCCAGGTCCAGAGAACCAGAGCCGGTCGGTAGATCGCCCCTCCATACAACGTCAGCGCGCCGTTCCGCAGTAGCCATGCATCCACTCCTATTCATTCGCCTTCTCGGATATTCAGGAATGTACCCGGTGTCCGGGAATCCTAATCCCGTACGGTTCGAGGCTACTGCCGAGTCAGGGTGAAGGATTCCATCCCTGGCGGGTCCGGGAGATCGGGCTTCGAGGTTACGTTTTTCGACTCCCGATCCGGACAAGACGTGAAGCGATCAACCGTATTCCGAGAACCTCCACGAGGAGGTGTTGATCCCGACCTCCAAGTCGCCGCTGAGGGTGTCGGAGAAGGAGCAAACCGGCGCGTCCCTTCGGCGGCGGCCTGAAGACCTTCGGAGTCCAGGCCGGGAAATTTCCCACGGGTTTCGAGGTCCAGGGTCGTGATCTTCGACGCGCCGTACACATCGGCCAGATCTCATGGCACGGCGGCTTCCATGTGTTTCGATCCGCGTGCCGTGCTCTTCGACTACCGTGAAGAAGGTCATCGCGAAGCGCAAAGCGTGAGCAGCACCGGGGCTGCTTCCCGCCCCCAGAAAGCAGCCCCGGAAAATTACGCGAGTGTGAGAACGGATCGGCTCAGAGTCGGCCGCACTGATCTTCCTTGTCGCCAGCGGTGTTGCCGCCGCCGGTCGGGGGCGGGTTGTTCTCCTTGCACTGCAGGTTCTCGGAGATCCTGTTGTCCTTGATCACGAGCCCGCCCTTGTTCTGGTTGGCCTGGAGGTTGGCGAGGATGGTGTTTCCACGCGCCACCATGCTGGCCTCGTTGGAGAAGAACTGCACGTCGCCGTTGATCCGGGAGTTCAGCACCCGTCCGCCGCCGTTGTCGAGCCCGTTTTCGAGTTGCACGCTGCCGACCACGACGGAGTTCTCCCTGAGCGTGATGCTCTTGAAACCCTCGCTCTGCACGTTGCCCTTGACCCTTATGGTGTTGGCGACGAGCGTCGCGTTCCGCTCGACCTTGACGGTGCCTTCGACCCGCATGCCGTTGAGCGTACACGTCGCGCCCCGCGGCACAAGCAGGTTGTCCACGGTCCTCGAGCCTATCGTGCCCCGGCACACCCGCTCCTCGGCCAGCGCGACCGGGGCCGCCACCGCAAGAGCCAACACGCTCGCCAGCGCCACGGCCATGATCTTTCGCAACATCCCTTTTCTCCTTCTTTTCTCACCCCGCCAGGCTCATCCCGGCGCCGGCTCTTGCCCTACATCCCTCATATGCTCGGACGACCGTCAAGAAATAGCCGAAACGCCGTTCATGAGAGGTTTCTAATGCCCGGCGGAGGAGTCTCCAAAGGAAGAGGCCCGCCGGTAGTGGCGGGGCCTCTTGTGTCGAATTCAGAAGCCACGAGAAGACCGGGACGCCCGTCGCGACTTCTCGCGCAGCGGATTACGCCTACCTTTTGGACCTCACCCCGAAGCTCCAGGTCTTGCTCCCGACGAGGCCCTGCGCGTCCCTGGCGATTATGGTGACCCTGTGCTTGGCGCGGGCGAGGCGATTGCTCGCGTAGCTCAGCCGGTCGGTCGCAACGTTGTAGGAGAAGCTCGTTCTCCGTATTTGGTTCCCGGCGACGTAGAGCGTTATGTCGCCCGTCCTCAACTCCGTTTGCGCGTCGCGCACCTTTGCCTTTATGGTCGGTGTTCGATCTCTGGTGGCCGAACCCGCGGCGGGGCTCACGTCGCTGATGATGGGCTTCGTGTTGGCGGGCTCCACGGCGGGCGCGCCGCATCCGGCGCCGGGGCGCAGCTTCTCCATGCTCGCGCCGGCGTCTGCGTGGCCCGCTCCCAACTTGCCGGCGTAGGACGGGTTCGCGGCATCGAGCGAGCGGGCGGTGCCCGTGATCGTGTTCCTAACGGCGGCGGCGTCGAGCGAGGGATCCACACTCCGTATGAGCGCCGCCTGGCCTGCCACGAACGGCGCGGCCATCGAGGTCCCGTTCCACGAAGCGTACCGGTCGGTCGGGAAGGCACTGTAAACGTCCTCGCCCGGCGCGGCTATGCTGGTCCAGGAGCCGTAGTTGGCCCACTCCGACTTCTTCTCCTGTTGGTTGACGGAAGTTACCGCCAGCACCCCATCCTCGGCGGCCGGGTACTGTGGCGTCTCGACGTTATCGTTGCCCGCCGAGGCGGCCACGACCACGCCATTTGGCGGCACGCCCTCCAGCACGGGACCATCGTCATCGTCCGCGTCGTCGTCATCCGCGTCATCGTCCGCTTCCAGGTCTTCGATCACGTCCTCCAGCAACTCTGAATCCTGCGAGGAGCCCAGGCTCATGTTGATCACGTCCGCATCGTTTTTGACGGCGTACTGCACAGCCTCGGCGATTACGAATACGTTACCCATGCCGTCCGAATCCAGTACCCTGAGCGGCATTATCTTGGCCTCCGGCGCCACGAGGTGAACGATGCCCGCCACGTGCGTGCCGTGGCCCGTCCCCTCGTCCACGTGGGTGTCGCCGTCGTCATCCAGACCGTTTGGCTCTTCGGCGGGGTTCGCGTCGTCACCGATGAAGTCGTAGCCCGGCGTCAGGCTGCCCGAGAGTTCCGGATGGTCGGGCTGCGCCCCGGTGTCGAGGACGGCGATCACCGTCCCTGCGCCCTTGTTGATGTCTCGTGTACATTCCAGGTTCAGAGCCCCTACCGCGTACTGTCCCGAGTACGGCGCGGGGTCCGAGGACGGGATGGGGTCGCCATCACTGCGGAACCTCCAACGAGCGCCGCCTTCGGGCGCGTCGGTCGTGAGGTTCGGCTCGGCGTAGAACACGCGCTCCGGATCGCTCTCCATGGCGTCGGCCTTCGCCTCCGTGTCCCCTCCGTCCGTCACCTGGAGCAGGTGGATGTTCGCGCTGCCCAGGAACGTATCTTTGGTAGTCGTACCGTAGTCGAGGTTGAACCGGGTGAGATCCGTCCCTTCCTTCAGCTTCACGACGATCTCACCATTCACGAACTCGCCATCGTCGTCGTCGGCCTGCGCGGGGGCAGCGTAGAACATGCTGTACAGCACGCTCGACACCACCACCAGGAATAGTGTCACGGCCGCTACAACGGCCGGTCGTCTCAGCAGTGCTCTGATCTCCATCGGGCCTCCTTGCTGGAAAAGCCGGTTCCAACCCCCTCGGGACTTACGCTCCTGGGGACAGACCGCTGGCTGATCGATCCACGATACGCTCGCACGGCTGCTTTTCGTTCCGTTGGCCGCCAACTGCGTGATCCTTACTTTCTTTTCCCTCACTTCTTCCGCGCCACCATCTTAGAGAACGGCGCCGGGCGTGTAGCCCGAGAAAACGTGGATATGTTTCTATACGTTTTCGTATAGACGGGCCACTCGGCGGCGCGGTGATCTGCGCCGTTGTCGAGCATCTTGTGGTTTGAAACTCTCATCGGTCCTACCTCCCGAGTAGCTCCTGAATCCTGCTCTAGAGTAATGCGCGACCGGAACGGGTTTGATACGTGAATGTTATCCAGACACTGTTAAGCTCGTATGAGAGGAGCATTAGAATGTTTTCATGATCGCTGCATCATGCCCGGAGCATTTTCGGATGGAGTCGCTAAAGCTATCGTTTCCCGGTAAGGACGAAGGGCGCCCAGTAGTAGGGGTGAGGGTAGCGCGCCTTTATCTCTAGCTGGGCAGCGCGCAGGGACGCGGCGCGTCCCTCCCCCTTTCGCAACCGCTCGTACCAGATGCCCATTAGTTCCGCCGTCGTCTCATCCTGCACCAGCCACAAGCTGACCACGAGCGTCGCAGCGCCGGCCCCGAGGAAGGCGCGGGTCAGGCCCAGTATCTCATCGCCCTCGACCACCTCGTTGCGCCCCGACTCGCAGGCGCTAAGGACGACGAGAGCGCCGTCCAGATCCAGGCTCATGACGTCGGCGGCCGTCAGCCAGCCGTCCTGGAGCTTTAGGGACGAGAACATCGGGTTGTCGGCGCGGAACAGACCGTGGCACGCCAGGTGCAAGGAGCCGCGCCCCGGCGCTTCGGCGCGCAACGCGGCCATGGTAGCCTCTTCGCCCACGCGCACCTCGGCCTCCGGGAGGCGATCCGCGACGGCGAGAGCCTCGACCACCGCCGCCGGCGTCAGCGGGTCCTCCACGCCGAACACCAGCGCCCGGCCCGGGTCTCGCGGCTCACGTTCCTGGCAGAGCGCGTACACCGTCGCGCTGGGGGCGTAGGCGACCTCGAACCGCTCGATGAAATGCCGTTCTCCGTCAAACAGGGCGTGAAACGGAACCTGGTGCAAAGGACCGTGGGGCACGACGACGAGCTTCGAGGAGGCGCCGGGATCTCCGACGGCCGAGACAGCCTCTTCCAGCAGCGGTTCGAGCGGCGCAACCAGCTCGCCGTGGAGCGCGGTGAGCACCTGCCTCGCCGACCGTTCGAGCAGCGTCATGTGCCGCCTGGTGAACTCCTGGCCCGCCCGAAAACGTTCCCATTGGACGGCCAGCTTCTGTAAAAGACGTTGGACCGAGCTCACCGTGCCGACACCCCTTGCGACCCGGACGTGCCCGCAGCGGCCCACGAACGCCACTATCTCGTCGCCGACGGCATGGTAGGCGAGCAGCATCACGTCAGACGGGAATGTGTCCTGGATCGTGCCCGGCGGCACGGAGGCCACGAACGGGTCAGGCGCGGAGCCTGTGGCGGCATGCAGGCGCAGACGGCTGATCTCCCCTTCCAACTCGACAGCTCGCGTCCGCAAGTCCGGCAGAGACATGCGGTGCTCGGCATCATCGTAGCCTCCGAGCATCTCGTTGTAGACCGCATTGAGGTCGGCCCGCGAGGCACGGATCCGCCCTTCCAGCTCAAAGTCCGTTGACATCGCGGGCCCCGCTTCCGCAACGCCGGTGAGCAAGTCCACCAGCGCGCGCGACTTGGCGCGTTCGGCGACGGCAAAGGCTCGTCGAATGCCATTTTCGTCTTCGGTGGCAAGGTACAGCCGCAGGAGGTCTTCGTAAGCGGCGGTCTTGTCGCGCAGGAAGGAGGCCCGCATCGAGTCCTGCGTGACGGTGCCGCGCAGGCGTTCGATCTCTTCCACCGCCGCCTCGAGCAGCACCCGCGCTTCCTCGTCGCGGCCCTGCATGCGTCTCAAACGGCCTAGACGTTCGTTCAGCCGGAAACGCAGTTGCGGCAACGCCAGCCGTTCGACCAGCCGCCGGGCTTCGAGCAGGTGCGGCTCGGCTGCGGCCGGCAGCGGGTCGGCGAGGCGCAGATCGGCGAGACGCAGGTGAGCGTAGACCAGTTGTACCGGCCATTCGTTCCCCGAAACGAGGTCCAGCGCCCGGCTTGCCGTCGTAATGGCGGCTTCGTGGTCTCCCCTGGCCTCAAACAACGATGCCTGCTCCAGTATCACGCCCGAGAGCAACGGCACGTTGCCCGCCTCCTCGAACAAGACCGCGGCCCCGGCAAGCGCCTCCCCAGCCTTCTCGAGCTCCGACCTGGCTATCAGCGCCGAGCCCATGCCCCATAGCGCCTGTGCCTGATCATGCACCATGCCCGCGGCCCGTAGCAAGCCTTCGGCCTCCTGGTAAGCCACAAGCGCTTCGGAGTACAAGTTGAGCGCAAGGTAGGCGTTGGCCGTGTCGCGCAAGAAGAGATGCTTGTCAGCGAGCGCGCCGAGAGGCTCCAGCAGGCGGCGCGTTTGCTCGAACGCATCGAGGCTGAGCGCGTAGTTCCCGAGACGCAGGTGGGCCTCCCCGATATTCACCAGGGCTTTCGCGCGCGATATGGTAAGGCCGGCCTTTTCGGAGATGTCGGCGACGGCTTCGTAGGCTGATAGCGCCTCGTCGCCCCGGCCTAGCTGCAGGAGTATGGCGCCCCGGTTGCCGAGTATTTCGCCGAGGCGTTCGGTCATGCCCAGAGACTCGAAGCGCTCTTCGGCGATTGCGTAGGCTTGGAGTGCTTCTTCGTAGCGGCCCATATACTCGTAGCAACCGCCCCTATTACCATGAACGAACGCGATCAACAGGCCGGTCTCCTCGGGCGTGGGCGCCACTTCAAGGTCACCCTCGCCGTCCAGTGCGTCCAGTACGACCCGGCCGGCATCTAGCGCCTCCTCGTAGCGTCCCAGCTCCAGGAGCGCGGCCATCTTCCCGACGTTGGTACGCAACGCTTCCAAGTTTATCCCGAGGGCGGCGTAATCGTCGTGGGCGGCCCTGGTAAGGCGCAGATCCTCTTCGAACTCGCCGTTTATGTTGTGCGCTCCAGCGCGGATGTAGTTCGCGCGCGGCACGGCGGCGGGCGCGGCGGCGGCCTCGGCCATAGCGACGCAAGCCTCGGCCAGACGCCGGGCTTTGCCAGGGTCGCTGCCCAGCAGGTGGTCGGCGAAGTCGAGGAGCCGGTCCAACCCATCGGCATCGAGCAAGCCGCTGGCGCGCAGGAAGTATGTCTGCCGCTCTTGCGTGGACAGGGCCAGCAGAGCGTCCACGAGTCCGGTATCTACTTCGTCGCCGGCGGACACGGGCCTCGTGATTTCAGGGACGTAGTTCGATGGGGGAGATGAGAATCTCGACCCGGTCGCCGCTGACCAGGATCTGGTACTCGCCGGGCGGTACGGCCCGGAAGGTGAACTCACCGAGATCATCGGTGGCGGTGGTGTCTACCTCGGTGGCGCCGCGAAGGAGCTGAACGCCGAAGTCCTCCGGCTCGTCGCCGGCCGGGAAGACCTGCCCGTCGAGGTCCAGGCTCCCGTCGCCCGGACGCCGCCGGAAGTTGAGTGCGATGTCGGCGGCCCCGGTGGTGTAGACGAGCTGCCCCTGCGACTCCCGAGCCGCGGCGGAACGCACGCCGAAGGCCGCCTGCGCCCCGCCCTCGAAGGAGAGCGCCGCGACGAGACGCCGCACGGGTCCGGGCTGCCGGCGGCCCTCCGCGTAAGCCTCGAAGCGGCGCGTCAACTCCTCGCGCACCTCTGCGGGCGGTTCATCCAGCACGACGCTTTCGCTGAGGCGTGAGAAAGCCCGCAACCATTCGGCTCCGGCGCGGGTAGCCTCACCGGCATCCGCAAGCCGCGCCTCGATGGCCCTGGCCTCTTCCTCGGAGAGGTGGCCTTCGGCCCAATCGGCGAGGTGCTGGAATTCGATCTCTTTCTCCGCCATATCCATCTTCCTCCGCCTCCCATGTTACCGTCTCGCCGTCATTGGCGCTCCCCCGTTCGCAGCTAACCAGAGAATGCCGCTTGCGAACCGAAAAAATACACCGGCGCGCGTTCCTGACACGACTCTACCGCTCGCCCAGTGCCCGCCTCATCCGCTGGAGACAGCGGGCGCGGGTGGGTCCGATGCTTCCCACGGGCATGTCCAGGCGCTCCGCGACCTCCACGTAGGAAGGCTGACGCTCATCGAAGTACAGGGCGATGAGGAGCTTGCGGCAGGGGTCGCCCACCTTCGATAGGCCCTGCTCCATCCAGTCAATGATCTCCCAACGATCTGAGGGTTTCTCGCCGCCGAGCAGGGCCGCGCTCGCGGCCAGGTCCTCTTCCCTGCCGGTGCTCTCGCGGCGGCTCCGCTCCATCAGCCGCCAGGTGTGACGGCGGGCGAC
>JBPCLT010000128.1:0-10850 GCA_051003015.1 Rubrobacteraceae bacterium | reverse complement strand
CGCCTTCGCCTGATCCACCTCGCGGCGGAGTTCCGGCACGGAAAGGCTTGCAACGCTGTTGCTAACCGGGTCACGCACTGTCGCGGCAAGGCCGTCAGCCTGGCGGATGTACGCCGTCTGATCGTAGCTGATCCCTGCCATGATGTAGAGCCCTGGCGTCTCCCGGCTGTCCGATAAGAACAGCAGTACAGGTTCCTTGGGCTGTCTCCACTCCGTCTTACCGGGTCCGGTGTAGCCTAGCTCTAACGTTTTTACGACGATGGGACCATTGGGGACCGGACCTTTCAGAACCTCGTCCACGTTTACCACGGCATTGAGGTTCCGCACCTCGTCCGGTGTCCCCGCCGCCATGACCTCGCCCGGTCGCGCATCCGTGACGGTACCCATGACCACCAGATCAGCCGTCGCCACCATCTGGTCTAACGACTGGAACATGGGGCCGCTTGCGAAGAAGCCGCCGGACGCCGGCTTTCCCGACTGGGATGACTTCTCGGAGGAGGTCTCCGCGCCAGACGCTTGCTCCTCCGGGGGCGACGACTTTTCTGAAGACGGTTTCGAAGGCGTCTCCGAGGACGTGCCCCTGCCGCCCGACAGCGCGAGCAGTAGCGCGACCGAGCATATCATCAGCAGCACGATGCCCCCGGCTATCAAGAGCCGTCTTGCGTTAGTGGAACCCGATACGCCATTCATTACATTATCTAGTCTCCTTTAGTAGTGATCGTTGAGAGTTTCCTTATCGTGCCCGTCCAGGTGCGCGGCTGTCGAGCCGGACATGCAAGAGTCCGTATCTTCCCTGTGCCAGAGTCCCACGGAGTGACCGATCTCCTCACACACGACCCTCACCGTGCGCGAGTAGTCTTCGGATATGCCTGAGTAGCTTGTGTTGATATGAGCATGGCCCTTGGCGCAGTGGCCGTTGAAATGATCGTGACACTCATACTATCCCGTATGTTGGTCCAACCCGTACGCATAGTCGTTAATGCGTACGTCCAGCGTGTCGCAGCCGTGTTCTTCATTGCGAGTGATGTGCGTTGGCCCGATGTCATGGTCACCGTTGTGATGCATCGCCTGGTGAGTATTGTCGTTGAGATCACACATATTGAAATGTACCGGATTGGAGCCTGCGCCCCAGCCTAACTAATGGCTGGCTGATGCGGAAGACTGCGCCAGACCGACGGTTAGTACCGCAACCCAAACACCGAAGATCAGCGCCCATATGCGTCCCAGTGAAACCATCCTATCTATCGTGCCCATCTGCTCCTCCACTCACGGCAAACCAATATTGTTACATTTGAATCAAGCGTAACAGGTTTGCTGGAGCATTGCTACGGTCGAGCGGCCAGTAAATACTGGCCGCTGCGCGCCGACCCTCCACGAGGTCCCCGAAGACGCGCTGCCACCCTATGCGGGAGAGTGAGCGTCAAAGCGCTTTACGTCCGACAGGTGGTCGAAGTGTACGTCCAGGGTCAGGAGTGAGAGATCGTGCCTCAGGCACAGGACGGCGATGAGACAGTCGGCGGCGGGGATGGTTACGCCCCGCCGCCGCAGATCTCCCAGACGCTCTCCGGCGGTCACGTAATCTATCCGCCCGGTTTCGAGGTACGGCAGGGCGGAGAACAGCTCCGAGACGCGCCCGCGCTCTCGCGGACGTAGCCCCTGGAAGATCTCTAATTCCACAATCCCGCAAAGGGCCGCCCGATCTTCCTGGAGCAGACCGTCCACCGCGTCGGAGGCCGCACCCCGGCCCAGACGCAGGTACTCGATCCAAGCTGACGAGTCAATCAGCACCAAACGACTCAAGGTCATTCAACTCCTCGATGTCGGCCCGGCGTATCTCCTCTATGCCCCTGTCGAAGCTCAACTTGCCCCTCAACGACCGGATCTCCTGTATCTTCCTGAGCCTCACCCACTCCGCCACGGCCCGATTGACAGCCTCCGTCCGCGTCGAAGCCTCGGTGAGGCTCATCAAATCCTCCAACATCTCGTCCGGTATCGTTACCGTGGTCCGCATGCCAGCTCCGATCATCTAATTCGGTAATACATTGATGATAGCATCCGGCACCGAATGAAGCGGTCTTTGGATGAAGTCCGTCGGCAAACTGCCACGTTACTAGCCGTCGGCCTTCTCGCCCTTTGCCGAAACCCGAAGCCTGATGCCTGGCACCTGCGAAGCGACCAGCTTCGCCAGGGCCCGCGCGGTGAGACCCAGCAAGACGATCAAGCTGTACAGGCCCAGTGGGCCATGAGGGCCGTGCTTGCGGTGGTAGAGGAAGGCGCTCTTGTGCAACCTCCAGGTGGCGAGCACTTTGCCGCGGCTGCTCTTGCCGGTGTGGTGGACGATTTCCGTGCATGGCAGGTAGTAAACGAGCCATCCCGCCTCCCGCGTCCGGCGGCACAGATCCGCGTCCTCGAAGTACATGAAGAACCGTTCGTCGAAGGGGCCGGCTTCTTCTATAACGCTCCGCCTCGCGGCCATGCATGCTCCCGAGACCCAGTCCACGATGGCCGGGCCGCTCGGCGAGTCCGCCGCCGGGAAGAGGCGGCGCACCGCCACGCTCTTCGGGAACAGGCGTGTCAGGAGCGAGGTCCGTCCCAGCAGGCCGGATACGAAGCCGACCTCCTTGCGGGCCGAGAGTTGCACTTTGCCGGAGCCGTCCAGGATGCGCGGTCCCGCGATTCCAGCGTCCGGACGCTCCGCGAAGAAGACCGCCAGGCGCTCGAAGAAGTCCCGCCCCACCAGCGTGTCAGGGTTTGCGAACACCACGCACTCTCCGCTAGAGGCCAGGATGCCCCGGTTGTGCGCCCGCGCGAAGCCGACGTTCTCCCCGTTCCTGATGAGCCTCACTCCCGCCGGCAACTCGGGGACAGGCTGATGGTCGTTGTCTACCACCGTGACCTCCAGCCCCCCGTACCCCGTCGCCAGGAGCGACTCGACGCACCGCAGCGTGTACGGCCACGAGTCGTAGTTGACGATGACCACCGAGAACCTCACCCGCGCAGCCTCCCGAGGAATTGGTCCCGCAACCTGCGGAGGATGCTTGCCCGCGCCGCCCGCGAGGAGTCCCGCAGGAGCGTTCGGATGTGGGCGGCCGGGACGCGGCGGCGCTGCTGGATGAATCGTCGTTTGCGGAGCATCTTCGGCAGCAGGCGCAGCGCCTCGACGAGGCCCTTCAGGTGGGCCGGCAGCACGCCGGAGATGGCGGTTACGGCGAGACGCGAGACCTGTCCCGCCACGAAAGGAAGCAGGATGCCGGGCACGAGCGGAGCGGGGAGGTCCTTGACCAGTAGACAGATACCGTTGCGGGTGCCCAGGCGCGTAGCGGCCGGGCTGCGCTTGCCGCCGATCGAAGCGCCCCCGACGTGGTAGACGACGGCCTCCGGGACGTAGAGACAGCCGTAACCGGCTAGCTGGGCGCGGAACGAAAGGTCGCCGTCCTCGCAGTAGGCGAAGAAGTCCTCGTCGAAGAGTCCGACGTCATCCAGCATCTCGCGCCGGTACAGGGCCGCTGCCGCGCACGCCCCGAACACGGGGACTCGTTTCTCGAACTGCCCGTGGTCGCGTTCGCCGTGGCCCAGGCGGTAGGGGAGCCCGCTCTTGCGGAGCGCATCTCCCGCGCCGTCCAGGACGTGGCGGTCGTGGAAGTCCAACAGCTTGCTCGCGAAAGATCCTGCCTCCGGGTGGTTTTCGGCGGCTCGCATCAGTTCCGCGAGCCAGGCCGGGTCCTGTTCCGTGTCGTTGTTCAGGAGGACGACGAGCTCCGCGTCCGACGCCCGTATGCCGGCGTTCACCGCGCCGGAGAATCCCCGGTTCTCTCCCAGGGAAATCGTCCTGACCTCTGGAAAGTTCCCGGCCACGAAAGGGAGAGAATCATCCGTGGAGCCGCTGTCCACCAGGATGGTCTCGAAGTTTTGGAAGGTCTGTTCGCGCAAAGAGGTCAGGCAGGGACCGAGGAACTTCACCGTGTTCCAGTTCGGGATGATCACGCTCACGCGGCGGGGCATGGCGTTTATGGGGCTAACTGTCCCGGCTGGTTCTATCGGGGCCGTGGACGGCGGCTGTGGTGGGGAGGCGGACCAGGCCGGGGATGGCTGGCTGGTTTTTGGCGCGCTCTATCTTGAAGACCGACGCCACGTCCACCCAGTCCAGGTAGACGTTCTTGGCCTTCGGGGAGGAGACGGCAGCGGTCACGCTGTACTGGCCGGGTTGCAGCCACGCCTCGAAGCTGAAGTCCACGATCGCGCGCTCGCCCTTCCGCATCTCCTCGAGTGGCGCGTTCTCGGCGTTTGTGTTGGTCGAGAACACGTCCAGCCCCGCCTTGTTGCGAAGCGTGATCTCCAGCCGGCTCTTCTTAACGTCCTCGGAGTACTGGAGGTGGACCCTGGCGGTCACGGTGGAGTGGGAATCCACCCGGTCAACCGGACGGTTGTCCTCGTCCAGCAGCTCGACGCTCATGATCCTGGCTTCCCCGGTGCCATGCCTGAGACCCGGCGCGCGGTCTTCCAGGTCCGGGTTCTGCTTGAAGGCCGGGGTGTCCATGTAGTCGTCTTCTTCCTGCTCCTCTATCTCGTACTCGGCGTCCACGGTCTCGCCGCTCCGCTGGGCCTCGGCGCTTGAGAGCAGGGCCTGGTAGCGGTCCACGGTCTCGGCGGTGCCGCCCTGGTAGAGTATCTCTCCCCGGTGCAGGAGCATGGCCCGGTTGCAGAAGTTCTTGACCATGCCCATGCCGTGGGAGACGAACAGGATCGTGGTTCCCCGGTCCCTAAGCTCCAGCATCTTCTGGGTGCCTATCGCCTTGAAGACCGCGTCCCCGACCGAGAACGTCTCGTCCAGGATCAGGATATCCGGTTCCACGTTGACCGCCACGGCGAAGCCCAGACGGGCCTTCATGCCGCTGGAGTAGGTCTTGACCGGCTGGTCCATGAACCGCCCGAGGTCCGCGAACACTTCTATCTCCTCGAAGCGGTCCAGCAGTTTGTCGCGGGGGATGCCGAGCATCAGGCCGTTGAGCATCACGTTCTCCCGGCCCGTGAAATCCGGGTTTATGCCAGCGCCGAGCTGAAGGAGCACCACCTGCCCGTTCGTCTCCACCGTACCCGACGTGGGCTGCAACACACCGGAGATCACCTGTAACAACGTGCTCTTACCGGCCCCGTTGCGGCCCAGGATGCCCAGAGTGTCGCCCGGCTCCAACTCCAGGTTTATGTCCTTGAGGGCCCAGAAGTCGCGGCCGCGCTTGACCCTGCCGAAGCTCAACGCCTCCTGTAGCCGGTCACGCTGGCGTGTGTACATCCGGTAGCTCTTGGAGATCCCCTCCAGACGAACGGCGGGCATCAGATGAGATCCGCGAAGTTCTTCTTGAGCCGGACGAAGCAGACCATCCCCACGACGAATAGCGCCACCGCCAGAAGGGTAAACCAAAGCGTGGCCATCCCGCCCGGCGGCTTGCCGTCGATGATCACATCCCGGTAGGCGCCCACCAGGTACGCTAGGGGGTTGTAGTCCACCACGGGCTCCCACTTCGTGCCCTCCACCCTGTCTACCGTCCAGATGATCGGGGTTACGAAGAACATCGCCCGCACGAAGGCTCTCAGGCTCTCCCTGACGTCCGGCAGGTAAGCCCCGATGACGGAGAAAAGGTAACTCAGACCCATGATGAACAGCAACTGGACGACCACGAGCACCGGCAGCAGGACGAGCGTCCAATGCACCCCGTAGCCGAGGACCCCGAGGACCACCACGAGGACTCCAAGACCCAGCAGCTTGTCCGCCATCGAAGTGACCGCCATGATGAGCGGCAGGACCTCTATCGGGAAGATCATCTTCTGCACCAGCGTCGAGTTGCGGCGGATGGTGTTGGTGGACTGGGTCAGGCACTCGGCGACGGCCGAGAACGGCATGACGCCGCAGTAGATGTACAGACCGTAGTTAAGGGTCTCGTTGCCCTCAAGCTCCCTGAACCGCAGGCCGACGAGCTCCGAGAAGACGAGTGTGTACAGCGCGATCATAACCAGCGGCCCCAGGAACGCCCACGCGAAGCCCAGAAAAGAGCCGCGGTAGGTCTTGGAGAGATCGCGCTGCACGAAGTACCAGATCAACCACCGCTGATCGTAGATGGTGGACAGGACCCGCGACGCGGCCCCGAACGATCCTTGTTTGGCTTTCGACGCGCTGGCTGACAACGCCCTTCCTCTCTGGACTCGAACACGGCTCCAGCCACGGCATCGGCTCACGCGGCTTCGGGCTCCGGCAAGTTTACCGTAACAACCCACCGGTGACTAGAATTCGGGAGATGCCGCCGTGCTGCTAGGATTACCGCCTGAGAATGTTTGCCGCCGAGAAAACACCGCGCCCGTGATATTGCCATGAGGATTCTCTTCGCCACGCACCAGTTCTTCCCCGAGCACCGGGCCGGCACGGAGGTGCTTACCCTCGGCCTCGCCCGCGCCATGCGCGCCAGAGGCCACGAGGCAAGGGTGTTCGCGGCCAAGCGGAGCGTCCCGGCCACGGACCTCCCGGCAGGCGGCGCCGAGGACTACGAATTCGAGGGCGTGCCGGTGCGCCGGATTGGCCGTCCCCGCGAGTCCCTCTCCCGCCCGTTCCGGCTCAACTACGCCAACCCTAACATGGCGGGCGCGTTCAGCGACTACCTCCGCGATTTCCGCCCGGACGTGATCCACTTCATGCACCTCCAGGGTCTCTCGGCGGACGCCGTAACGGTGGCGCGGGCGTCCGGCATCCCCGTCGTCTACACGGCCACGGACTTCTGGGCCGTGTGCCCGGTCGTTGACCTGCGCCGCCACGATGGGGCGATGTGCTCAGGCCCCGACCCGGGACACTGTCTCCGGTGCCTGGCCTCTCGCCAGCCCGCCTCGCGCCTGGCGCGGGTGGCCGAACGGATACCGGCCCCCGTCCTTCGCGCCGCCGACGCCCTCTCCCGCATCCCTGCGCTCCCGAAGCCGCTACCGATGCGGCAGGTGCGCGACCTCTCGGAGCGTCCGGCGTACATCAGGGAGCGCGTGAACTCCCTGGACCGCGTCATCGCCCCGACCCGGCTCACGCGGGACATGCTGGTCCGCAACGGGGTGAGGCCGGATCTAGTCGAAGTCTCCCACTACGGCATAGATACATCGAACGTCGTTGCATCGCGCCGCGGCGGCGACGATTCCACCGGTGTCAGGTTCGGGTACATCGGGACGCTGGGGCCGCACAAGGGATGCGACCTCCTCGTACGGGCTCTGAGGAGCCTGCCGTGGAGTCTGGACGTGGCGCTCGATATCTATGGTAGCGACCGGGGTTTCGAGGGCTTCGAGGCGAAGTTGCGGTGGCTGGCCGGGGATGATTCGCGGATCTCCTTCCGGGGGACGTTTCCGCCGGAGGGGATCGGGGGCGTCCTCTCGGATATGAACGCGCTAGTCGTGCCCTCGCGCTGGTACGAGAACACCCCGCTCGTGGTGTACGCGGCCTTCGCCTCCGGCACACCGGTCGTCGCCACCGACCTCGGCGGCCTCTCCGAAGTCGTCGAGCACGAGAAGAACGGACTGCTCTTCCCCCTCGAAGACGCGGCGGCGCTGGCGCGTTGCCTGGAGCGGCTGGCGGGAGAGCCGGGGTTGCTCGGACGGCTGCGGGACAGTATCGGGCCGGTAAAGACCGTCGAGGAGAACGCGGAGGAGCTTCTGGCTCTCTACAATGGCCTCGTGGAGCGGGGAGAGAAATGACACTGAAGACGGTAGCTCACCGCCCCGTTGGACGCGGAGCCGGGGGCCGGACTTTCTCCACGACTCCCGGCGAACGCGAGTACCGATCCCCTCGTCCAAGTTCGATATGAAGAGTCTGGTCGTCGGGGGCGGCGGATTTATCGGCACGCACCTCGTCGAGCGGCTGCTGGAGAAGGGGCATCATGTACGGGTTTACAGCCGCAGCCCGAGCCGGTTCCGGGGGACGCCGCCGGGTGCGGAGTTCGTGGAGGGAGAGCTCGGGAACCACGGTTTGATCCGGAACGCGCTCGAAGGTACGGAGGTAGTGTTCCACCTGGTGAGCACCACACTCCCCAAGACCTCAAATGACGATCCCATATACGACGTCCGCTCAAACCTCGTGGACACCGTACAGCTCCTCGAAGCATGCGTGGAGGCCGGTGTTCGCAAGGTCGTCTTTCCTTCATCCGGGGGTACTGTCTACGGGCCGCCGAAGTTCCTTCCCGTGACGGAGGAACATCCAACCGAGCCGATCACCTCCTACGGCATCGTGAAGCTCACGGTCGAGAAGTACCTGAACCTCTTCCATCATCTCCACGGCCTTGACTACGCGGCCCTTCGCATCTCCAACGCCTACGGCCCTTGCCAGGACCCCGCCGGGCAACAGGGCGCCATCAGCGTCTTCCTGGAGCGCGTGCGTGAGGGCAGGCCCATAACGGTCTGGGGCGACGGCGGCGCGGTGCGCGACTATCTCTACGTCTCGGATCTGATGGACGCCCTGGAACTCGCGGCGGAGAAGGAGACAGGCCACAAAGTCTTCAACGTCGGCAGCGGGCGCGGCGTCTCCGTAAATGAGTTGTTGGACCTCGTCTCCCGAGTCACCGGTGAGCGCCCGGAGGTCGAATATTTACCGGCACGCGCGCTGGACGTGCCCGCGAGCGTGCTCGACGTGGGCCGGGCGGCGCGGGATCTCGGCTGGAGGCCGCGGACGGACCTCCCCGAAGGAATCTCCCGGACGTGGACCTGGCTTCAAACTCTCCCCAATCCTCGCTTACGGGAGGCCCCATGAAGGTTCTCCTCACCGGCGCGGGCGGACAACTCGGAAAAGAGCTGTCACGCCTCCTGCCGGAAAGAGGCCACGAGACGATTCCCCTGATCCGCGCGGACTTTGACATAACCGACTCGCGGGCCGTCGCCCGGTCAATCGAAGAGCACGCCCCTAACCTGGTGATAAACGCCGCTGCCTTCACGGGCGTGGACGCAGCCGAGACGGAGATAGAAGCCGCGTACGCGGCTAACGCCCTCGGGCCGCGCAACCTGGCCGTCGCCTGCGAGCGCGCGGGCTGCGAGCTTCTGCACGTCGGCACCAACTACGTCTTCGACGGGACGAGCGAGCGTCCCTACGAACCCTTTGATCCCCCGAAACCACTGAGCGTCTACGGACGCACCAAGCTGGCCGGCGACGAGTACGTCATGCGCCTCTGCCGCCGCTGGTACGTCGTGCGCACCGCTGCGGTTTACGGCGAGGGCGGGAACTTCGCGCGGACCATGCTGCGCCTCGCTGGGGAGAGGGATGAGGTCCAGGTCAAAGACGACGAGTTCGTCTCCCCGACTTACGCCCGTGACCTGGCGGAGGGCATCATCCGAATCGTGGAGGCCGGAGAATACGGCGTCTACCATCTTACCAACTCCGGGTCGTGTTCCTGGTACGAGTTCGCGCTGGAGATCATGCGCCTCTCTGGTGCGGAGGTCAGGGTGACGCCCGTTCCTTCTTCTGAGTTCCCGCTCCCTGCTCCACGCCCCGCCAACGGGGTCCTCTCCGGCCTCGGCAGCCCCCGTCTCAGGCACTGGCGGGAGGCGTTGGCGGAGTACCTGGAGCGCGGGGGCGTCGCGCGCGGCAAGGAGCAATAGACTCCAGCTGGACGGCTACTCACGCCGGAGCTTTTGTGAGAGCATGCGCGGGTTGGACGTTGCATTTCCATCGGGAGGTAGAGGTTGGTGTCCGGCGGTCGTCCGGTTTCCAGGATAGCGCGTGGCGTGAAGACCGTTATGAGGGACCCGAAGGCCGTGAGCCGTCTGTGGCGCCGCGGCCGGGGCGCGCTGTCCGCGAAGGAGCTTGCGGGTCTCCGGGGCATGTCCCGGAGGGATGCGCCCATCTTCTTCGTGGTGGGGTTCCCGAAGTCGGGGACGACGTGGCTGATGGAGACCCTGGATGCCCACCCGGAGGTATTGTGCCGGGGCGAGGGCCGGTTCTTCGACCGTGAGATGCGCCGCGAACACTTCAAGGACATGGAGACGAGTGAGGAGACCACGCTACAGAAGCTCCAGCCATCCTCTCTCTACAACGCGCTGGCCGGGGACGAGTACCTGCGGATGTGGGTCGAGCGGTCTGTGTGGTCCCGTGGCGACAACGCCGACGAGCATCTCAAGAACCTGACCCGCCTGGCTACCGAATATTTCCTCACGGCGAAGCTCTCCGCAAGCGGCAAGAAGATGGTCGGAGACAAGACGCCTTTGAGCAGCGACTCGGTGGTCGCGGAGATCGCCGAACTGTTCCCCGAGGCGAAGGTCGTGCATCTCGTGAGGGACGGACGGGATGCGGCTGTCTCCCTGATCCACCACAACTGGAAACGCACCACCGACAGGGGCGGCGTCCGGCGCTTCGGACAGGAGGAACTGGAGAAGCGCGACCGATACTGGCGCGATCCGGCGGCGTTCGGAGCATCCGGGGAGAGCCTGTTCACCGAGAAGCGGCTGCGGCACGTGGCCGGGATCTGGGGTTCCCGCGTGAGCGCCGCCCGCCGCGACGGTCGCCGGATGCTCGGCGGGAACTACGCCGAGGTCCGCTACGAGGACTTGCTGGATCGCCCCGAGGAGGAGTTCGGGCGCGTCTTCGCCTTCCTCGGCGCAGAGGCTGGCCCGAAGACCGTCTCCCGCTGCGTAGAGGCCACCAGCTTCGAGCGGCGCTCCGGCGGCCGGCGGCGGGGCGAGGAGGACGCGAAGTCAGGCGTCAGGAAGGGCGGCGCCTGCGACTGGAAGGGCGTCTTCACCGGACGTGATAGAACCATCTTCGATGAAGAGGCGGGACCGGCCCTGGCGGAGTTTGGTTACGAGAGAAGTGGCGGTTAGCAGGAGAAGAAACCCCCGGACAGCGG
>JBPCLT010000127.1:0-5676 GCA_051003015.1 Rubrobacteraceae bacterium | reverse complement strand
AACTGGCCGTACACGATGCCCGCGGAGTTGATGGCGCCGGCCCTCGCCTCCGGCAACGCCGTAGTCTGGACCCCCGCCTCATCCACCTCGATCTGCGCCGTGAAACTGGCCGAATGCATCGTGGACGCCGGCCTCCCCCCTGGCGTCTTCAACATGGTCACCGGCCCCGGCTCCGTGGTCGGGGACGAAGTGGCCGCCAACCCCGGCACGCAATCCGTGGCCTTCATCGGCTCGACCACGACAGGGAACAAAGTAGCCCAACGCGCCGCGGGCAAGGCCATCTTGTTGGAGATGGGCGGCAACGGGCCGATGGTGGTCCTTGACGATGCGGACCTCGACGCGGCGGCTGAGGCGAGCCTCGTCTCCGCCTTCCTCGGGGCCGGGCAGAGTTGCACCGCCGGGGAGCGGTTCCTCGTCCACGAGGCCATCCACGAAGCCTTCCTCGAAAAACTGCTCGCTACGATGGACCGGGAGACCAGGTTAGGAGATCCCTTCGACCCGACCACGACGCTCGGCCCGCTCAACAACGAGCCCACGGCCGCCAAGATGGACCGGCACGTCGCCGACGCCGTGGAGCGAGGGGCAGCCCTGATCTCCGGCGGCGCCCGCGCCGAAGGCTTCCCGACGCGCCTCTACTACCAGCCGACCGTCCTCGACGGGGTGACCGAAGAGATGCTGGTGGCGCGAGAGGAGACCTTCGGTCCCATAGTCCCCCTGACGACCATCCGCGACGAGTCCGAGGCGCTTCGCATGGTCAACTCATCACCTTATGGGCTACTGGCCGCCGTCTGGACCCGCGACTTGGGACGCGGCCTGCGCTTCGCCGAGTCCGTGCGTGCCGGATGGGTCAACATAAACGCCTCGACGAACCACTGGGAGAGCCACCTCCCCTTCGGCGGCCGCGCCGGCGCAAGCTCCGGCGTCGGGCGCGTCGGAGGCCGCTACCCGATAGAGACATTTACGGAACTCAAGACCGTCATCCTCAACCTGGAGTAGCTGTCAGGTCTCGCGGGAGCCGGCTGTATCCGCCAAGGACGCGCCGCCGCGAGCGCCGCGGAACCACTCCAAAGCGACACGCGGGGCCTCCCCGTCCACGTTTGGCGCGCCGAGGTTCAGCGCCGTATCCTCGGCGTCAACCGTCCGCGCTTCGATGGAGAATCGGGCGAGGCCCGTCGCGTTCGGGACGCTCGCGTGCAGGTGCGCCCCGGAGAAGCAGAGGAGGTCGCCCGGTGAGATCACGGGCCGCAACTCCGAAGAGGTGTCCACCGGCTCGTCTGGCTCCGGGACGAGCGCGACCGGCTCTCCGGCTCGCCGCCGGGCACGCACCTCCTCCAGGTCCCACGCGCCGCTTGTGTTCCTCAGCGGCCTCGACCAGTAGTCCGGGTAGAAAGCGAGGGTACGGCCGGCGGTGATCGGGTAGATCGGAGCCCACCAGTTGGTCTGCGAATAAACGTTGGACGCCCAAGTATCGCGGTGGAACCCGAGCTTCGCGGCCCGGCCGCTCGCGTACTCCCCGCCGGAAGGCAGGACGCGCAGATACAGCCAGTCCCAAAAGACGCGGTCGAGGTCCACTCCGGTGCTTTCCAGGGTCGCCAGGAACAGCCCCTTCGCGTCCCCGTGCTCCCGGAACCGCTTCTGGAGCGTTTCGACCCGGGAGAGGTAGTCGTCCCTGTCCATCTCGTACTGGGCCATGACCGGATCTCCTGTGTCCAGCGAATTCCGGATCAGGTCATCGGCGAAGGCGCATAGTTCCTTCATGGGCGAGACAGCCTTGAAGACGAGCAGGTCGCTATCGTAGACTATCCGCCGCCTCTCCTCGTCTGCCAGCGAACCCGAGATCTCCCGCACCGTTACCGCCATCCCGCACCTCCAAAGTCTCTGGGGGTCACGTCTACCCGATTCTTGAGGATCTTTGTTCCTCTCGCACCTGCCGGACGAAGTCGGCCATGCTGGCGGCGTGGAAGGTTGGCGTCACGACCTGTTCGGGTCTCGGGGTAGCCCCGAAGTCACCGCCCCGGCCACCGCGCTGGGCTTCGCCACGATGTGGATTGAGAGACGCCACGGTAAAGATGTCGTGGTATTGGCTCTGGGCCGTGTGAAGGATGTCTTTCTTCTCCACGCCTATCGGGCCGAGTTTCTCCAGAACGTACTCGAACACCCTCGGGCTCGGCTTGTTCACCCCCACCTCATCGCAGGTGATCCACTCCTCGAAAGGACCGCCCATGTTCGCGCTCATGCGTTCCAACGCCCACGCGTCGGCGTTCGTCACGGCCACGAGCCGATACCGGTTTCCGAGCTCACTCAACGCCGCCACCGTATCGGGGAAAGGAGGCCACGACCGAATAGAGTCCCTGAACCCCTCCGCATCCTCATCGTGGAACTCGATGCTCCAATCCGATGCCACGTCGCGGTAAATGAAGGCCAGCATCTCCGTGAACGTCTTCTCCGGGGTCGTCCTCTGGTACTTGTCCTCGACCGCGGCGAAGGTGGTGAGGATCTCCGCGTCCGTCTTCGACACCCCGTACCGGCGCAGCGTCGGCCTGAACCAGTCCAGGATTCCGGTCTCGAAATCGATGAGCGTACCCACCACATCGAACGTCAGCGTATCGAAGTCGCTGAGTTTTATAGTGTCACCCCGCGCATTCACTTCTCCATGCAATCTGGGAACCCATCAGCGCGTTCGCCATCCCTGATTCCTCTACCAGAACGTCCTCACGTCCTCGGCGCGGGGGAAGGATCGGAGACGCCCGTTGCGCTGCTCCGCGTGTCCGTTGCGGCCCGGCTGGAGGCTGGAAGTTCGCCTTTCTCCCGTCAGGCGGTCGAGGCGGAAGAGGTTGATGTCGTGGCGGGTAAGGCCCGTAACGGCGAGGTCGGCCATGACCTCGCCGATCACGCTGGCGAACTTGAAGCCGTGCCCGGAACAAGGCGAGGCGAAGCTCACCTGCGGATACTCAGGGTGTAAATCTATGACGAAGTGGTGGTCGGGGGTGTTGGTGAACATACAGGTCTGAAGGTCCATCGTGGCCCCACAACCGTCCGGGAAGTATCGCTCGGCGAAGCTGCGCAGGATCTGCTCGTCGTAGTCGTGGGGCTGGCGGTCTATCTCATCGGCGGGGCCGGTCTCGTTGAGGTGGAAGTACTTGCCGAACTTGAAGCCGGGCACGCCGAAGACGGGGAAGCCGTAGAAACGTCCCTCGTCCACCAGCAGGTTGAAGACCGGGAAGTTGTCTGGCCGGAAGTGCTCGGGGCGTTCCGGTTGCAGCCATGCGAGGACTTGCCGTTCCGGCACGGCGAGCCCGTCGAGTACGTCGAGGAAATCCCTGTTCCAGGCGCCGGCTGTCACGACTAGCCGGTCGGCTTCGTATGAGCCGCGGTCGGTGCGGACGCGGACCCCGCCATCGAGCGGCTCCCACTCAAGGACTTGCTCGTGGCCGTGTATCTCCGCCCCGAGCGCCTGGGCCGCCATGACGTAGGAGACAATGCACCGCTCGGGCGCGAGGAATCCTCCCTCGGGCTGGACGAGCGCGAGGTGGTCAGGCGGCAGATTGTAGCCGGGATAGCGGCGTCCGAGCTCTGCGCCGGTCAGTACCTCGTGCGGGAGGTCGTGGAGCCTGCACGACTCCCAAGACCCCCTGAAGACCCAGCTATCCTCGGGGCCGGCGTCTATGGAGCTTGTGATGTGAAGGAGCCTCTCGCCGGCCGTGCTCTGGATCTCGCGCCACAACTCGTAGGCGCGCCGGAGGAGCAATACATACGATGGATCTTCATAGTATGCGAGGCGGATGATGCGGGTGTGGCCGTGGGAGGAGCCCATCGAGTGCGGGACGCCGAACCGTTCCAGGCCGAGCACCCGCTTGCCGCGCCGGGCGAGGTGGTAGGCGGCGGAACTGCCCATCCCGCCCACGCCGACGACGATGGCGTCGTAGCGGCCTGAGTAGGTGACGCTCACGAGCCGGCGCCGCCGTTGGACGACTGCCTGGCCGGGACGTTCGCCCGGGAGTTGGATGGGGCTACGGATTGGGAAGTGGGCTCGGGGCGATGTCCGTCTTCGGTAGGTTCGGAGCGGATGCGGGCGTTCTCCGGGTCGAAGAAGGGGGTTGGGGAGACTTTGGCTGGGATGGGACGGCCGTTGACCTCCACGATCAGGTTCGCCCCAGGCCAGGAGTGGCCTGTGTCAACGTAGGCCATCGCGAGCATCTCGCGGACGCTGTGCCCCATCGCGCTGGAGGTGACGCGCCCGACTTGCCGCTCGCCGGGCATGACGGAATCCTCGTACTCGCCGGCCTCGGCCCCGGTCTCTATCGGCTCGCGGAACGTAGCCACGTCGCTGATGCTGTAGACCTTCGCGCCAGCGGCAGCCGGGACTTCGCTCTCCAGGGTGAGGCCGATCCAGCGCCGGTCCAGTCCCCTTTCTTGCAACCGCAGGAGGGCTTCGCGCCCGATGAAGTCGCGTTTCTGCATCCGCATAAAACGCCAGAGACCGACGTGGAACGGGGTGTCATCCTCGCTTATGTCGGGGCCATAGAGCGGGAGGCTCTTCTCTATCCGCAGGGACTGCATGGCCTCGACGCCGTAGGGGCGGAGATCGAACTCGCGGCCTTTATCAAGGAGGTGTTCCCACAGTACCGCAGCTTGCTCGGCTGGGGTGTAGAGCTCGTAGCCCAGCTCTCCGGTGTAGCCGGAGCGGGAGATCAGGACCTCCACATCCCCTATCCGGCATGGAGCGAAGCGGAAGAACTTCAAGGCATCGAGGTCAACATCCTCGACGACGGTCTTGAGGAACGTGCGCGAGCGCGGTCCCTGCACCACGGGCAGGGCGACGGCGGCGGTCACGTCCGTGACGTACGCGCTGCTTCCGGTGGCGTGAGAGGAGATCCACCGGTACGCCTTCAGGCGCGGCCCGGAGCCGGTGACGACCATGAAGTGCTCGTCGCCGAACTTGTAGACGGTCACGTCGTCCACGATTCCGCCGTCCTCGTTGCACATCGTCGAATAACGAAGCTGGCCCGGCTCCATGTCCTGAACCTCGTTGACCAGTAATCGCCGGACGAGCCTCTCCGCGCCCGGTCCCTTTATGTCCACCTCGCCCATCGTGGAGAGGTCCTGCATCCCCACGTTGCGCCGCACGTTCAGGTGCTCCTCCACGGACGAGGTGTACGCGCTCGGGAACATGAAGTCCCCTCCGCCCTTGACGACGTTCCTCGCCGAACGGAAGTGGAAGTCGTACAGTGGCGTCCTTCTCTCCGGCATGGCCTACCCCTCTCCTAGAAACATTACTTTCAAACTATACCGCACGCCCCGGCCACGTTCACCTTTTCCTCAGAACAGCCCCACGACCTGGCCGTCCTCGTCAATGTCTATGTTCTGGGCGGCAGGCGAGACGCTGAGACCCGGCATGGTGCGCATGTCGCCGCAGATGGGGTAGATGAAACCCGCGCCCACGGAGGCACGGGCCTGCCGAACCGGCAGCGTCCAGCCCTTCGGCGCGCCCTTGAGCGCGGGGTCGGAGGAGATGGATAGGTGCGTCTTCGCCATGCAGATGGGCAGGTTGCCGAAACCGTTCTTCTCATGGGAGTCGAGCTGGCGCGCCGCCGTCAGGTCGTACTCGACGCCATCGGCCCCGTAGACATTGGTGGCTATCGCTTCGATCTTCTCTCGCAGAGACGCTTTCTCCGG
>JBPCLT010000126.1:0-8764 GCA_051003015.1 Rubrobacteraceae bacterium | reverse complement strand
ACGCCCTGAGACGGCGCCGCAGGCTGGAGTCCGGCCGCTGATGAGCCTCGATTCTCCCCGCCTCGGGGAGCTGATGATGGCGCTACGAGCCTTCCAGGCTCAGGGCGTCGTCCACTATCTTGCGGTGATCGAAGGCGAGTTCTACCGAGCACGGGTCCAGTACCACAACCTCGGCGGCGTCGGTGGCGGCCGAGGGCTCGCCGCCCAACACGCGGGCCAGGAAGGCAACGCTCACGTTGTGCCCGCGCGGGTCGCGGTCAGGCTCAGAGTACACGCCGACGAGGCGCGCCAGTTCCACGTTGAGACCCGTCTCCTCGACGGCCTCGCGCACCGCCGCCTGCTTCACAGTCTCCCCCACCTCCACGAAGCCGCCAGGCAGCGCCCATTGTCCTTCAAACGGATCGCTTCCGCGCTGGATCAGGACCACGCCCTCTTCGGAGGGTATGATCACGTCCACCATTAGCTTCGGGGTCTCCGGTCCAGCCAATCTAGCCTCCAGTTTCGGGTGCCTGCGTAATTCCCGCGCCGCAGTACCGCTAATCGCCGGGTTGCGTCGCATCTGGGGATAATGGCATGGTAAAACGGCTGGCGTGGGGAATTCGTGAAGATACTGTGCGTCAGCGACCGGGTGGAGTCCATGCTCCAGGGTCCGGCCCTCAACTCCTACGCGGGGGAGGTGGAGGCTGTGATCTCCTGCGGCGACCTCCCCTTCTCCTACCTTGAGTACCTCGTAACCTTCCTCGGCGTCCCCGTCTACTACGTCCTCGGCAACCACGACCCCGACATCGAAAGCCCCGAGTACCCTGGTGGATGCACGCCGCTGGACGGCCGGATCGTCGAGATGGAAGACGGTAAAGGTGAAGCCGGTGGCGTCGTGCTCGCCGGGCTGTCCGGGTCGCGCCTGTACTCCGGCGGTCCCAACCAGTACACAGAGCGTCATATGCGCCGCCGGGCGCGCAGCCTCTCCACCCGAATACGGTGCCGCGGGCTATTCGGGAAACCGAAGCCCCGGATCTTCGTCACCCACTCCCCACCCTTCAAACTCGGCGACGCCGAAGACCACGCCCACATCGGGTTCGAGTCCTTCGTCGGGATGATAGACCGCCACCGCCCGGAGCTCTGGCTGCACGGTCACGTCCATCTCTACGGCGCGGAACAGCAGCGGGTCACGAGCCGGGGAGACACGAAGGTACTCAACGTATTCGGGCACAGGATCATCGAAATATAGAAGACTCATTCGCCGGCGGCCTTGTTGTCGCGCTGGATCGGGGATAGATTCCCACCATCGAGTTCACCGGATGCTCGGAGCCGATACATGGATCCCAACGACCAGGCGGACATAGATTTCTCGCGGGCGCGGCGGAGGGCTTTCCTGCGCCGGGTCGGGGCGTACCTGCGCCGCGATCCGGCCTCCAACCGCCTGCTCTCCTTCGATGAGGTGAAGCGCACTCTGGGCGTCACCAACCAGGTCTACGTAGGGATGCGAACCGTGGAGGTCGCCAAGATCGTCGGCAGCGTGGGCCGCCACAGGGACTTCGACCGGGCTTTCCTGCCATCCAAGCCGGGCCTCGGGGAGCGGTGGAAGCGGATAGACCAGATGATGCGCCGGGGCGAGATACCCCCGATCAGCCTGTACAAGATCGGGGACGCCTACTTCGTCAACGACGGCAACCACAGGGTCTCCGTCGCCCATCAGCAGGGCATCGAGATGATAGACGCCGAGGTCACGGAACTGCGCACCCGCATCCCCATAGACTCCGCCCTCACCGCCCGCGACCTGCTGCACAAGCTGGAGTACCGCCACCTACTGGAGCGCCTCCCCGTGGACCGTGTCCTCCCGGAAGTGAAGGTCGAGTTCTCCGACATCGCCGACTACCGGCGTCTGGCGACCTACGTGGAGGCGCACGGCTTCCGTCTCTCGCAGCTCTGGCGGCGCTACGTCTCCCCTGAGGAGGTCTTGAGGGACTGGCATGAGTACTCGTACCGTCCGATCTCAGAGATGATCCGGGAGGAGCGCATCCTCGAATCCTTCCCGAACCGCACCGAGATGGATCTGTACCTCTGGATCCTCTTCCACCGCGAAAGGCTCGCCCTGGAAGCCCGCGACGAGCGCGTCACCCCCGAAGCCGCCAAAGACGACCTCCTCGGGAGACGCCGCCTCCGCTGGAGCAGCCGCGTCCCGGACGCCGGCAGGTGATCCCCATCCCCTCCGGCCTTATAATCGGTCCCGTAGACTGTGGGCGCGGCAACGCCGCACCGGACGAATAGAACACGAAAAGAAGGGTGTCGGATTGGACTCCGGAAACGAGCCTCGGGCAAGCGCAGAGAACCGGCAAGACCGCCCCGAAGAGCAGCCGCGCCGAAGGCGCCGCCGGTGGCCCTGGGTCGTCGGGGGTCTCGCGGTCCTGGCGTTGCTGATACTGGGCGCCGGAGCGATTGCCGCGGTCGTGGCGCTCACCGCGAACAGCGGCACGGCGGGTGCGGCCCCCGTGGTCTATGAGGAGGAGTACGTCTCCGGCGAAGGCTCAAACAAGATAGCCGTCGTGCCGGTAGAGGGGACCATCGCCTCAGCCGACAGCACCGTTGGCGGGGTCCAGTCCACGGTCACGCCAGAGGGGTTGGAGTCGGCCCTGGATCAGGCCGCCAGCGACGAGAGCGTCAAGGGGGTAGTGCTGGAGGTCAACTCCCCCGGAGGCGGCGTCACCGCGAGCGACCAGATGCACCAAAGCATTCTGGATTTCAAGGAGTCCTCCGGCAAGCCGGTCATCGTCTCCATGGGCGATACGGCGGCCTCCGGCGGCTACTACATCTCCACCGCCGCCGACGAGATCGTCGCCAACGAGACCACCCTCACGGGCTCTTTGGGCGTCATCGTCACGCTCACCAACTTCTCCGAGGCAGCCGACAAATACGGCATCCGCCAGGAGGTCATAAAGAGCGGCGAGTTCAAGGATATCGGCTCCTCGTTCCGGGAGCTGAAGCCGGAGGAGCGTGAGATCTTCCAGTCCATCGTGGACGAGTCATACGCCGAGTTCGTCTCCGTGATCTCCGAGGGCCGCGACCTCCCGGAGGAGCGCGTGCGCGAGATCGCCGACGGCCGCATCTACTCGGGAGAGCAGGCGAGAGATCTGGGTCTCGTGGACGAGTTCGGGGACCTGGAGCTGGCCGCAGGCAACGCCCGCGATCGCGCCGGGATTGGCGAGGCGACCGTCATCCGCTACGTGCTACCAGAGACATTCAGCGACATGCTGCTCGCCCGCCTCGCCCCCCAGGAACCCGAGGCCGTCCAGATCATGGAGGCCGCCGGCCTCTATCCCACGCCCCAACTCCAGTACCTGTACCGTCCGGGTCTCTGACGCGCCCCTGATACGGTGCCGGGCTAAAGCCCTGTCGTTGTTCGGACGATTATTTGTCTGGTACTTTCGTACACAGCGGCAGGATGGAGAGTATGAGCCGGAGCATCCCTTTGTGGCGCGCGGCAAGCCCGTGAAATCATCCTGGTTTGAGAACCAGGGGAACATCTCGTGAGCCCCTCCGTCACCCAGACCGCCCTCTCTCTGCTGCCGGCCCTGATCCCGCTCCTCCTCGGCATCCACGCCTGGCGCCAGCGGGGCCAGGCTGGCGCCGTGGCCCTGGCTGCCCTGATGTGGACCCTGGCGCTATGGACGGTCGCCCATGCCCTGGAATCCGGGACACGCGGCGGGGTGGCGCGGGATGCGCTCTATGGCGTGGAGCATGCGGCCCTGCTCCTGGCCTCGCCGCTCTGGCTCGCCTTCGCGCTGCTCTACACGGGCCGGGGACAGTGGCTGACACCCGCCCGCGTGGTGTTCGTCGGGCTCCTGCCGGTGGTGATGCTCGTAGTGGCCGGAGTCCTGCTCGGCGGCACGCCGGCTTCAGGGAGCGGTCTCCCCGACACTACCGGGCTCTGGACGGATCTAGCGTACCGAGGGCTGCTGGTGCTCGCGGGGACCGTGCTCTTGTTGCCCATGCTCGCCAGCCCGCAGTGGCTCTACAGCATCCAGAGCCTGTGTCTGCTCGTGGGCTTCCTCGTCCCGTGGGCAACGGCCACGGCGCAAGGGCTCGGGGTCGCCGTCTTCGCCGTCCCCGGAGCGGCGGCTCTCGCCTTCGCTACCACGGCCCTCGCCTTTGGCGCCGCGTTCACGCGCTTCAGGCTCCTCGACCTCTTCCCCGTGGCGCACGACGCCGTCGTCGAGGGGATGAGCGACGGCACCGTGGTGCTGGATCACCGCAACCGGATCCTGGACCTCAACCCGTCCGCCCGCCGCATACTGGGCCGCGCGGCCTCCGGGGCGATAGGGCGCGACTTCCGTCAGGTCCTGGCCGCGGCGGGCGCATCGCCCCTGGAAGGCGCCTGCGGCAGCGCGCTCCTCCAGCGATACGAAAAACACGGCAGGGCCAACGAGGAGATAGAACTCGGCGAGGGAGAGGACCGGCGTCACTACGACGTGGCGCTCTCCGCGCTCCACGATGCCAGGAGCCGGCACACCGGGCGCCTGGTAGTGCTGCACGAGATCACCGAGCGCAAACTAGCCGCGGCCAGGCTCGACCAGATGGCCCATTACGACGAGCTTACGGGACTCCCCAACCGCACCTCCTTCCACGAGCACCTGAGCCAGGAGATCGCACGCAACCGCCGCAGCCGCAGCCTGCTGGCCCTCTTCTTCCTCGACCTGGACAGGTTCAAGGTGGTGAACGACACCCTCGGTCACGACGTGGGAGATCTCCTGTTGCAAGAGGCTGCCAGGAGGCTCAATACCTGCGTGCGCGATTATGACATCGTCGCCCGCCTGGCCGGCGACGAGTTTACCGTCATCCTGCCGGGAATCTCCGAAGCGGCCGACGCGACCCTGGTAGCCGACAGGATGGTCGCGGAACTCTCAAGGCCGTTTTCGTTGGAGGAGAACGAGGTCCTGATAACCACCAGCATCGGGATCTGCTTCTATCCGGCCGACGGCTCGGACCCCACCACCCTCTTGAAGAACGCCGACGCCGCCATGTACCGGGCCAAAGTGGCGGGCAAGAACCGCTACGAGCTCTTCGAAGGGGGCGAAGAGGATGCCCTGGCGCGGGCCGACGACCGCCTGGAACTGGACCGGGACCTGACCCACGCCCTGGAGAACGATGAGCTGGTCCTCCATTACCAGCCCGAGGTGCGGGTCGGCGACGGGCACCTGGCGGGCGTCGAGGCGCTCCTGCGCTGGGAACACCCTTCCCGCGGCGCCGTGCTGCCGGAGTATTTCATGCCGGTCGCGGAAGAGAACGGGCTCATCTTCGCCATGGAGCGGTGGGTCTTGCGCGAGGCATGCAGACAGATGCGCTCCTGGCAGGAACGCTATCCGTCGGATCCGCCATTGACGGTCAGCGTGAACATCTCCTCCGGGTACTTCATGCACCCCAACCTCGTTAGTGAGGTATCCCGCGTACTCGCGGACGCGGACTTCCCGTCCCGGAGCCTGACCCTGGAGATCCAGGAGAGCACGCTAAACGAGGATCCAGCCTCCGCCACCACCACGCTCGGAGCCCTCAAGAAACTCGGCGTCGGGCTCACCGTGGACGGCTTCGGGACCGGTTTCTCTTCGCTCGCCAGCCTCAAGCTCTTCCCGCTGGATACGCTGAAGATGGACTGTTCCTTCGTCTCCGGCCTCGAGAATGACGAGGACTGGAAGCTGGCCGCGGCCGTCGTCTCCCTCTCCCACGCCCTCGGCATGAAGATAGTGGCCGAAGGCGTGGAGACCGCCAGGCAACTCATGCTCCTCCGCGAGATGGGCTACGACCGGGCTCAGGGCCTCTACTTCACCGAACCGCTCTCCCACGCGGCAACCTCAGCCTTCCTCGTCGCGGACCTCTACCACTAAACACAACGCGAGGCCCAGGAGGGCAAGGATCTCTCCCGATCCCGTGCGTGATCCGCGCGTCGCGGTCTGTAAACCTTTAATTGAACCTCTTGTACCGTTTTGCGCCGGTGAAGCCGTTAATGTACTTCATCTTGCTCTCTACAACCTTGCCGAAATAACTGGAGGCGTGGACGATGTTCCCGTTGCCGGAGTACACCCCGACGTGGGTTATCGGTCCCTTCCGGCCATGCTCCCTGAAGAAGACGTGATCGCCGCGCCGGATGTTTCTCTTGTACCGGATCTTGAACCCGCGGTCGCTCCTCCACTGCTTGCCCTCGCTCATGGACATATCTATGCCAAACTTCCCAAAGGCCTTACTGGTCAGGCAGGTGCAGCTCATCCGCGTCCGGGTGCAGGTAGCATACTTGTACCTGGTTCCCTGGAATGACCGCGCCTTGCGGATCAAGTCCCGCGCGGTGGGTCCCGAGTCGCGGTCGGCGCTCGTCCGCAACGCCGTGGAGCCTCCGTCATAACTCTTATCCGGTGGAGCCGACGTAACACCCCGGACGATAGCCACGGCGTCGGCGACCACGGCTCCATCTTCCCCAGAGCCTGGAGCGACCTGCACGGCGTAGCGGTCACCCTCCTTCATCTCGTACTGACCGAGCTTCACCCAGAACCCGCCGTCCTTGCGCTGGTTGACCTCGGTCCACCTGACGCCCGAGGGCGTGCTGACGCCGAAGCGAGCCGAGGTATCGTTACCCCCTTCGGCGTGCCACCACGCGTAGACGGAGTAGACATCGGTGGCTGGAACCTTCACCTTGTAGCGCGCCGGCTTCGTCCCCTCGCCCGCGACCCTGTAGTCCTCGCCGTAGTAGTCGAGGCCGGAGTCCCCGGACTTCCACCCCGGCGCGTCGAAGCGCTTCGAGGAGTTGTCCACGACCTGCGAGTAGTCAGGAAAATCCTCCTCGGGGAGCCCTGGCCCCTTGACGATGGAGCCTTGAGACGGTGAACCCTGAGACTGCGAGCCCGCGCCCGAGACACCAGGAAACACAAACAACGCGGCCAACGAAACACATCCCGCGGCCAGAATTACAAACGGCACGATCCATTTAGATCGACGCATAAAAAAGTCCCCCTCCATGAAAACTCGGTTGCGTCTGTTGACATCATACCGATATATCGGCGCAAAGTGAAGGGAACTTTAATTATTTTGGTGAATGTGTTTCATTTTGATTAAATCAGCATGGCCGGATGCCGATAGACGGACACCGAAAAGCCGGTGATTCCCACGGGAATCACCGGCCAAAAGTAAATTGCGGCGGGCCGGTACTCTTTCTCTTATTCCGAGAACCAGCGTGTGATCTCGACCTTGTTCTCGGTGAAGAACCGGACCCCGTCCTTGCCCGTGGCGTGCAGATCGCCGTAGAAGGAGTTCTTGATCCCGTTGAACGGGAAGAACGCCATCGGCGCCGCAACGCCGATGTTTACCCCAAGCATCCCCGCCTCGACCTTCTCGCGCCAACGCCGCACCGCCGCGCCGTTCTCGGTGAAGATGGAGCAGGCGTTCCCGAAATCCGAACCGTTGGTGAACTCGATAGCTTCGTCAAGATTCGAGACGCGCACCACGGAGAGGACGGGACCGAAGATCTCCTCTCGCCCAACCCGCATCTCGCCCGTGACCCCATCCAGGATCGTCGGGCCCATGAAGAAGCCTTCCTCGCGAGGCGGCGTCCTCCCGTCGAGCACGACCGCCGCGCCTTCCTCTTCGCCGAGGTCAACGTATGAGCGGACCTTCTCGCGGTGGGAGTTCCGGATAACGGGCGTGAGTTCCGAACCTTCTTCACTCCCAGGCCCGACCTTCATCGCCGAAGCCGCCTCCTTGAGACGTTCGACGAGCTCGTCGGCCACGTCCCCGACCGCCACGAGGACGCTCCCGGCCAGGCATCGCTCTCCTGCGTTGCCGTAGGCGGAGGAGACGATATTGGGGACGGCCTGATCCAGGACGGCGTCGGGCATCACGATCATGGAGTTCTTCGCCCCGGCGAGCGCCTGCACCCGCTTGCCGTGCGCCGCGCCGTGCCGGTAGACGTGTTCGGCCACGGGCTGAGAGCCCACGAACGAGACGGCCTCGATGTCAGGGTGCTCCAGGATCGCATCCACCGCCTCCCGCGCCCCGTTCACTATGCTGAACACTCCATCAGGTAGGCCCGCCTCCGAGAGCAACTCTCCCAGCTTCTGGACCGAGAGCGGCGTTCTCTCTGAAGGTTTGATGACGTAGGCGTTGCCCGCGGCGATGGCGACGGGAAGGGTCCACAGCGGCACCATGCAAGGGAAGTTGAAAGGCGTGATCGCCGCTACCACTCCAAGCGGATAGCGGTACGAAGCGTTGTCCACCCCGCGTGCCACGTCGCGGGCCGTCTCCCCCATCATGAGCGTGGGCATCCCGCACGCGAACTCCACCACCTCGATGCCGCGCCTCACCTCCCCGCCAGCATCCTTCTGGTCCTTGCCGTTCTCAAGCGTCACGAGGTCCCTGAGCTCCTCGAAGTTCTCCTCGAGAAGCATCTTGAACCGGAACAGGATGCGCACCCGCTCCGTGACCGGCGTCGCGGCCCACGAGGGGAACGCTTCCTTCGCCTTGCGCACCGCCCGGTCCACGTCCGCGGCGGTCGAGAGCGGGGTCTCGGCTATGACCTGGCCGGTCGCCGGGTCGTATACGGGTTCGGTCTCCTGGCCGTTCCGCTCCTCCCATGCACCCCCGACGAAGTTCCTGACCTCTCTTAGCCTATCTCTCACGTCTTGCGCGCTCATCACTACCTCCTGGTTCTCGGTCACTCGCCCATCTTCTTCATGGCTTCGAGGTTCTTGCGATACAGCTCATACGGGGCGTTCATCAGGTTCGTGTA
>JBPCLT010000125.1:0-4667 GCA_051003015.1 Rubrobacteraceae bacterium | reverse complement strand
GCATCGAGTGCAGGCCTAGATGTCCGGGGAAGTCTCCTGATGGGTCGAAGCCCGCTCCGTCGTCGCTTATCTCTAGCGTGATTCCGTCCGTGCCGCACTCTAGCTTGAGCTCCACGCTGCTCGCCTGGGCATGCTTGATGGTGTTGTGCAGCGCCTCCTGTGCGATGCGGTAGAGCGCCTCCTTAGCCTTCAGCGGCACTTTGGGTTCTTCGCAGTGGATGGTCACCCGGACGGGGATCTCATGCCGCGCTCGCAAAGCCGCCGCCTGTTTCTCCAGTGCGGCGATGAGCCCCTCGTTCTCCAACGACTCCGGGCGCAACTCGAAGATGAGGGCGCGCATTTCGGCAAGACCTGCCTCGGCCAGGGACAATACGTAGTCGAGCGGGCCGGCCACACGGCTTGGGTCCCTATCGAGCAGGGTACGGGCGGTCTTGGAACCGAGGGCTATTCCGTAGAGTGCCTGGGAGACGGAGTCGTGGAGCTCGCGGGCGAGGCGCTGGCGCTCTTCGAGGGCGGCGGTGCCTTGCGCTTGCTCGTAGAGGCGGGCGTTCTCTATGGCGATGGCCGCTTGGTTCGCCACGGTTATGGCGAGCTCGGCGTGTCTTTTGGTGTAGTGACTCGGTTGGGTGTGGATGATGGCAAGGAGACCTATGAATCGCCCCTTCAGGACCAGTGGGACCCCCAGCCAGGAGCGGATGTTCCGGAACCTGTCCATCGTCAGGCGCTCTTCACCAACGGTCTCCCGGTAGGCGCGCGCCAGGGGTTCATCGCCGAGGATGTCGTCTATGACGATGGGCTCCGGGCGCGTGGAGTCTCGCCATATCGTCCTCATTGCGGGCCCCAGCGGGAAGCCTTCGCCTATGATCTTTTCGCGGGGTATGGGACCCCGGTATTCCAGCACCATCAGCTCGTCGTCTTCGACCACGAGCAGGGAAGAGTCCACGTAGTCCACCACCGTTTTGAGCTGGTCCAGAATCAGGCCCAGGAGTGGATCCAGCTTCAAAGTGGAGGCGACGTTGTTCGAGACATCGAGCAGTGCGGAGAGCTCGCGGGTGCGCTCCTCGACGCGCTGCTCCAACAGCTCGCGCGCCTGCACGCGGTCGGTCACGTCGGTGATGAAACCCTCGACCGCCAGCAGCTCTCCTCCGGGTGAGAAGACCCCCCGCCCCTGCTCCCAGACCCACTTCACCTCTCCCGAGACGGTCGTGATGCGGTAGTTGAACTGGAAAGGACGCCGCTCTTCGATACCGGACTGAACCTTCTCCCACACCCTCTCGCGGTCGTCGGGGTGGATCAGGTCGCCGTAGGAGACTCGCCGGTTGCCGACGAGGTCGTCGGGCGCATGGCCGGTAAGTTCCAGGCTCCCTTCGCTGACCAGCTCCATCGTCCAGTCGGAGTCGTTGCGGCAGCGGTAGGCCATGCCGGGGAGGTTGCTCATCAGCGTGGTTAGCGCGCGGCGGCTCTCTTCTATGCCCTCTTCGGCCCGCTTGCGCTCGGTGATGTCCACCATCACTCCCCGTAGCTTCACGGGCTCGCCGTTCTCGATGACCACGGTGACGATGTCCCTGAGCCACACAACCCGCCCGTCGGCGGCGGTCATGCGGTACTCGAGCTCGTGGTCCCTCTTCTCCGCGGTCGCCCTCGCGCAGAACGCAACGGCCCATTCCCGGTCGTCGGGGTGGATGTGCTCCTGCCGGAAGGTCGGCTCCGAGATCCAGCGGTTGGTAGGGTAGCCAAGCAGGCGCTCTGCCTGCTCGCTGACGAAGGAAAATTCCACGCTCTGCGCGTCCGCTTCCCACACGATGCCCTCTAGCGAGTTGACCAGGTCCTTGTATTTCTTGCGCGAGCGCCGCAGCGTCTGCTCCATGCGGTTGCGCCCTATTGCTGCGCCTAAAGTGTCGGCGGCGGCCTTGAGCGCGTCCAGCTCCGTCGTCGAGAAGTCTCGCTCGGCGGCGCACTCGTCGATGCCCATGAACCCCCACCACTCGCCCTCGACGAAGACCGGCACCAGCACGTAGGAGAGGGTCCCTTCCGACTCCGGCTCCGGGCGCTCGGCCTCCGGGAGATCCCGCACGTGACCATGCAGTGTTTCTCCCCGACCGAAGGCTTCCCCCCAGCGGCTAAAGCCAGGGTCTTTGTAGGGGAGAGCCTGCAGCGTGGGGTTGTCTATCTGGGCCGAGACGCCGCGTGCCACCCACTCGTGGGTGTTGGTGGCCCACACTTCGCCGTCGTCTCCCGTGTAGTTCTCGAAGACGTAGACGCGGCTGACTCCCGTCGCCTGCCCCAACCGCTCCAGCGCCTCCTGGACACCCTCTTCCCAGGTGCCCGTCTGCCTGAGCAGACGCTCCGCCGCGAACCTCACGGCCTCGGAGATGGCGTCGCGTCTGCGCAGTTCTTCCTCGGCGCGTTTGCGTTCGGTGATGTCGCCGAACGAGGCGACCATGCCCGTTACGTTGCCTTCGGCGTCGCGCAAGGGAGCGCCGTTGACCGAGAGGATCGCCCGGCTCCCGTCGGGACGTTCGAGGGCGAGCTCTACCCCGTACACCGCCTTCCCGGTGCCGACCACCCGCGCGAAGGGTAACCCTTCTTCGGGGAAGGGGTCGCCGTCTACGGTGGTGATCTTCCACTGCGGGTCGTCGTAGGTGCGCGCGGTGATGCCGCCTCGTTCGAGGCCGAAGATCTTCTCCGCCGCGGCGTTGGCGAAGGTTATGCGGCCGTGGCGGTCCACCATCACGATCCCGTCGGCGTTGGTTTCCACGATGCGCGAGAGGCGCTCCTCGCTCGCTCTGAGATTGTCTTCCGTCCGCTTTCGCTCGCTGACGTCGCGGATGAATCCGGTGAAAAAGTGTCTTCCTTCTTTAACGAACTCGCCAAAAGACACTTCCAGGGGAATCTCCTGGCCATTCCCGTGCAATCCGGGAAGCTCTATAGAGTCCCAACTCAGGTGTCGCTCGCCAGTATCTATGTATCGCTTCAAGGAAGCCTCGTGGACGTGGCGCAGATACTCCGGCATGAGCATGGTAAGCGGCTGGCCGATTAGCTCTTCGCCAGGGTAGCCGAATATCCGTCCGGTGGCGCTGTTGGTAAACAGTATCCGGCTGTCTTCGTCGATCATGATGATGCCGTCCGAGGCGGTCTCTGCGACGACACGGTAGCGCTCCTCGCTTTCCTGCAACTCCCGCTCGGCCCTCTTGCGCTCCGTGATGTCCTCGTCCATGGTCACCGTGTAGAGGAAGGCGCCGGAGGCGTCCCGGATCGCGGAGACCGTAAGGCGGCACCAGATCTGGCGCCCGTCCTTCCGATTGTAGCGTTTCTCGAAGGCAAGCTCGTCGCGCCCGCCCTCTACCAGCCACGCGAGGACTTCCCGGCTTTCGGCCACGTCTTCGGGGTGCGTGACATCCTCGAAGGTCATGTTCCCAAGCTCGTCCTCCGTGTAACCCAGCATCTTCCGGAAGGCGCGGTTGGTCTGGACGAAGCGACCATCCACGTCTACGTTGGCGATCCCGATCGGCGCGGACTCGTAGACGGCGCGGAAGCCGGTCTCACGCGCGCGCGACTCCCCCCTGAAACCTCGCTCTACCGCCGCGTCCGGACGGCTTTCTCTTTTTTGGGCGGGATCGGATGTCATCGCGCCTCCTCACTCAACTCTTCGGAGGACACAAGCCCGGTGCGCGCGGCGTACAAAGCGGCCTGGGTGCGGCTCCTCACCCCGAGCTTCATCAGGATCTTGGAGACGTGGGTCTTGACCGTCTTCTCTCCGATGTGCAGCTCGCGCGCGATCTGCTTGTTGGCCTGACCCCGCGACAGAAGCTTCAGTACCTCGGTCTCCCGCCCGGTCAGGGCTTCCGGGCTCTCGGGGGTACGCACCTCGCGCATCAACCTCGCCGCCGCCTCGGGAGCGAGTTGCACCTTGCCCTCGGCGGCGGCCTTGATCGCCTGACACAGTTCGTCGGCCTCCGTGGTCTTCAAGAGATAGCCTATGGCTCCAGCCTTGACCGCCCCGCTGACCGAGGCGTCCTCCAGCACGCTGGTCAGCGCCAGGACTTCCGTGTCGGGAAGCTCCTTGCGGATGGCTCCCGTAGCCTCTATGCCGTCCATCACGGGCATCACGAGGTCCATCAGGACCACGTCGGGATGCAGCTTCTCCGCCAGGCGCAGGGCTTCTTTCCCGTTCTCCGCCTCGCCCACGACTTCGAGATCCGGGTCGAGGTCCAGGAACATACGCAAGCCCTGGCGCACCACTTTATGGTCGTCTGTTATCAGGACTCTTACAGTCATCGCACTCCAACTTCTCAGCCTTTAGGCGGAGATCACGCTCCTCCAAAGGTCCCGTCTTCAAACCGGCCCCTTGCCCGATGCCTGTCTTCGCTTCGGGGACTTTACTTACGGCACGAAACAAACGGAAGTATACGGCGCGTTGAGCGACTTTGGAAGGAGAACGACATGCACGGTCTGGGAGAGTTTCAAATGATCCGCGAGCACCGGGATGAACTGCTGCGCGAGGCCGAGAGGCGGCGCCTCGTCAGAGAGCTGCGAACGGCCCGCCGGAAGGAGCACCCCCTGCTGCGAGGTCGTGTTCAGACGATGTTCGGGACACCGAGAGCGGCGACTTCTTCGCCCTCCGCCGGTCCGGCTCGCTAGCACGGGTCGCGAAGGAGGGTGGTGGA
>JBPCLT010000124.1:0-5895 GCA_051003015.1 Rubrobacteraceae bacterium | reverse complement strand
CGCCAACGAGAGCCTCTCGAAGGGTGAGTGGCGGGGAGATTTCTACGCCTACGAGGAGAACGGCGTGGAGCTCGACGGCGCGACCGTCGGGCTCGTGGGCTTCGGGGCGATAGGGAGCCGGGTGGCGAAAGTGCTGCGGGCTTTCGGCTCGGAGGTGCTCGTCCATGACCCGTTCGTGGACGACGAGACGGTCGAGGAGGCTGGGGCGCGCAAGGCGGAACTGGACGAGCTTCTCCGACGCTCGCGGGCCGTCAGCCTCCACGCCCGGCTCACCGATGAGACGCGGGGCATTATCGGCGCGGACCAGATATCGAAGATGCCCGAAGGCTCCGTACTGGTGAACAGCGCCCGCGGCGGACTTCTGGACTACGATGCCCTCTGCGACGCGCTGGAGTCCGGGCACCTGGGGGGGCGGCGCTCGACGTATACGACGAGGAACCACCACCGAAGGAATCTCGGCTCTTCGAGGCGCCGAACCTGGTCCTCTCGCCGCACATAGCGGGCGCCACGCGAGAGACGGCGCACCGGGCCGCGGATATCGCGGCGGAGGAGATCCGCCGGTACCTCGCGGGAGAAGAGCCCAAGAACGCGGTCAACGGGGAAGCAGTGCGGAGGTAGGACCGAAAGCGCGATAAACACTATCGGCTGCGAGCGCGCCAGACGAGGAGGTAAGCCGGATGCAAAAGGTGACGAAGACCATCCACGCGGACGCGGTGGGCTGCGAAGACCTCGGGGAGGCAAGGCTGATCAATACGGCGGAATTCTGCGAAGTCTGCCATTCCGCCAGCGGCTTCGGCAAGAGAAGTTTGCAGACCATGCCGGATGAGAGAGGGGTGATGGGCGCGTGATCCTGGGTATAGACCTCGGCACATCCGTCGTGAAGGCTGCGGCCTTCGCCGCCGACGGGGAGGTTCTGGCGGTCGAGGGCCGCGGGGTGAAGCTATACAACCCCAGGCCGGAGTGCTCCGAGCAGGACATCGAAGAGACGCTGGAAGCCCTCGGCGAGGTGGTGCGGGCCGTCACGCGGGACACGAACGAGCTCGTCGAGGCCGTGGGCCTGACGGGGCAAGGCGACGGGTTGTGGCTCCTGGACGAGCGGGGCCGTCCCGTCCGGCGCGCCATGACGTGGCTCGACGCCAGGGCGAACTCCATCGTCGAGGAGTGGATGTCCTCCGGGGTGTTCGAGGAGCACTATCGCAGGAGCGGCAACATAACGTTCCCCGGCACGCCCGCCGCCCTCATGGCCGCGCTGGCGAAGGAAGAGCCGGAGTCTCTGGAGCGGGCGGCTACCGCCGGCTACTGCAAGGACGTGGTGCTCCAGCGCCTCACCGGCGAGCGGGCCACCGACGCCTCCGACGCCTCCGAGCCGTTCATGGACCACGAGCGCCGCGACTACGACCCCGGCATCCTGGAGCTATTCAGACTCGAAGCCTACGAGCGCCTGCTCGCGCCCATAGACCCGTCGCCTGGTCCCATGCGGCCCCTGAATGCGGAGGGGGCGGAGCTTACCAGTCTCCCTGAAGGCACGCCGGTCCACAACGGTCCCTTCGACCTGCCCGCGACGGCGATGGGCGCGGGCGTCACCAGGGTGGGGGATGGCGTCATTATCGTGGGGACCACGCTCGCCTGCGAGGTCCTGACGGATCGGGTGGACACCTCCGGCGAACCAGGTGGACAGACTCTATGCGCTCTCGAATCAGACCGCTGGCTGCGGGCCATGCCAGCCATGGTCGGGACCGCCTCGATGGACCTGACGCTCGGCCTGCTCGGCTCCGAGCACGAGGAAATAGAGGAGTTCCTCGCCGAGAGCCCGCCCGGCGCCAACGGCGTCACCGTCCTGCCGTTCTTCTCCCGGTCAGGGGAGCGAGCGCCGTTCGTGGAGCCTGACGCCAGGGGCCAACTCGCCGGCATGACCCTCGGCACCACCCGCGCCGACGTGGTGCGCGCCGTCGCGGAGGGGGTCGGGTACGCAGCCAGGCACTGTCTGGAGGCGGCCGGCTTGAGCGGCGAGGTCACCATCTGCGGGGGTGGCGCCGAGTCGCTGGCCTGGCGGCAGGTGCTCGCGGACGTGATCCAGCAGCCGTTAAAGATCGCACGCCGCCCCGAAGTCGGCGCGAGGGGAGCGGCGATGGCGGCCATGATCTCCGCCGGCATGGACTTCGACCACGATGGATGGACGCGACCCGAGGGCACCGTACAACCAAGCGCGGACCTGGCTGGCCTCTATGAGGAAGGGTTCCAGGGATATCTCACCCGGGTGGAGGCGGCCCGAGGGCTCTGGAGAAAGCTCCACCCCGAAGGACCGGGAGCCTGACCGTGCTGTAGTCTGACGACAGCCGATCTCTGGGCTTTGGCGGTTTCGAGGATGCCACCGGCTCAGTCCGGCTTGCGCTCGCGGTAGGCGCGCATCTTGTGTCGGGCGCCGCAGGTCTGCATGTCGCACCAGGTCCCCGAGCGGTTCTTGGAGTTGTCGTAGAAGGCCCACCTGCACCCTTCGTTCCGGCAAGCCTTCAACCGTCCCCAGGCGCCCTCGGCCGAGGATCGCAGCACGGCGGCGAGCATCAGGGCCATCACCTTCCCGATTCCTTTCGCCTTTTCTTCCACGGGACGTAGCCGGGGTTCACCGGATGGATCGAACGACACCCGCAACAATGCGGCCCCGGCAAGTCTGTCGAGTTCCGTGGAGACGGCCGCTGCCTCTCTTTCTGCCCTGGCTCCGGCGTTGTGGATCTCCAACACACTTCTGATCCCCTCGCGAAAAGAGATCAAACACCGCCTGTCCGTCTCGCTTACCTCCGCCGCGCCGTCCGCGAGGAGCCCATGCCCGGCCAGCCACCGCGCCGTTCCTTCCACATCTTCCAGGATGTCAATGCCGCGCAGGTTGCTCCTGGTGTTCACGAACTCCTGCACCACCCTCAACGGCCCCGGCGCCGGTTTCAAATCTTTGGGGTCCATAAGCCCTTCCAAATGAATTTCCTTTCCCAGCATTTTACCTTCAAAACTCTTTGACAGGTAAATGTTACTGATATAAAGTTATAGATAGTAACGCAAGCCAATCTCACCGCGAGCTTTACGGTGGGGCTTTGAGGAGGAGTGTATGGTTGAGGAGCGGCATTTGGGAGGCGAATGGGATCTCGGGCGGCGCGTCGCCACCACGGGTGGGGAGGTCGCGTGGGACGTGTTTGGCGAGGGGTCGCCGGTGGTGCTCGTTCATGGGACGCCGAGCAACTCTTATCTCTGGCGGGAGATCGCGCCCGCGCTCGCCAGGTGCCACACGGTTTACGTCTACGATTTGCCCGGTTTTGGGCAGTCGGAGAGGATGGAGGGCCAGGAGGTATCCATCGCCGCCCAGGCTCGGGTTCTGGCGGAGCTTCTGGGGGCGTGGGGTTTGGAGGAGCCCGCCGTCGCCGGCCACGACATCGGTGGTGGGATAGTCCTCCGGGCGCACTTGATGGAGGGAGCGGCCTTCGGGCGGCTGGCGTTGTTGGACCCCGTGGCGCTGACGCCGTGGGGCACGCCAACCTTGAAGCACGTCAAGGCTCACGTGGAAGCGTACCGCACGATGCCCCTGGGCCCGTTCGAGGCGATCGTGGCCTCCCATCTCCGAACTGCCACCAGCCGGCCCCTCGAAGAAGCCGTTTTCGAGGCGTACCTGTCACAGTGGCGGGGGGAAGAGGGTAAGGCCGCGTACTTGAGGAAGGACGTACAACTCGACGAGCGTCACACTGCCGGGTTGGAGCCGCTACTCGGCTCTATCGAGGTTCCGGTTCGGATCGTATGGGGCGGAGAAGACAGGTGGCTCGACCCCGCCCAGGCAAAGGTCCTGGCGAAAAAGATCCCCAACTCGAATCTGACCATCGTTCCGGGCGCCGGACACTTCGTCATGGAAGACGCGCCGGGTGAGGTGGCGCGGATCCTGGATGACTTCTTCTCGAACGGTGGATTTACGGAGAGGCTCCGTGAGCCAGACTAACATCGGCAGCCCCGACCGGGCGATACGCCGCAGTCGGAATCAACTCCGCACGGGTGGGTAATCCGGTGGCTAGCGGCTGTCGCCCTCCCCGTCGTTTTCATCTTGATCTGGAGCAGCGGCTATCTGGTCGGCTCGATCAGAGCCCGCAGTGGCTCACCCCTGGCGCTGCTGTCCTGGCGGTTTTGATCGCTCTCGTCCTGCTCGCCACCATCGCTCTCGTCACCCGCGCCCCATGGCCGCGCGATCCACGGGTCTGGATGAACCTCCTGGTTCACCGGCGTGCTCCTGCAGACGGTTCAGTTCGGCCCCCTCTGTACCTCGGGCTCGGCCTCGGCGTTCCGGCGGGACTCGCTTCCTTGATCATGAGTTCTTGCCCCCTTCTCGTCGCGGCGGCAGCGGTCCCGCTCTTCTCCGAGCGCCTCTCGGGACGTCAGTGTCTCGGGCTCGCACTCGGCCTCATCGGGGTGGCGATCTCACTGAGCGAACAGCTCGGGGGCACTGGCGACCTCGCTGGATATGCCTTCACCGGCCTCGCCCTTATCGGATTCACGGGCGGAACGCTCTATCAGAAACGGTTCGGGCAAACGGTCGATCTGCGAACCGGGACTGCTATCCAGCTTTTGGGCGCAACGGTCACGAGCTTCCCGGTGGCCGCGGCGCACGGAGGGCTGGCGCTGCCCTTGACCACAAGCGCGGTGAGCTCGGTCGTGTGGTTGGCCACGGTGAACTAGATCGCCAGCTTCACCCTGTTGTTCGTGCTGCTGCGTCGCCGCTCCGGCGGGGCCGCGACCAGCCTGCTCTATCTCGTGCCCCCCGTCACGGCTCTGCTCGGCGTCCCCCTCCTCGGGCAAAGCGTCGGCGGCTCCGTCTTCCTCGGCATGGCTGTGTCTGGCGTAGAAGTCGTTCTGGTCATCGTCCGACAGCGGCCACAGGCCCAGCAGGACCTCGCCTGGGACGACCCGGCGTCCGACCACGACCCGAACGCCGACTCGAGGACGGCCGGGGTCTTGTTCCAGAACGGTGATGGCGGCGACGAAGCCGCGGACGCGCCAGCACGTGAAGTCCCCTGATAACTCTCGGCTGATCTTGGACGACAACCGTCCTATCCAGCCATGGTCCGTAGCTCACCGGCGGAGAGCACCTCTCGGGAAGTGTCAAGGAACGCCGCGAGGGCGGGCGAGACCCACGTGTCCTTGTGCCGGATCATCTGCACGGGGATCGATCGTCAGATCCCTCCCCGCCCACCGCAGGGCCGCCAATTCCCCACGCTCCAGCTCGCTTTCCAGCTTCGAGCGGAAATCCGATACGAGGGGGTTGTGATCTCGTGGGCGAGTCACTGGAAACCAGGCAGAACAGGCTACCTCTGGCGCTGCACGCGCTCGGGACATTCGCTCTCGGCACGACTGAGCTCGTGATCGTGGGACTATTGCCGGAGGTGTCGGGCGACCTCGGGGTGACGATCCCCACCGCCGGGCTGCTCGTCACCGGCTTCGCCCTGAGCGTCGTGTTCGGCGGCCCCATCCTGACGGTAGCGACGGTCGGCATGCCCAGGAAAACCTTGCTGCTCACGCTGATGAGCGTCTTCGTCGTGGGAAACGCCGTGGTGGCTATTGCCCCAAGCTACACGGCCCTGATGGCCGGACGCATCGTCTCGGCGCTCGCCTTCGGGGCGTTCTTCGGCGTGGCGAATGTCGTCGCGGTGCGGCTCGCGGGCGAAGAGAGGCAGGTGACGGCCGCGCTCACGGTATTCGTGTTCGGGGTGGTCGCGTACGTTGCCGTGCCGGTACTGGCGGCCCGGATCGTCCAGAAGGCCGCCGACGCTCCCACTCTCGCGTCAACGGCCAACATCTCGGCCTTCAACGTAGCCAACGCGGGCGGAGCTTTCTTGGGCGGAGTCGTCATCGGCGGAGGTTTCGGCCTCG
>JBPCLT010000123.1:0-5337 GCA_051003015.1 Rubrobacteraceae bacterium | reverse complement strand
GCGTCGGAGAGGTGAGAATCGCCGGCGCTCAGTATGCCGATGCGAGGGGCGGGCACGCCCTAGGAGTTCAGCTTCTGGAGCAGGATCTCGCGTACCCGTCCGCCGTCAGCGTTGCCGCGAGTGGCCTTCATGACCTGCCCGATCAGGAAGCCCATGACTTTCTTGTCCCCATCCCTGACCCGTCCTGCCTCGTCGGGGTTGGCGGCGATGACCTCCTCAACGATCCCATCAAGCTCGTCACCGCCGACCGAGGCCAATCCCTCGCGCTCGACGACGGCGGAAGGAGAATCTCCGGTCTCGAAGACGCCGCCGAGCACATCCCTGGCGGCGGAGCGGGAGATGGCTCCGTCCCGCACCAGACAGATCAACTCGATCATATGCTCCGGGCTCACTTTGGAGTCGGATATTTCCGTATCGGATTCGTTCAAGAGGCTGCGGAGGTCGCCGGAGATCCAATTAGCCGCCTGCTTCGGGTCCACCTCGGCGGCGACCGCCTCGTAGTAAGCCGCAAGGTCCCTATCCGCCGTCAATACTCCGGCATCGTACGGGGAGAGGCCGTACTCCTCGATGAAGCGGGCGCGCATCTCATCCGGCAGCTCAGGCATGCGGCTCTCGATCTCACGCACCCACGCCCCGGAAAGCTCCAGCGGCAGGAGGTCGGGCTCCGGGAAATAGCGGTAGTCGTGGGCGAACTCCTTGCTGCGGAGCTCGTGTACCTCGTCGGTCTCGGGGTCGTAGTGAAGCGTTGTCTGCGCGACTTTGCCGCTGGAATCCAGGATCTCCTGCTGACGCTCCAGTTCGCGGGCGAGACCGCGCTCCACGAAGCGGAAGGAGTTCATGTTCTTCAGCTCGGTCTTGACGCCGAAGGAGCCGTCGGGGTTGCGGATGGAGACGTTGGCATCGCATCGGAGCTGGCCCTTCTCCATGTCCGCCTCCGAGACGCCGATGGCCCGCATGATCTCCTTGAGGTGGTTGGCCGCCGCCCGCGCGGCCTCCGGCGATGGGATGTCGGGCTCGGTGACGATCTCCATGAGCGGCGTCCCGCCCCGGTTGAAATCCACCATCGAACCGACCGAGCCGTGCATCCTCCCCGAGACGCCGACGTGGACGTTCTTGGCCGCGTCCTCCTCCAGGTGCAGCCGCGTTATCCCGACACGCACCGTTTCACCGCCCACGGGCACGTCGAGATGGCCGCCGGTGCAGATGGGTTCGTCGAACTGGGAGATCTGATAGCCCTTCGGCAAGTCGGGATAGAAGTAGTTCTTGCGGGCAAAGACGGCCCGTCCGGCCACCTCGCAGTTGAGCGCCAGCCCGGCCATTACGCCGAGCTCGATTGCCTTCTCGTTTATGACAGGCAGCGTCCCCGGATGCCCGAGACAGACCGGGCACGTGTGAGTGTTCGGTTCGTCGCCGTACACAACCCGGCAGCCGCAGAACATCTTGGTCGCGGTAGCCAGATGGACGTGGAACTCCAGCCCGATGACCGCCTGATAGGTACGCTCTTCCCGTGTCTGCAAAGTGCCGATCCCCCGCTGCGCGTTGCCGCCGTTGACGTTCTTATTCTAGCACCGCCAGGTCCGCGCAACCCTCGCGCCGGCATGTCCCACTATCATCACGCCTTCGCCGAGATCCGGGTACGGGACACGGGAGAATCCGCTATCGCATGCGCAGGGACGCGCGCATATAATTGATGCCAACGATAGCGGGATCGTCGCTTTAGCCGGCAGGCGGACCCGCACGACGAGGCGTTGGGAAGGAAGGGTCATGAGCTACATACAGCCGTTACCCGCGGCGACCGGACACTGGTGGGCTATGGCGCTGCGCGGCGGCATCGCCATACTCTTCGGTCTGGCCGCGCTCTTGCGGCCGGGCATCGCCCTGGAAGCCCTGATCCTGCTTTTCGGCGCCTACGCCCTGGTGGACGGTGCGTTCTCCATCGTCGGCGTGTTCGGGGGAGCCAGGGGCGGGATGCCACGCTGGCTGCTGTTTCTGGAAGGCGTGGTGGGCATCGTGGCCGGCCTGATCGCCTTCGTGCTCCCCGGCCTGGCCGCCATCGCTCTGCTCTACCTGATAGCCGCCTGGGCCATAATCACCGGGGGTGCCGAGATCTCCACGGCCATAAGGCTGCGGCGCGAGATCACGGGCGAATGGGCGCTGATCGTTGGCGGCATCATCTCCATACTCTTCGGACTGGCGCTCGCGGTCCTGCCGGCCGTGGGGATACTCTCCCTCGTGTGGCTCATCGGCATCTACGCCGTGGCGTTCGGTGTTCTGTTGCTGATTACGGCCTTCCGCGTGCGCGGCCAGCAGAACGAAGGCGGCGGAGGACAGAGCAGCAGGGTGAACTGAGCGTTCTTCAAGGCTTCAACTCGAAACGGAAGTCCGCCGCCTCTTCGGCGGCGCGGGCGGCGCGCAGGAGCATCGGCTCGGTGAAGTGGTCGCTCATGAGCTGAATGCCCACGGGGAGACCATCGCTCAGTCCTCCGGGGATGCTGATCGCCGGTATCCCGGCCAGGCTCGCGGGGACGGCGCAGATGTCCTGGAGGTACATCGCCAGCGGGTCGTCGGTTTTCGCCCCGATCTCGAACGCCACCGATGGCGCGGTCGGCGAGACGAGCACGTCGTAATTTGAGAGTGCCTGGCGGAAATCCTGGATCATGCGCGTCCGCACCTTCTGGGCTTGAGCATAATAGGCGTCGTAGTACCCGCTGGATAGCGCGTACGTGCCGAGCATGATGCGACGCTTGGCCTCGTCTCCGAAGCCTTCCTCGCGGGTCCTGCGATACATCTCGTGTACCCCTTCGGCGGGCTCACGCAGCCCGAAACGCACCCCGTCGAAGCGCGACAGGTTGGAGGAGATCTCCGCCGGAGCGATGATGTAATATGCCTCCAGCGCGTAGTATGCGTGCGGCAGGCTCACCTCCCCCACCTCCGCCCCGGCCTCTTCGAGACCGCCAACGACGTTCTCGACCACGCCGCGCACCCCTGCGTCTATGCGCTCGTCCATAAGCTCCTTGACGACCCCAATCTTGAGGCCCGAGACGCCGCCTTCGAGGTCCGCCAGATAATCAGGGACCTCGGCGTTCGCGGTGGTGGAGTCCAGGGCATCGTAGCCTGCTATGGCCTGGAGCAAAAGGGCCGAGTCGCGCACGTCGCGGGTCATCGGGCCGATGCAATCGAGGGACGATCCGAAGGCGATGAGACCGTAGCGGGAGACCCGGCCGTAGGTCGGCTTCAGGCCCACGATGCCGCACAGTGCGGCGGGCTGACGCACAGAGCCTCCGGTGTCCGTCCCGAGAGCCCACCATCCCTCGCCCGCTGCCACGGCCGCCGCGGAACCGCCGGAGGAGCCGCCAGGCACGCGCCCGAGGTCCCACGGGTTGCGGGTCGGGCCGTAGGCGGAGTTCTCCGTAGAGGAGCCCATCGCGAACTCGTCCATGTTCGCCTTGCCGACCATAACCAGATCCTCGCCGAGGTTCACGAGCGCCGAGGCGTCGTAGAGGGGCGTGAAGTCCTCCAGGATCTTCGACCCGCACGTCGTCCTGATGTCTTTCGTCGAGAGCACGTCTTTGACAACGAGCGGGACGCCCTCCCACGGTTTTATGTCACCGTTTTTCAGGCGTTCGTCCACTCTGTCAGCCCGTTCCAGGGCGATATCGGGGGTCGGGGTGAGGAGAGCGTGAACGCGCTCTTCGACCTCTTCGACACGGTGGTTGGCTGCTTCGGCAGCCTCGCGGGAGGAGATCTCACCCTCCCTTATCTTCTCCGCCAGCGCGGAGGCAGTCAGGTCGAGCATCAATCTATCCTCGGGACGGCGAACATGCCGTCCACGGGGTCGGGGGCGGTGGAGAGAGCGCGCTCTCGCGGAAGTTCCTCGCACGGCACGTCGGGGCGCAGGACGTTCGTCATTTCCAACGGGTTGGCCGTGGGTGGCACGTCATCGAGGTCCAGCTCCCGGATCTTCTCTATGCTATCCAGGATGGCGTCGAGCTGTCCGCCCATCCGCGTGACCTCCTCATCCGTCAAGCCCAACCGGGCGAGGTTCGCCACATGCCTCACCTGCTCCTCGGATATCATCTCGTCGCAACCTCCCAAGTCCTGACTAGACTACGCAACCTATCTTAGCGCACGATGCGCCACGGAACGGCGGACGACCAGGCTCATGTAGCGGAGCGTCGCGGCGAAGGCGCGCTCATCGGATGGGTCAGAGTGTCCCACGCCGCGACGCACATCACGATCAGGGCTGCGGCCGCGGAGAGAGCGAGCGCCGGTATCACGAAGCCTACGGGTATGAGCGCGGCCAGCGCGACGATCGCGGCTATGCGCGAGAAGGATACCAGTCCGAACACGGCCCACTTGAAGAGCGTATGCCCGGCCAGAAACAGCGCCGTTCCGCCGAGGATCAGCGCGATAGAGGAGGGCGTTCCGGGATTTCCGGGGTGCGCGACGGTGAGCTCGTCGGAGGCGGCGACCGTGATGATGCCCGCGATCATCGGCAGGTGGAAATAAGTGTACGCGGAGCGGGCTATCCGTCCCGGATCGGCGGCGGATGCGAAGACCTCGCGGGCCTCTTCGGCGACGCGGGCGAAGTACAGCCACCACAGCGCCACGCTGCCGATGAAGGCCACCACGAACGCCGAGACGGTGGCCGTGGATACTTCGATCCCGCCGAACGTCGCACCGGTCAACAGGAGAGACTCGCCCAGGGCGATGATCACGAACAACTGGCAACGCTCGGCGGCGTGCCCGGCGTCGACTGTCCTCCACGTTTCGGTGGTGGACCGCCCGAGCCCCGGCGTCCAGAAACCGGACACCGGCCCCGCATACTCCACGGCCAGGGCGAGCGCCCACAGCGCATACCGTGCCTCACCGTCCAGCAAGCCGCCGGCTATCCACAATACGCCGGCTGTCGCGAGCCAGAAGAGTATCCGCTGAAAGTTCCTGCCCAGTGAGGAGGACTTCTCCAGAGCGACGATCACGAACAGGGTACGTCCCACCTGTATCGCGGCGTAGGCGGCGGCGAACATCAGCCCGCGTTCGCCGAAGGCATCGGGGATCGCGACCGACATGACCAGGCTGGCGAGCATCACCGCTACCAGCATCAATCGCACAGGCAACTTACCGGGATCGAACCAGTTGGTGACCCAGGTCGTGTAGACCCACGCCCACCACACCGCCAGCATCAGAAAGAGCGTCTCCAGCGCGTTGCCGACGGTGAGCTCGCCCAGCAGCCTGTGAGAGAGCTGGGTTACGGCGAAGACGTAGACTAGATCGAAGAACAGCTCGAAAGGCGAGACCTGCTGCCCACCACCGTCCCGCGACCTCAGTAGGCTCCCG
>JBPCLT010000122.1:0-4620 GCA_051003015.1 Rubrobacteraceae bacterium | reverse complement strand
ATTCTTGACAGTGTTCGTAGCACGCAACGTCACATAAGGATGGTATAACGGTGGTTTGTTGATTTCGGCGAAAGGGTCCGATAGCGATCCAAAAGGGCCCGATTTATGGTTGAATTGAAGCGTACTTACGGGGATTGACGGGGATTGAGCAAGCCATGTTTCAGGCGAATCTAACCCGCACATCCCACTCCAACAAACCACCGTGAGAGTGCTTTGCAGTATAGTTATCCGAAAGCATATGCATATCTGCTAGCAAATCGAGCGAAGTTGGAGACGCGCAAACAGTACAAACACTGGTTCGGTTACAGTGCGCCGCGGAACCTGAACAGATAGCGTCTGGTAAGTTGTGGGTTGAGCACGAAGGAGGCGTACTTGACCCCCAAACATGAGTTCGAGCATGACGTGAAGCGGGACGTGGAGGCTAGAGTCCGCCAGGGCGTGAAGGCCGTCTTGGAGGAGGTCCTCCAGGAGGAGATGACCGAGCATCTGGAAGCCGGCCACCGGGAGCTGAGCCCCACCAGGCGAGGCGAGCGAAACGGCCACTACACCCGTAACCTCGTTACCCCCGCGGGCAAGATCGAGCGCCTGGAGGTCCCGCGCGACCGCGAGGGCGAGTTCGCCACGGAGATCTTCGAGCGCTACAAGCGGATGACGGGCGACGTGGAGGAGGCGATCCTTGAGATGTACCTCTCTGGGATCTCGGTCAGGAAGATAGCCGGTGTCACCGACGCCCTGAGCCGTGTGAAGGTCGGCAAGGACGCCGTGAGTCGAATCGTCTCCCGCCTCCAAGAGCAACAGAAGGAATGGCGAGAGCGCTCGCTTGAGGAGAAGAGCTATCCCTATCTGTATCTGGACGCCACCTACCTGAAGGTCAGATGGGGGGCGAGAGTCACGAGCATGGCTTTGTTGGCCTGCATTGGGGTGGACGAGGAGGGCTTTCGGGAGGTTCTGGCGGTAGAGGTGGCCGGCTCTGAGAAGGGCGCGGCGTATGCCTCCTTGCTCCGGGGGCTCATCGACCGGGGCCTCAAAGGCGTGAGGCTGGTGATCTCCGACGAGCACGAGGGGATAAAGGCGGCGGTCTTCGGCGAGTTGCCCGGAGTGGAGTGGCAGCGTTGCGTCGTCCACTTCGAGCGCAACGTGCTCTCAAGCGTGCCGGCCAGCGCGATGAGCGAGGTGGCCGAGGATATAAAGGCGATCTTCAAGGTGAGGCGCGAGAAGACCGCGCGGGCTCTGGGCGAGGAGTTCGTCGAGCTTTACGGCTCCCGCTTCCCGAAGGCGGTTTCGGTGTTCGAGGCCGGCGTAAGCGACGCTTTGGTCTACCTCGGCTACCCCGGCTCCCACCATGGGAGGATACGCACGACGAACATGTTGGAGCGGTTGTTTCGGGAGGTCAAGAGGAGGACGAGGGTGGTGGGAGTCTTCCCCAACGAGACGAGCGCGAGCACGCTGGCCACGGAGATAGCTTTGAGGAGCAGCGAAGAGTGGGCGCTGAAGCGCTACCTCACGATGGACGCCCTCAAGGCAGTGGAAAAACCAAACCCACAACTTTCGAGACATTGACGAGCGGCCGCCCGCCCGCTTGGCCGAGAGGAAGAAGTGGATCGCGTCCCCGAGGTAGAGTCCGTCGTGACCGGCAGGCGCCGCCACAGTCGTCTCCGCAGTATCCACCGTCGCGGCTGTCCTCCTTGTCTCGGCCATGTGCCCCGCTCTCCCTCGGACCGCTATCGCGCATCTTATCTACATAATCTTACACGGCGGATAGGACGTTTTCTGCTTAGGCATGGGGTATTGCTCACGAAGAAGTAAGAAGTACCGGTTTAGTGTGTAAGATTATTCGGATGGTCGGCCCGTCGTTCACGCGTGGAGTTCACACCTGGAGCGCCGTTCTCAGTCCGTTGTCGAGGGCGACCATGGTGCGCGTGCCCAGCGAACCGACCCGGTCGCTGCAATAGCTCTTGTCCAGGGTCGCCAGTTGGGAGACGTTGACGACCGATTCCCTCGGCAGGCCCGTCTCCACGGACGCCACGAGCACATTGCCGGGTGCATGCGCGAGGTCAATGTTGCTGGTCACGGCCGCCACGAGCACCGTACGGATGCGGCTGCGGTTGAACTCGTCGGAGGAGACCACGACTACCGGCCTGCGGCTTCCAGGCTCCGAACCGACCGGCTCGCGCATTGAAGCCCACCAGACCTCCCCTCGTCTGGGCGCCTCCTCGGATTCCTCCCTGAAGTCCCCCATGGGGTCGTCCCATGGACGCTCAGGAGGGCTCACCAGTCGTCCCCGGCGGAGTCCATGGAGTCCGCCTGCATGCGCTCGAGGAGTGGATCAAGACGGCTCTGCTCTGCTGCCTCTCCGGCGTAAACGGCGTTCAGGCGCTCGGTGATGCCTTCCGCCTCGTGCTCCGAGAGGTAAGCGGCGAGTGCCTTGGCGTATAGTTCGCTGCGGCTCATCTTTCGGCGGTGCGCGAAACTTTCCGCAGACTCGAAGATCCGATCCGGTATGGAGACAGCCGTCTTCATGCGGAAAGTATAACATGAGTTATACTGAGTCATTGGATCGCCCCGCGAAGTCGGGGTCGGGAAAGCCGCGGCTCGGCCAGAGGGCCAGCGCGCGAGCTGCGCGCCGGGCCATCTTTCTCCCTCGCCGCGGTCTCATGTCCCGTCAGGTCCCTTCGGCCATACGCTCTATCAGGGCCAGCGTGGCCCGCGCGTCCCCGAGGGCCGTGTGGTCGCCGTCCGGCAGCTTCTGGTTTCTGTAGCCGCCTCTCTTGGAACGCTCGCCCACGTAGGCCGCGAAGGCGCGCATCGCGCATTCCCAGGGTGCTAGCTTACCGGCCAGCGCCGCCCGAGCCCCCAGGCGCCCCACGGCCACGTCCCACACCCTGCGGTCGTAGGAAGCGTTGTAGACGACCACCCGCTTGTCCCACAGTGCCTCCAGAAGGGCCGGGTAGACCTCGACGAAACACCTCTCGCCCGAAAGGCTTTGTATGGTGTGGCCGTGGACGCGGGACGCCCCGGGCTCTATGGGACACGAGGGCTCGATCAGCGAGTCGAAGAGCGGCTCCCCCCGACAGGAGACGACCCCGACCTCGACGAAGTCTATGGGGGTGCCCAGGCCAGTGGTCTCCGAGTCGAGGACCACGAAATCTTCCCCCGACAAAAGTGAGCGCGCCCAGCGGACTGCGTCCTCGCGGCCGCCTATCCGCGGGGGAGCTGCCCCCGTCCGTGTGCCGCCCGAGCTTCCCATCCTTCTTTATCTTCGCACGGTGCGGGCGCCACGGCCACCCCGGGTCACCCCGGAGCGGTGCACAAAGACGGCCCCCTCCCCGGGATCGGCAGACCGCTCGTGGGCGGAGGCCGTACCCGCATCCAGGGACCGAAGAACCTCGGTCCGAACCATCGCGGCCCTTGCGCGAACCGCCGGTGCTGGCAGCGCAGGGCGGCGGTGCGAAGGATCCCCGAAGAGACCGGCAACGACGGGTCGCGCTACCGCCCGGGTGACCTCCCCACCGGCTGGAAGCTCGCCGGACATTCGGACCCCGCCACGACCGGCGCGGGGAGAGGGCAATGCGCGAGGCCACCAGCCATCTCCACGTCTCCCAATTCGACGAGTAGCGTCCGAAAAACGGGGAACCACACCCTTCGGAGATCCCGCCGAGGCGCTCAGGAGCCAACCTCGCGCGAGCGAAACCGCATTGTATTCTTAAAACCCGTCCTGACGATGGACTACGCTCACCCTTGACTCGGCCGAGCCCGCGGCCTGCTCGCCTGGCGACGCGAGTAACGCCCCGACCGTGACGGGGTCGAAGCCCAGCTCGCGAGCTCGGGGTGGCCCGGGTCTTCCAACATCCGCTGCCGCCCGGCGACCACGGACGGTACCGCCGCGGGTCCCTGCTGCCGGGGGCGCCGTTTCGGAGGGCGCCCACCGTCTGGGCCGACGCCGGGCCCGCCTCGTCCGGCATTGTCGTCGCCCTCGTTCCTCTCCTCGTGCGCGGGGCGGAAGAAGACCCCGGTCGGGAAACCGGGGCCGGTGCGACGAGATCGCGCTTTCCGGGCTACCCTTCGGGCTACCTTGCGTCCACCGTCTCCCCGACCTTCTCGGTCGGCGGACTCTCTTCTTTCTCTCTTCTCCGACGATGTTCTTCGTGCCGGTGTCGGATTTCCTCTTCCATCAGCCTGCCCTCGACAATCCTGCGCGCCTCTTGCTCGAGGTCGCGGTCCTTGCGCGTGTAGCACATCGGCTGGCACCTCCTTCCGTAGCGACGCTCGCGGTATCCCATGTCAAATTCGTGCCACTAGCGTAGGGGAGGCAAACACGACCCGGAACACCCCGGCGCTTCCGAAAAAGCCCTCCTACGAGCTTCGGTGACCTTCACCCAGGACCCTTCAGTTTTGCACGCCCAGCAGCGAGCCGAGTTGATCTTCCCTCACCTTGAGGTAGCTGTCGGCGTTCTTCTGGGTTATAAGGGTGAGGCCCGTGTTGATCCTGGGCTTCACCGACTCGCCGTTTACAGCCGCCACCGCCTGCTCCACGCCGACCTTGCCCATCGCGTACGGGTTCTGAGCCACCGAGGCGTCCATTTCGCCGCCGATGATCGCCTGGGTCGCCTCGACCGCCCC